>NZ_JAPCIT010000009.1:0-214348 GCF_027707385.1 Aeromonas sp. QDB54 | reverse complement strand
TCATGATGAACCCTGTTCCATGGCTCCAGATGACAAACATGATCTCATATCAGGGACTTGTTCGCACCTTCCCTAGTAAAAGGACTCTACAATGCATATATCTAAATCCACTCAAAGCATTGAGTTTCTATCAAAACAATTCCCCCGCGCGGTATTCTCACTGTATCGTTCAGAACCAGATGATTACATAAGCTGTTTTGTTTGTTGGGTAAAAGATGAAGCCGACCTTCTGTTATTATGGAAAAAAGTAGCCAGCGTCATCGCCTATGATTACCAAAGCAAACTGGACAATAAATTTGATGCATGGAATATTTATCTCGCATTCATAACCCCATCCAGCATTGCCAAAACCACAAAATACGAGATCGAAAACGATAAATTCTCCATGAGGAAGCTTGTAGTTTCAGAGGCCACAAGCAAATTCGACCCTGAAGCACATTTAAACAATGAAATTCTAGGTGCCGACTTAAAACTTAGCCATATATTCTCATATGCCCCTCCAACAGATGATGCGGACCTAACCCAGTTGCACAAAAAACTGAACCAATTGATATCCGACAAAAGGTCAAACCCAATCCTTTCTTCGGAAAACGTTCTTCATTTAGCAAAGTGGATTTCTGACAATGAAATTTAAATCCGTGGATATCGTAGGTTTTCGCGCATACGCTGAGGACGGCGATGGGGCATTCGATTTTACAAACTCAGACGGCAAGGTGTCCAATTTTATTTCAATATATGCACCTAATGGTTTTGGGAAAAGCTCCTTTTACGACGCCGTGGAATGGGCAATAACAAACAATATCAGTCGCTATATCAGAGACAGCCAGCGTATAAACAATGATTCAGCATCACTATACCTAAACACGAGCGAGTCATCTCAAAGGATACTCAAAAATAGGTATATTGATGAGGGGGCTCCATCGTACGTAAAGGTATGCACAACCGGAAAAAAAGACTTTTATCGTCAGGTCAGGCGTCCCGCCGCGGGACAGCGCGACTACACCTATGACACAGCGCGAACAGACAAAACGACGAAACATTTAACAGACATTTTTTTATCTCAAGATGCTATCGATGCCTTCTTAAAAGAAGAGCGACCAGAGCAACGCTATGATCGTTTCATGGGGGCCTTTGGAGGGAACGACGAAAAGTATCGCAGCAGCCTATTCACTTCGATTAAGTCCTGTAGCCGTGAGCTAAAACAGCTCAGTGATATAATATCCTCTCTCGAAGAAAATTTACGCGAACCCACCTTGGAATTCAGCGTAGATGAAGTAAACCAGACTATAGGCGAGATAAATCTCAATGGCGGTAGCTTTCCTAAAATCGGGAATGCATTCTCAGAGCTGGAGCAAACAGAACTACTGTCAATGCTCTCGAAACGCGTAATTGAATTAAATACTGAGCTAGAGTCTTTAGGTCAGCGGAGGCAAGCGATTGACTACTGCATAGGCAATCTATCTCACCTTACCCAATATCGAGAACACAGTGCCAAGCTTAAGGTTGATCTTGCCAAAATAAATTCAAACCGAGATGACATTAACTCTCTATTTAAGGCGATAGATACCAAAAATAATTTAGAGCAGCGGCTTAGAAGCACTGTTGATGAGGCTCAGATAATCTCCCTGATACTATCCAATCAGCAACAGCTTAATAATATAGTTAAAGATATTACCAACCATAATCAAAAGATATCTGCAATCGACAAAGAGCTCGCCAACATAACTATATCTAATAGTGCAAGCACCCAGACCATAGAGTCTTTGCGACGTGAACGGATCAACAATGATACACAAATGGCTTCCCTGCTTGACGATTTGTCCAAAGTCGAAGCTCAGTTTGTCGAAATTGATGCACGAGACAAACTCATCCATGCCCTCAATTCCAAGATCACCGAATCAGAGAGGTGGACTACAACAGCGCATGCTCTTAAAAAATCATTACAAGACGAACTGTCAAAGTACACCAACCTCGCCGTCGGGAAATCAATAATTTCAGAGGATGCTCAAGCGCTGCTTAAGCCAGACCCCGAATTCGTGATGAATTATCATCAGAACTTAGAGCTAAGGAATGACATACAAGAGCGAATCCAAACATTAGATGTAAATGCCAAAGACTTAAGCGGCCAATCCGCGGATCTGTTCTCCCTAATAAGCATGGCAAAAACTCTTTTATCCAAAACTCTGTCTGATGCGTGCCCGGTGTGCAACGCACAGTATGAATCTCATACAGCTCTTTTGGAGAAAATCCAATCGAATGGAAGCATCGAAGCCGCACTCCACTCGCTTCTAATGAGCAGAGCAGACCTTGAGAAAAGAATTGTTCAGATAGATGATTTTCTAGACCGCGGGCACAGCTACCTGACTTCTCTGAAAACAGCTGCGATCGCGAAGATCAACGAGCGGCTATCAAATGTGGAATCTGAAGTCGCACGTTTAGATCGTGAACTGGCAGACGTGAAACATGATCTGGCAGTAAAAACTGATGATATACATAGACTTAGGGCAGGGGTTCGAAACCTTAACAAAGACGACTACATCAAATTTATCGGCGATGCCATATCGAGTGTCAAAGCGGACATAGTCAAGATCGACAACAGCCTTGAAGAGCTAATCACTTCAATCAAATCAGCCAATGATGCGGCTGGAAAAATAGCCTCAAACAGGGCTGAAATTCTCGCCAAATTAGAGGTAATCGAACAGAGTGACATATACATATTATACAAAACCCTTAAAACAAAATATATACTTCCAGAGGGAGATGTTCTGGAACTTTTTTCGCCAATATTCGATGAGCTAACTGAAAGAAAAATCAGCCTACATAGAGAAATAACTGCAACATCTGAATCCATCACAAAACTCCAAAATACACTATCCCAACCAGGTGAATATTCATCCGAGCCCCCACTTCTTGAGAAACTGGTGTCACTGACTGAAGAATTACGCCACATTGAAGATGCGACGACGCGAATAGAAGCGTTTCTTATCCCTCTTGTTAATGACTTCAGCGCACCAACCGAATCATTACTTAATGAGTTGCAGCTAAAAAAAACTGACCTTGACAAGAAAACCTCTACAGCTTCAGCATCTTTGATGCTCACCAACATCGTCCAAGCCCAAATAAAAGATGTCCTGCCATTCTTTAAATATAGAGAATTGAGGGCTAAAATTGACTCGCATAGAGACACAAAAAACCAGATCGAAAACCTATCTATTTCACTGAGTCGGGAACTGAAGAAAATTGAGCTTAAGCTCAAGGAGCGCATCGACAACTTCTTTTACACAGACTTAATCACATCTATCTATAGAAAAATTGATCCACATCCATTTTTCAAAACTGTAAGATTTGAATGTATTTTTCCAATTGAAGATAAGCCTAGGCTAGAGATATATCTTTATGAAGATGAGTTTAGTCAGCCAATATCTCCGGCTCTATACTTTAGTTCTGCACAATTAAATATACTTAGTCTTAGTATTTTCCTTGCGAAAGCTCTGCACATTGAGCACGATAGCGATCCAGTAAGGGCGATACTAATTGATGATCCAATTCATTCAATGGACTCGATTAATGTCCTTTCAGTCATCGACTTACTAAGAAATATCTCTGTGAAATTTGATCGACAAATAATACTTTCTACACATGACGAAAATTTTTATGAACTTATAAAGCTCAAGGTTCCTGAAGAACAATTTGGTTCAAAATTCATAAGATTTAAGTCGTTTGGGGTTGTGCACGCCGATAGCAATAGTGATTAAGCTATGATAACGAAAAGCCAATAACTTCTTGTCTGAACCTAGTGATACAAACCACCCAGGTCGCCTGGGTGGTTTACTAATAATCTATCCATATATGAAACTATCGGATAATCATTAGCGAAGAAATGTCTATACAGAACCGCTTCCTTTTGACTAAAAAACCAGCCATAAGGCTGAGCTAGACAATTCCAGCCTCTATGGCAGATAATTGGTCTCCCAATTTGTATGTTATTCAATCACTACAGAGGCGCTAAGGTGGTGTCGTAAAATTACTTCTCTCTAGGGGTGGGAGCAGAGGCTGATGCCATTTTATGTCATCTTATGGGTAATTTTTATGTCAACTTATGGGTTATCAGTCTTTCATAAGTCATTGATCTCTGGTTGTGTGTTATGTCAACTTATGGTTTAGACGACATCAATAAGTTACAGCTAATTACCCCCTTCAGACCTCTTGGTAATCCACTTTATGTGGATGAGTCAGGCCTCTTAATCTCGGATCTCCGACCCTCTGCAGCAACTTATCAGGTACGACCGCAAGGTGCCTGGAGTCTGGTGCAAACTTCCCCTTGATCTTCAGGGCCGGCACCTTACGCGAGCATTTTCCCTTCAGTCACTTTCCGTGGGCTCTATTGCCATTTCATCCTCTTTATTCTCACCCCGCTACGACCCTTTTTCGAAAGAGAAGTGCTTGCCGTGCACCAACGCCCAAGCCCGGAACGCACCCAGCAATCAGCAACCCCGAGCGCTTATTTGGGACGTTATGTCGGTTGCAGTGACCCCGTGCCGGCCAAATGGGCCTGCGCCAGTTCATCCATGTCGAGCACATAGTCGCGCTTGTCCGTGAGGCAGGCTATCGCCAGATCGATGAAGTGGCGTACCCTGGCGGGCTGGGCGGCGCGACTGCCATAGTAGAGAAACAGGCCGTGCATCTGGGTCATGTGCTCGAGCAGCAGGGGCACCAGGCGGCCGGCGCGGATATGCGCCGCTGCCGTTGGCCCGGCCAGCTGGCCGATGACGTCGCCAGCCAGCACGGCCCCCAGCTCCACCATCTCGTCGTTGGTGGAGAGTGCCGGGCGTACCGGATGTTCCTGCGGTTCGTCCCCTATCTTGACATGCCAGGGCACCAGGCGACCGTTGCCCGCGTGGCGAAAGGCACTGCAGCGGTGCAGGCCGAGATCATGCAGGGTGAGGGGCACGCCATATTTGCGCAGATAAGCGGGGGCGGCGCAGATGATGAGCTGCATGGGGAACAGGCGGCGCGCGATCAGCCCCTCCTGAGGAGAGATGCCGATGCGCAACCTCACATCGACCCGCTCCTCCACCCAGTTGCCGACCCTGTCATCGAGCTGGATATCCGGTTGCACATCAGGATAGCGCCGGCAGTACTCCTCCAGCACCGGCCCTATGATGGTCTGCACCACGGAACGCGGGCCCACGATCCGCAGCGGACCGGCGAACTCCTCACGGGTCTGGCGCGCAGCCGTCAGAGCCTGTTGCAGGCCGAGCAGGGCAGGCTGCGACGCCTCCAGAAACCGCTGACCCTCTTCGGTCAGCGACATGCTGCGGGTGGTGCGATGAAACAGACGCACCCCCAGATACGCTTCCAGCTGGCCGAGCGCCTTGCTGGCGGCCTGAGGGGAGATCTGCTGAGCCTCGGCCGCCTTGCTGAGACTGCCCAGCTCGGCCGTGTGGACGAAGGTGGTGATGGATCGCAATTCGTTGATCATGGTCTTGCTCATGGATTTACATCATTTGGTTGTAACTGATTCCGCTATTTACCGTCTAGTTCGATGTTTATCCCATCTCTATAGTTCGTCCATCCAACGTGCCAGCCTTTAACGTTTGTCTCCCCCCGGTTGGGTTGAGACAAGAGGCTGAGCATCCATGGTTATCAGGGCAGTTCCGGCTGCATTGTGAGAACAGGAGCAAACATGCAAACACGTCAATTGGGTAACAGCGGGCTGACGGTGTCCGCCATCGGTCTGGGTTGCATGGGCTTGAGCTTTGGCTATGGCCCCGCGACCGACAAGGCAGAGGCGATCGCCCTGATCCGGCGTGCCTTTGAGCTCGGGGTCACCTTCTTCGATACCGCCGAGGCCTATGGCCCGGGCGACAACGAGTTGTTGCTGGGAGAGGCGCTGGCCCCGTTTCGCGACAAGGTGGTGATCGCCACCAAGTTCGGCTTCAAAAATGGCAAGGTGCCTGATGGGCTGGACAGTCGGCCGGAGAATATCCGCGCCGTGGCGGAAGCATCGCTGCGCCGCCTCAACACCGACGTCATCGATCTCTTCTACCAGCACCGCGTCGATCCCGATGTGCCGATGGAAGACGTCGCAGGGACGGTGCGCGATCTTATTCAGGAGGGCAAGGTGCGTCACTTCGGCCTGTCCGAGGCCGGCGTCGATTCCATCCGCCGTGCCCACAAGGTGCAGTCAGTAGCGGCGCTGCAGAGCGAATACTCCCTCTGGTGGCGGGAGCCGGAGCAGGGGATCCTGCCGCTGCTTGACGAGCTGGGGATAGGTTTTGTGCCGTTCAGCCCGCTCGGTAAAGGCTTTCTGACGGGAGCCATCAAGGCTGATACCCGGTTCGAGGCGAACGATTTTCGCAGCATAGTGCCGCGCTTTGCCGAAGGCGCCCGCGCGGCCAACCTGCGCCTGGTGGAGGTGCTGGGGGATCTGGCCGCCAGCAAGGGGGTGACGCCAGCCCAGATTGCGCTTGCCTGGTTGCTGGCCCAGCGGTCCTGGATCGTGCCCATTCCGGGCACCACCAAGCTGCACCGGCTGGAAGAGAACCTGGGGGCGGCTGCCATCAGGCTCGGCAGCCGCGAGCTGGCCGATATTGACGCCGCCGTGGCAGGCATCGAGCTGGAAGGGGGGCGCTACCCGGCGCACCTGGGAAAACTGGTGGGGCGCTGAGGCTCCCTGCTGGAAAGCGAGCCCGGCCACTGCCGCGTGTCGAGACGCTGGTTCGCGTCGCCCCGGTTGGCCGGGGCCGTTCTGTTGTTATGACTCACAGGAGCCGCGATGGCCGGTATCATCTCGTCTGTAGTGCAATCGGGGCTGCCCGAACACCAGGATTCCGCTCAGTATCGGGCGGGCCGGTTTCACAATCTGGTGGCGGGATTGAGCGGCGTTGCCATCTTGAAGGTCATCAAGACGCGGTTACCCGCAGCCAGGCTGACTGGATCTGGCATGGTGGCGGTTCATGACATGCCAATGACAAACAACTAGGAGCAGATCATGCAAGCAGTAAAGCTGAACAATGACATCGAGATGCCCCTGCAGGGTTTTGGAGTCTTCCAGATGGCGGCGGCAGAGTGCGAACGTGCCGTCATCGAGGCCATCGATGCAGGTTACCGGCTGATCGATACCGCCGCCTCCTATCAAAATGAAACCCAGGTCGGCAACGGGATAAGGTTGAGTGGCATCGAGCGCGGCGAGCTGTTCATCACCACCAAACTCTGGTTGCAGGATGCCAACTATGAGGGGGCCAAGGCGCAATTCGAGCGCTCCTTGAACCGCCTGCAGCTCGATTATGTGGATCTTTATCTCATCCACCAGCCTTACGGGGATGTCCACGGCGCCTGGCGGGCGATGGCGGAGTTGCAGCAAGCCGGCAAGATCCGGGCGATTGGCGTCAGCAACTTCCACCCGGACCGGCTGGCGGATCTCATGGCATTCAACAAGGTGGCGCCTGCCATCAACCAGATAGAGGTGAACCCCTTCAATCAGCAGCTGCATGCCGTGCCTTGGATGCAGAGCAGACACATACAGCCGCAGGCGTGGGCTCCTTTTGCAGAGGGCAGAAACGGACTGTTCCAGCATCCGCAGCTGACCGCCATCGGGGCGAGACACGGGAAAAGTGTGGGGCAGGTAGTGCTGCGCTGGCTGTACCAGCGGGGCATAGCGGCGCTGGCCAAGTCTGTGCGCAAGGAACGGATGGAGGAGAATCTCGCTATCTTCGACTTTGAACTCAGTCATGAGGAGATGGTACAGATAGCGGCGCTCGATATGGCGGTCAGCGCCTTCTTCTCGCACCGCGATCCGGCCATGGTGGAGTGGCTGACTCAGCGCAGGCTCGACGTCTGATCGGGTCAATGAGCCATCGAGTCGGGCCATGTGCTGGCTGACGGCGAACCGCCTGTCGCATCAAGCCGCTTGCCGCAGCAGACGCCCATGAACCCGGATCTGTACACCTGGTTGCCCAGCTGACGTTGTCTAGCCGTGCTGCACGCGTTCGGGGGCATCTTCGGGCGGTGGCAGGGCGCCATCAGATGGGATCTGCTGGTCACGACCGGCCTGCACGGTACGATTGCGTCCCCGTCGCTTGGCTTCATAAAGTGCCTGGTCGGCCTGCTTCAGGACGGCGTTGAGATCGTCATCGCTGCCTGGCCAATGGGCGACCCCGAGCGAGATGGTGATGTGGCCGGCGCCGGGCATGGGGTGCGCGGCAACCCGCTGGCGCAGCCGCTCGGCGATCTCGAAGGCGAGAGGGAGCGACAGCCCGGGCAGCAAGATCAGAAACTCTTCACCGCCGCTGCGGCACACGGCATCGGCCTGCCTGGCGCCTTGCTGCATCAAGGTGGCGAGGGTGGCCAGCACCTGATCCCCGACATCATGGCCGAAACCGTCATTGATCTGCTTGAAATGGTCGATATCCAGTGCAATCACGGCGAGGGGTTGGCTCAGCGCCTGATAGCTGTCGAGCACCTGCTGCATGCCCCGGCGGTTGAACAGACCGGTCATGGCGTCGGTATGGCTGTCATTGTGCAGCTGGGTGATCCGGGTATTGAGCAGCCCCAGCCCCTTGAGCATGGCCTGCTTGAGCTGCGCCGCCTCGAAGTACCAGGCCCGGATCCTGGCGATGTTCTTGAGCGACTCCTGCTGATCCATCAGCTTGGCCTTGTGTGCCAGCTGCCACAGCGGCCTGGAGATGAAGATGGCGGAAATCCAGATGAACAGCAGGATCAGCAGGTTGATGGGAATGATCTTGAGCAGCACCCGCATCATCTGCTGATCCAGCCCGGTCAGGGTGGCGGCGCGGGGACGCTGCGCCACCACTCCCCAGTGGGTCTGGCGGATGGGGGCAAAGCCGGCCAGCATCTCGGTGCCTGTCTCATCGGTCAGCTCGAGCGCCCCCTCTTCGCCGTTCAACACCCGATCGACCACCCCGTTGTCACGGATTTTTTCACCGACCCTGGCACGGTCCGGGTGATAGATGCGGGTTCTGTTGCGATCGACCACATAGAGGGAGGAGCCATCCTGGTAGTAGTGCTGGCCCAGCATGCCGGAGAGCAGATTGGGTGACTGGAGATAGATGGTGCCCGCCACATAGCCGAGATAATTCTTCTCCTTGTCGAAGATGGGGCTGGAGAGGCTGATGAGATAGTTGCCGGAGAGCGAGATAAAGGGATCCGTGATCACCGGCCGCCGGGTCGTGATGGCGGCTCTGGAACCGGCGGAGGTGAGCTTGGCGCCCTTGATCTTGAGGGTATCCGGATAGACGCTCACCACCACGGCGTCGGCATTGACCACGGCCACCGAGTTGAACGTCGCGGTCTGCTGTTGCAAGCGTCGGACTTCACCCAGCAGGACATCGTCATCGGCCATGGCAGGGGCGAGCAGGGTGGCGCTGTAGGCCAGCTGGCTCTGGCTGGACTGGATCATGGTATTGGTCATGTCGGCCAGCTTGGCGGCGTAGACGCGGTTGGCATCCAGGGTATTGGAGATCAACAGCTCCCGTTGCGCCTCGTAGGTGGCATAGAAACTGTTGCTCAGGGTCGCCATGACGCCGACGACGGCCAGCGCCAGGATCAGACGACGCAGATCAATTTTCAATAACCGGTGAAGCAGCATGGCAGTGTGGCATCCGCGATGAGGGTGAGTGATCGTAAAACGATTGATTCTAATGGAGCCAACTGCCGAAAAGCTATCACTATCCACCCCCCTTCTTCACCATAATCACTTGATCGGCAAAGGGATGTCAGCGCTATCACCAAGCGGCCGCCTGCCAGGGGGGAAGAGAGAGGCGCCGAGCAGGCTCATGGCTGCTCTGGAGAAGGCCCCGTTTGCAGCGCGGGAGCTGGCTCACTCAGGTCGGCGACAATCTGCCAGAAGGCGTCGATGAGCGGGCCCTTGCTGTGGGGCGGGCGGATGAGGCCGATGATCCAGCTCGCTTCGGTATCATGCAGCGGCAGGGTCAGCACATCAGGGTGCTCTATGGTGGTGGAGGAGGGCACCAGGGTCCAGGCGATGTCGGCGGCTGCGGTGGCGACGCCGGCGGCGAAGTCGTTGACGTACTGGATATCGCGAAAGCGCAGCCCGCTCTGGGCCAGATAGTTCATCAGGTGATCATAAAACGAGGGGGCCTTGTCCCGGCGCAAGATAGCCAGCGGCTTGTCCACCAGATCCGCCAGTTCGCTCACGCCGGCGTAGCTGGCCGGCAGCACGGCGACAAAGTGCGCCCGCACCACCGGCAGACAGTGCCACCCCTTGGGGGCGGGCAGGCGGCAAAAACCCAGATCCAGCTTGCCCTCGCTCAGGGCCAGCAACTGGTGGTGAGTGGAGAGATCGTTGAGCTCTATGGTGACCTGCGGGCGTTCGGTGCGAAAACGGGCGATGGCGGCGGGCACCAGGATCTTGGTAGCAACCCCAAAGCCGATGCGCAGGGTGCCGCTGTTGCCCGCCAGCACGTCACGGGCGGTGCGCCCGAGCTGCTCGCTGGCCGCCACCAAGGCGCTGGCATCCTGGTAAAGGGCCCGCCCCAGCACGGTGAGGCGGGTACTGCTGGCATTGCGCTCGAACAGCTCGCCGCCCAGCTCCTCTTCCAGCCGCCGTATTTGCTTGCTCAGGGCCGACTGGGTGACGTGCTGGCGCACCGCTGCCTGACCGAAGTGCAGCACTTCTCCCAGGGTGACGAAGGCTTTCAGATCCCGTAACTCCATCCCGGCCCCTATGATTCCTGTTTGGAATGTTGAATGGTTTGATTTGTCATTGGACGGAATTTTATAACTGTTCGATGCTTATGCCAATTCCATTGGGCGCCGCCAGTCGGCGCGATAAAGGTGGCCGGTGCCACCGCCGCAGAAGGAGCAACCCCAGATGCATCACCACAAGTTCAACGACTTCCCCGCCGATTTTCTATGGGGCGCCGCCTCCGCCGCCTACCAGGTGGAAGGGGCCTGGAACGCCGATGGCAAGGGCCCCTCGGTGTGGGATCTGTTCACCAAGCTGCCGGGCAAGACCTTTGAGGGCAGCAACGGCGACGTGGCGGTGGATCACTATCACCGCATGGAGGAGGACGTGGCGCTGATGGCGGAAATGGGGCTCAAGGCCTACCGCTTCTCGGTGAGCTGGCCGCGTATCTACCCGACCGGCCGCGGCGAGGTAAACGAGGCGGGGCTGGCCTTCTACGAGAAACTCATCGATACCCTGCTGGCTCACCAGATAGAGCCGGTACTCACCCTCTATCACTGGGACTTGCCCCAGGCGCTACAGGATGAGTACGGTGGTTGGGAAGACAGACGCATCATCGAGGATTTCGAGCGCTACTGCGTGACCCTGTATCAACGTTTTGCCGGCAAGGTGAAGTACTGGGTGTCGCTCAACGAGCAGAACTACAACCTGACCAACGCCTATCAGCTCGGCACGCACCCGCCCGCAGTGCAGGACCGCAAGCGCTTCTTTGCTGCCAACCACATCGCGTTCCTGGCCAACGCCCGGGTCATCAAGGCGTTCCGCCAGCACGTGCCGGGGGGGCTGATCGGCCCAAGCTTTGCCTACTCGCCCGCCTATCCGGCGTCGTGCGATCCCAAAGATATGCTGGCGTTTGAAAACGCCGAGGAGTTCACCAACCTCTGGTGGCTGGATGCCTACTGCTTTGGCCGTTATCCGCAGGCGGCGCTTGCCTACCTGCGGGAGACCGGAGAAGCGCCGGATATCCTGCCGGGCGATCTCGAGCTGCTGCGGGAAGGGACGCCCGACTACATCGGGGTCAACTACTACTACACGCTGACCTTCACCGACAACCCGCTCGGCGGCCAGACCCTGCAGCGCATCAACACCACAGGGCAGAAGGGTACCACTCCCTCGAGCGGCATTCCCGGCCTCTACAAGACGGCCCCCAACCCGCACCTAGAGACCAGCAACTGGGACTGGGCCATCGACCCGACCGGGATGCGCATCGCCCTGCGCCGGCTCTCCTCTCGCTACGGTCTGCCGCTGATGATCACCGAGAACGGCCTCGGCGAGTTCGACAAGCTGGCAGAAGGAGATCGGGTGCACGACGACTACCGCATCGACTATTTGCGCAGCCACGTCAAGGCGTGCCAGGAGGCGCTGCAGGACGGAGTGGAGCTGCTGGGCTATTGTGCCTGGTCGTTCACCGACATCCTGAGCTGGCTCAACGGCTACCAGAAGCGCTACGGCTTCGTCTTTGTGGAGCGTGATGAGCAGGGCGGCTCCCTGCGTCGGCTCAAGAAGGACAGCTTCTACTGGTACCAGACGGTAATAAGCTCGGGCGGCAAAACGCTCTAGACAAACTGAGCAGCAGTACTTTGACAGGCTCCGCCCACCGGCGGGGCCTGTTGTTTTTGGTGGGAACGAGACGGTGAGACGAAAGAGGGGGTGGACTGCAATGGGATGTGAGGTCAGTGATAGCTGACGTCCACGCTCTCCTCGGCGCTATGGGCCAGATGGGTCATGGCATAGATGAAAAATTCGGCAGGGGAGAGCGGCTTGGAGTAGTAGTAGCCCTGGATCTCGTCCACCCCAATATGGGCCAGCTGCTGCAGTTCATGCAGGCTCTCCACCCCCTCGGCCACCACCACCAGCCCCAGCTGATGGGATAGCTTGGTGATGGACTCGACGAACATGAATTGCCGCGGGTCGGTCTCGATGTTGCTGACGAAGGACTTGTCAATCTTGAGCTTGTCAAAGCTCAGAGACATCAGATAGGAGAAGGAGGACCAGCCGGTGCCGAAATCATCCAGTGCGATGCGCACGTGGATGTGTTTGAGCTCCTTGAAGATGCGCTGGCTGAGCGGCAGATCGTCGAGGGCGATGGTCTCGGTCAGCTCCAGAATGAGCTGTTCGGCGCGCAGCGGGCTCTGTTGCAGCATCTCGTTCACCTGGTGGAACAGGGCCGGGGTGAACATGGAGTTGGAGAGGTTGATGGCCAGCTCCAGCTTGTCCACGAAGCTGGCCGGCAGCTGCGACATGTCGTGGTTGACCCGGCTGAAGATCCATTTGCCGAGCAGCTCGCCGAGGCCGTTCTCCTCCGCCATGGCGATGATGTCCAGCGGGTTGATGAAGCCGTATTCGGGGTGATGCCAGCGGATCAGCACCTCGGCTCCCATGTTGTAGGCATTGCCCGGTTTTATCACCGGCTGATAGTGCAGATAGAGGGTGCTGTTGGAGATGATATTCAGATGTTCACGCAGCTCGGCAGCCAATTTCCGGTTGCGACTGTAGTGCTCGAACATCCGGTGGTTGAACACTTGCAGGTGGTTTTCCTTGAGCTTTTTGGCATTGGCGAGGGCAATGTCGGCGAACAGGATCAGCTCCTCGATCTTGTGGGCCGTGATGGGGTGCTGGCTTATCCCCATGCTGACGCGCACCCGGTGCGCCGGATCGGCCTGAAAGACGGTGGGCCTCAATTCATCCAGCAGCCGGACAAGGTAGGGAACACGGTGCTCGATGGGCATGGCGCCATAGATGAAGAGGGCAAATTCATCGCCGCCCATGCGGGCGATGAAGGCCTGCTCATGGGCATACTCTCTGATCTGGTTGGCCACCATGGTGAGCAGTTCATCCCCGGCGGCATAGCCCAGGCTGTCGTTGACCTCCTTGAAATTGTTCAACTCGACCAGGCAGATGGTCAGGGTACAGTCGTCGGGCTGCTTGCTCTTGGCCAGCCGCTCCAGCCGGGTCATGAAGGCGGCCCGGTTGGGCAGCAGGGTCAGTGGGTCGTTCCAGGCCAGGAAGTATTGCAGCTTCATCTCCCGGGAGACCACGAACAGGATGAGCAGGCCGATGGCCAGCAGGACGACCAGCACCAGTACATGCCCTTCCTTGGACTGCTGCAGCTCCTGACGCTGCTTGATGGCGGAGGGGCCGGTGAAGTTCATCACCATCAGATCCCGGATGGAAGGCAACAGCTTGCTTAGCCTAGTTTCCATCTCGGCCAGCCGGGCTGAATCGGGGGTGGGGTTGACCACGTCCTGCTCATACTCCTTGAGCACCTCAAAGAAGGCGCCGACTCTCTCGCTGGCCTGGTAGCGGGAACGAATAAGGGCGGTCTCCTGTCCGGTCAGGAAAATGTCCAGCCGGTTCCAGGCGATGTCATAGGCCTTGTTCAACTGCCCGGCATCGGTCTGACCGCTGCGATACAGCGACAGCTGCTCGTCAAAACCGTGCAGCTCCAGCTCCAGCTGGGCCAGAGACCAGGCGGAGAGCTGGTTGTATTTGACCATGTCGTTGAAGGTGCGATCGTAATTGAAGAGTGACTAGATGGTCACCCCCAGAAAGGAGACCATGATAAAGGCAAGGGAGAGGAACTTGCCCTTGATCATCATTACATCCCTTCAAGCTTGAGCACTTGCCACACCATCAGGCTGTGATATTGCTCGATATTGAGCTCGGGGTGGTCCGACAGGGGGTAGATGACCCAGACTGGGCCCTTGTTGCGCAGGGTCAGAGCCTTGCCATCTTCCTCGATGGCCAGCAGCACAGGGTATTTCTCGACATCTTGCCGCGGGATCACCGCGAAGTAGTCGTTCTGGGCCATCACTTTTATCTTGTCGGCAGTGACGCCGAGGGTATCGAGCAGCGTCTTGAGCAAGACGCCGCGATAGACATGGGAGCCCTTGGTCCAGGGAGTGGTAGTGGTGACGCTGGCTTGCGGCAGCGCCTGCAGCTGGGCGCGGCTGTACTCCATCTTGCCGGCGTTGTTGCAGCAACCCTTGGCGGCGACGCTGAGGATGACTTCATCGGCACTGTAGGCCTGGCCGCAGAAGAGTAAAGACAAGAGGTAAAACAGGGGTAAGGTTAGCGCTTTCATGGTGGGTTCCTTATGGGCAACTTATTGATATCCAGCCTGTTGAGGCCGTTTCGCTCTAACCATAGACCATTTCCGAATGACTATTGATGATGGTTTCAGGTAACCACAAGGCCTCATTTTCTTCACATCTATTACACAACCGGCACGTGCCTTGCCAAATTGATCCAACTCATCTTTTTGTCAATTAGATGAGGGGTATCTGGGTGAAGCTACCACCAGAGTTCATATTCTGATTTAAATTCAAGGTGTTTACCCGGCCCCAGACACGGGATGTTTCACGTTGGCAGAGGTGGACACGCATCATGAACAGCAACACCCCATACACCCGCAGCGGTGAGCACGTTTCCCAGCAGGTTGATCTGCGCCAGGTGGTATACGCCTTGTCGGCGTCGCTGGATCTGGTCGGCATCGGTGATGTGGCACACGGCAAGCGGGTCGGCATCATGGCTGCTGAGTGCGGCAAGGCGCTGGGAGCAAATGCCAGCGAGCGAGCCTGCCTGTTCGAGCTGGGGGTGCTGCACGACATCGGCGTCTCCTCCACCTTTATTCATTGTCATCTGGTCAGCGAGTTTGACTGGGAGTCCTCCCAGTTCCACTGCGAGGTCGGTCATGACCTGCTCAAGGACTTTCCGCCGCTGGCGCCCCTGGCGGAACCCATCCGTTATCACCACACCCACTGGCACCGGTTGGTACAAACCCCTGGACTGGCGGCGGGCGTGATGCGCCAGGCCAATCTCATTTTTCTGGTAGACCGGGTGGATGCCCTGGCGGCACCTCATTACGGCGACGGCTCCCTGTTGATGCACACCCACGAGATCCGGCAACGGATCGAGGCGTGCGCCGGCGAGTTTTTCGATCCCGAGCTGGTGGCGGCCTTCCTCTTGGCATCCCGCTCGGAGGCGTTCTGGCTGCAACTGGAGGGGCGCGCCATCAGCGACTACATGCACGACATGCTGAGCGAGCGGGAACCCTGTCTCACCAGCAACGGCGAGCTCAAGCAGCTGGCGCGGATCTTCTCGGCCATCGTCGATGCCAAGAGTCCCTTCACCGTGGCCCACTCCCTCGGCGTGGCCAGACTGGCCCGGCTGTTGGCCGAGCTGATGGGCATTGAAGAGGGGCACTGCGAGCAGCTGGAGATTGCCGGGCTGCTGCACGATCTCGGCAAGCTGCGGGTGCCTGACGAGATCCTCGACAAGGCGGGGTCACTCGATGAGCGGGAGCGGGCCATCATCAATACCCACAGTTTCGAGACCTACCAGATCCTGCGCCATATCGACGGCTTCGAGGCGATCGCCCTGTGGGCCTCCTATCACCATGAAGAGCCCAATGGTTGCGGTTACCCTTTCCACCTGACCGCCGAAGCGATGCCGCTGGAGGCGAAGATCCTGCGGGTGGCCGACATCTTCCAGGCCATGGTGCAGAACCGACCCTACCGGGAGGGGTTGAGCGCCGGGCAGGCGCTCGGCTTTTTGCAGCAACTGGCCAGCCAGAGCCGGGTCGATGTGGAAGTGGTTGCGACCCTGGCCGCCCATCTGCCGCAGGCGCTGTGTGCCGCCTGCGGGCAAGCTCCTGAAATCAGTTCAAGCCACTGACGGGCTGTCTCCGTTGGCAGGGGCTTATCCTCTGCGCAGGCAGGTCTAGAGGAACATGCCGCCCGAGGCCTCGATGCGCTGGGCATTGATCCAGCGGCTGTCAGGGGAGAGCAGGGCGGCAATCACGCCACCTATGTCTTCCGGCTGGCCCACCCGTCCCAGGGCGGTTTGACTGGCGATGAAGTCGTTGACGGCCTGATTGTCCCGCACCACACCCCCACCAAAGTCGGTCTCGATGGCCCCCGGTGCCACCACGTTGACGGCGATGCCGCGCGGCCCCAACTCCTTGGCCAAATAGCGGGTCAGCACTTCGACACCCCCCTTCATGGCCGCATAGGCGGCATAACCGGGCAGCGCAAAGCGGGTGAGCCCGCTCGACAGGTTGAGGATGCGCCCGCCATCGCGGATCAGCGGCAGCAGCTGCTGCGTCAGAAAGAACACCCCCTTCAGGTGAATGTTGAACAGGGTATCGAACTGCTGTTCGGTGGTCTGCTCTATGGTGGCGTGAATGCCGATGCCGGCGTTGTTGACCAGAAAATCGATCTGCTGGCGCTGCCATGTGCTCAGCAACTCCTGTACCTGGCGGGCGAAGGTGGCAAAGCTGCTGCTGTCGGCAACATCGAGGGGCAAGGCGTGGGCCCTGACGCCGAGTGCGGTCGCCTCGGCCACCACGGCCGCCGCTTCATCGGCCTGACTGCGATAGGTGATGATGAGGTCGACGCCGCGAGCGGCGAGGGCCAGCGCCGCCTGTTTGCCAAGGCCGCGGCTGGCGCCGGTGATGAGTGCGATGGGGTGGGCCATGTGAGGACTCCTGTCTGTGGGTAATGCGCTCGGGATGAGCCGGTGTGATCACTCTATTGTCCATTGTTGATTGGATAAATACGGCGATAATGAATGCACTGTTCCAATTGGCGAGACAATGGCGGCATGGATCAACTGGATGCGATGAGAATGTTTGTGCGGGTGGCGGAGCTGGAGAGCTTTACCCGCAGTGCCGAACAGCTAGGAGTCCCCAAGGCGACGCTCTCGGCGACCATTCGGCGGCTGGAGGAGCAGATGGGCACCCGCTTGCTGCAACGCACCACCCGGCGGGTGCAGCTGACCCCGGATGGCAAGCTCTGTTACGCCCGCTGCCAGGATCTGCTGGCGGACATGGAGGAGTTCAACGCGCTGTTTCGCCAGCAGGGGCAGCTGAGCGGCCAGCTGCGGGTGGACATGCCGAGCCGGATGGCCCGCCATCTGGTGATCCCGGCGCTGCCCGCCTGGCTTGCGGCCCACCCCGACCTGCAACTGCTGCTGAGCAGCACGGACCGGCGGGTTGATCTGGTGCGGGAGGGCTTTGACTGCGTGATCCGGGTCGGGGCACTCGAGCCCTCCAGCCTGGTGGCGCGCCCCCTCGGCCACTACCGCCAGATCAACTGTGCCAGCGCGGCCTACCTGGCCCGCCATGGAACACCGCGCAATCTGAGCGAGCTGAGCGACCATCGGCTGGTGCACTACGGTGGCGGCAGCGGGCTCAGGGAGAGCGGTTTCGAGTACCTGCAGGGGGATGGCTCTCGCGCCGTGCTGGCGATGAGCGGGGCGCTCACGGTGAACGACAGCGAATCCTATCTGGCGGCGGCGCTGGCCGGGCTTGGCATTATCCAGCTGCCGCGAGTCGGGGTGGAGCCACTGCTGGCCAGCGGCGAGCTGGTGGCCATCCTGCCAAAGTGGCAGGCGCCGCCGCTGCCCATTCACGCCCTCTATGCCCATCGCCGCCAGCTGGCTCCCCGGGTGCAGGCGTTCATCCTGTGGTTGAGCGGCATTCTGGCATCAGCCCTGGAGCCTGACGGACTGCGTGATAGCGGGCAGCAAAGCGTCGGGAGCGACGCGGCCGATTGACTCGTTGACGTTACTCTCATCGGCGGCCGGCACTGCGGGCCTCTCTATGGTTGCCATCGACAATCCCGGTTTGGCGCAAGGGGCGGGCTTGGGCATAATGACGCCCCATGTTGGTCGCCCCTTTGCTGCGCGGCCAGACCCAGCAACAGTGCAGAGGAGATGAGATGAAATTTATCGGAGCCCACGTCAGTGCGGCCGGCGGGGTGGAGAACACCATCGCCCGCGCCCAGGCCATCGGCGCCAATGCCTTCGCCCTGTTTACCAAGAACCAGCGCCAGTGGCAGGCGGCGCCGCTCTCCGAGACCAGCATCCGCGCCTTCAAGCTGGCCTGCGAGAAGGGGGGCTTTCGCCCCGAGCAGATCCTGCCCCACGACAGCTACCTCATCAATCTGGGTCATCCCGACCCCGACGGCCTCGCCAAGTCCCGCGATGCCTTTCTGGACGAAATGAAGCGCTGCGAACAGCTGGGGCTCTGCTACCTCAATTTTCATCCGGGCAGCCACCTGAAGCAGATCCCGGAGGCGGCCAGCCTCAAGCTGGTGAGTGAATCCATCAACTGGGCGCTGGAGCGCAGCCAGGGGGTGACGGCGGTGATCGAAAATACCGCTGGCCAGGGCACCAACCTCGGCTGGTCGTTCGAGCATCTGGCCACCATCATCGACGGGGTAGAGGACAAGAGTCGGGTCGGCATCTGCTTTGACACCTGTCACGCCTTTGCTGCCGGTTATGACCTGCGCACTGCAGACGCTTGCGCCGCCGTCTTTGCCGAGTTCGAGCAGACGGTGGGCTTCCAGTATCTGAAGGGGATGCATATCAACGGCGCCAAGTGCACCTTCGGCAGCCGGGTCGATCGCCACCACAGTCTGCGCGAGGGGAACCTGGGGGAGGCGGTGTTTCATCACATCATGAATGACCATCGCTTCGACGGCATTCCGCTGATCCTGGAGACCATCGACGAGTCCATCTGGGGCGACGAGATCCGCTGGTTGCGCAGCCTGGCGAAGGCATGATGACTGACTGGCAGACAGCATAAGGAAACAGGGATGCAAGATAGATCAAGCGACCAGCCGCTGCGCTGGGGGATTGCCGGGGCGGGGGCCATTGCTCGCCGTTTTTGTCAGGATGTGAACGGGCACGCCAGTGGCAGCCGGGTGGTGGCGATCGCCGCCCGTGATCAAGCGCGGGCGCAGGCCTTTGCCGACGAGCAGGGGCTGCCCCACGCCCATGGCAGCTATCAGGCGCTGGCGGCCAGCCCCCAGGTGGAGGCGGTCTATGTGGCGGTGATCCACCCGGAGCACGCCGCCCTGATCGAACTCATGCTGCTGGCGGGCAAGCACGTGCTGGTGGAAAAACCGGCGGTGACCCGGGTGGCGGACTGGGATCGGCTGGTGCGGCTCGCCGCCGAGCGGGGCCTGCTGTTGATGGAGGCGATGAAGGTGATGTGCTTCCCCGCCATGCGTGAATTGCTGGGGCGGCTTGCCGCCCTGCCGGCCCCCGACAGGCTGCGGGCCGCCTTTGGCTCGGTGCAGGCGCGGGACGGCAAGCTGTTCGACCCGGCGCTGGCCGGCGGCGCCGCCTGGGATGTGGGGGTCTATCCGCTCTGGCTCTATGCCGCCCTGTGTCACCAGCTCGGACTGGCGGCGGGTGAGCCCGAGGTCACGCTGTCTCGCCAGGCGGGCGAGGTGGACGAAGCCGTCCGTTTTGAGTTTGCCGGCCCGCTCAAGGCCGAACTGGCCGCCTCCATCGTCGCGGATCTCGACAAGTCTGCCTGGCTGTCCGGGCCCGGCTGGGCGCTGGAGCTGGTGGGCAAGTGGTGGAATCCCCAGCAGATAGCGTGGCGTGGTGGCGACCCCCTGCCAGCCTGGCCACACGACATCGCGCAGCCGGTCGGGGGCGGTGGCATGCAGCACGAGGCGGATCACTTTGCCGCCTGCGTCAGACAAGGATTGAGCGACTCGCCCTGGGTGCCGCAGGCGCTGAGCAGACAAGTGCTGGGCTGGGTCGAGCGGGGATTGCAGCCCGCGAAACGCTGAGTCACAAGGCTGAATGACAAAGAGGGAGAGCCTGGGCTCTCCCTCTTCTATTGCTGCCGATACTTTGGTGGCAAGGGCAATATGCTGCCCGATCATCCGATTGGCTCAGGTGTGGCTGGCATCGCTGTGCAACACATCCTCCTGGGCGCGGCAAAATTGCAGAAAGCGGCGCAGGGTGGCGGAGTGATACTTCTGCCGATGCCAGATGAGGGAGAGCTGACGGGGGAAGCGACGGGTCAGGGGCAGGGCCACCAGACGACCGGCCTGCAACCGATCCGACACCGCCAGGTGAGAGATGAAGGAGATGCCGAGCCCCTTCTCGACCGCCAGCATCACCGCCTCCAGGGTATTGAGTTCGAGCCCCGCCTGCCAGCGCGGCAGTTCGGGCTGGATCTGCTGCTCGAACTGCTCGCGGCTGCCGGACTGGGGCTCGCGCAGCACCCAGGTCTCATCGCTCAGCTGGGCGAGGGAGAGACGGCTGCGGCCGGCGAGGGGGTGAGCGGGCTGGGCCACGATCAGCATCTCGTCGTGGAGCCAGGGCTCGCTGACCAGATCCGGGTGGTGGTTCTCCCCCTCGATCAGCGCCAGATCCAGCTCGAAGTTGGCCAGCAGGTGGCAGAGCTGGTGGGTATTGGTGATGGTGACGCGGGGCGGCTGCCCCAGCTCCTGCTTGCTGGTGGCGAGCAGGGCTGGCAGCAGGTAGTTGCCGATGGTCTGGCTGGCGCCCAGGCGCAGCTGGCCGCTCGGTTCGGCATCCGGGCTGAACAGGGTTTCGATGTCCTGCATCCGGGTCAGCAGCTCCTCGGCCGCCGGTTGCAGCAGTCGCCCCTCGTTGTTGAGCTGCAATCTGGGATGAATGCGATCGAACAGCGGGGTGGCGAGCTGGCGCTCCAGCTCCTGCAACGACTGGGAGACGGCGCCCTTGCTCAGGCACAGTTCATTGGCGGCCAGCCCCAGATTGCCGTAACGGGCGATGGTGGCAAAGACCTTGAGTTGTTGCAGGGTCAGCTTCATGTTTGGATATCCTGAACGATTGATTTAATTCATTTAGATATCGTAAACGATACGGGGCCATTATCCTATGCCCATCGTCTCTCATCAGAGGTTTCAGACATGATCGCAAGAACCCGTCAATCCTTAGGCAAAGCCCCGACTCCCATGGCAGGGCTGGCGCTCGGGATCGCCAGTCTCGGTTGGTGCTGGGAAAATGCCGGTCACTTCGATGGCCGCCTGCAGTTGCTGGGCGCCGCCGTTGCCGCCGTGCTGCTGGTGATCCTGACCTTCAAGTTTCTGCTGCACCCGCGCCTGCTGTGGCAGGATCTGGCCCACCCCGTGGTCGGCAGCGTGGTGCCCACCTATGCCATGGGCACCATGGTGGTCTCCAAGGCGGTCGGCATGCTCGACGCCGGTCTGGGCGAGGGGCTCTGGCTGTTTGCTGTGCTGCTGCACCTGGCGTTCCTGGCCACTTTCGTCTGGCATCGGGCCAAACAGTTTGAAATCCACCACATGGTGCCGAGCTGGTTCGTGCCGCCTGTGGGGATCATCGTTGCTGACGTCGCCTTCCCGGGCGGCCAGTTTGCGGCGCTGGCCAACGGCTTGCTCTGGTTCGGCATGCTCTGCTACGGCCTGATGCTGCCGCTGATGCTCTATCGCCTCATCTTCAGCCATGAAGTGCCGGATGCCGCCAAGCCGACCATCGCCATCCTGGCGGCCCCCGCCAGCCTGTCACTGGCCGGTTACCTGACCGTGAGCGAGGAACCCTCCTTGCTGCTGGTGGCCGTGCTGCTGGGGATTGCGGTGCTGATGACCGGCATCATCTATCTGGCCTTCATCAAGCTGCTGCGTCTGCCGTTCTCACCGGGCTACGCCGCCTTCACCTTCCCGCTGGTGATCGGCGCCACCGCCCTGTTCAAGGTGAGCCACCTGGCCGAGCAGTGGCCCCAGGCTGCCGAGTATGTCGAGCAGATCCGGTTGCTGGCCCACTTCGAACTGGGCGCCGCCACCCTGATCGTCGGCTATGTGGCCCTGCGCTACCTGATGTTCTTCCTGCCGCTCGGCGGCAGCGACGAGATGACGCACGGCATGGTTCGTCGCTAAGAAGAGGACGGCGAGAGCCGGGATACGGGGTGTTGATGAGCAACCTTGCAGCAGACAGGGGCCATCAACCGGATAATGACCAAGCGCTTTACCCTCGGGTGAAGCGCTTTTTGTACCGGTTCTGGCAGCGAAAGGTGCCATTCATGCCCGTTGGCGCCCCGTTTTTTGCGCCAGCGCCCAGCCTGGGGGGACAATGATGAATTTCACTGGTATTACCTGTCAGGACGAATACAATGCAGCTCCATTTTCTTAGCTTGATCCCCATCCATGTCTTCCCATGATCCCGTGTTTGACACCCGCTTCGAGGCCAGATTTCTGCATCCACGCTATTGGCTCAGCTGGCTGGCGCTTGGCGTACTGATGCTGCTGGCGTTCGTGCCGGTCCGTCTGCGCGACCGTCTCGCCGCCGCCCTGGCACCGCTGGTGTTCCGTATCTCGAAAAAGCAGATCTATATCGCCAGAACCAACCTGGCACTCTGTTTTCCGCAAAAGAGCGAGGCCGAACGCGACGCCATCCTGATGACCTCGATCCGGGTCGGTCTCAAGAGTCTGCTCGGCTTTGGCGAGTTCTCCGTGCGTAGCCCCGCCTATCTGATGAGCCGGATGCAGGTCAGCGGCTGGGAACATATCGAGGCGGAGCAGGCCGCCGGCCGACCGGTGATCCTGGTGGTGCCCCACAGCTGGCCGGTGGATGCGGCCGGTTACTACTTCACCCGGCGCGGGGTGCCCATGTGCACCATGATGAAACGGGCGCGCAACCCGGTCTTTGACTGGCACCTCAATCGGGCCCGCGCCCGCAACGGCTGCCGGGTCTATGAGCGCAGTGCCGGCATCAAGGCGGTGATCCGTACCATCAAGGGCGGTCGCAGCTTCTTCTATCTGCCAGATCAGGATCATGGCCGCGAGAAGAGCATCTTTGCCCCTTTCTTCGGGCACCCCAAGGCGACGCTGCCGGCGTTGCCACGGCTGGTGCAGGTGAGCGGCGCCAAGGCGGTGCCGCTGCTGGCCTGCTATGACGAGGCCAAGCACTGCTACCGGCTGGAGATCGACGCGCCGTTTGACAACTATCCCACCGAGGACGTGATGGCCGACACCTGCCGGATGAACGACATGGTGCAGCAGCAGCTCTGCCGCGACCCCGGTCAGTACATGTGGTTCCTCAAGATCTTCGATACCCGTGAGGATCAGGTCGGCCTGGATGGTCGCTACGAGGCGGGGATCCAGCGCATCCGCAGTGGCTTGCAGCCGCTGCCCTGAGGTGACACGCCTTTATGTCATATGGCCCTGCGGGGCCATTTTTATTGGCGATGGTGACCCGCCATGGGGGGAGGGCTTCCTTGCCTGCCAGCCCGGTAGCCGGGGGGCGTGGCCGCCAAAGTGGAAAAATTTGTCAGGATAATTAAAATAACCGTTTATTTTCTATGACTTGATGGCGGCCATGTCCTCACACGATCCGGTTTTTGACACCTCATTTCATCCCCGTCTGCTGCATCCGCGCTGGTGTGGCAGCTGGCTGGCGCTCGGTCTGCTCTGTCTGCTGGCGCTGGTGCCCCATGGCCTGCGCGACCGGCTCGCCAACCGTCTGGCACCCACCCTACTGCGGATTTCTAAGAAGCAGGCCTACATTGCCGAGACCAACCTCAAGATCTGTTTTCCCGAGCTGGACGAGGCTGGCCGTCAGGCCCTGCTGCTCAAATCGATCCGGGTCGGTCTCAAGACCTTCATGGGCTTTGCCGAACTGACCCTGCGCAGCGCCGCTCATCTGGCCAGCCGGGTCAAGGTGCGTGGCTGGGAGCATATCGAGGCAGAGCGGGCCGCCGGCCGGCCGGTGATCCTGGTGGTACCCCACACCTGGGCGGTGGACATGATCGGCCGCTACTTCGCCATTCGGGGGCTGACCATGTGCACCATGATGAAGAGCCCGAAAGATCAGGTGTTTGACTGGTACATCAACCGCGAGCGGGCCAAGGGCGGCAAGGTATATGAGCGCAGCGTCGGCATCAAGCCGGCCATCAAGGCGATCCGCAGCGGCGCCAGCTTCTTCTACCTGCCGGACCAGGATCACGGCCGCGAGGCCAGCATCTTCGTGCCTTTCTTTGGCCATCCCAAGGCGACCCTGCCGGCCCTGCCCAAGCTGGTGAAACTGACCGGCGCCAGGGCGGTGCCCATTCTCGCCTGTTATGACGAGGAGGAGGGCTGCTACCGGCTGGAGATCGAGCCGCCTTTCGACCCCTATCCCGGTGCGGATCTGGTGGCCGATGTCTGTGCCATGAACGGCATAGTGGAGCAGCAGCTGCGCCAGCATCCCGAGCAGTACATGTGGTTTCTCAAGATCTTCGAGACCATGGAGCACCAGCAAGGTTCGGATGGGTTCTACGAAGAGGGCATTAAGCGGATCCGTGGCGATCTCCCTCCCGGGGAGTGAGGCCGGCCGACCCGGCGGCGTGGGTTATCGCACCGGGATCATCGCGGTTGCCGGCACGCCGGGCGCCGTCAGGAAACAGGGATAGGCAAGTGGCCCGGGAGGGGCTATCTTCTGATGCGCAAATAGGGTAAAAGGGCGGCCATGAAAATTCCAAATCGAATCCAACCTCTGGTTGATGACGGCCTGGTCGATGACGTCATCAGCCGGCTGATGAGCGGCAAAGAGGCCGACGTCTATGTGGTGCGCTGCGGCGACGAGATCCGCTGCGCCAAAGTCTATAAAGAGGCGTCCAAGCGCAGCTTCAAGCAGGCCGTGGTCTATCAGGAAGGGCGCAAGGTGCGCGGCAGTCGCGATGCCCGCGCCATGGAGAAAGGCTCCAAATACGGTCGCAAGCAGCACGAAGAGGTGTGGCAGAACACCGAAGTCGATGCCCTGTTCAAACTGGCGGCGGCCGGGGTGCGGGTGCCCAGGCCCTATGTCTGCCTCGATGGCGTGCTGCTGATGGAGCTCATCACCGACGAAGAGGGCAATGTCGCCCCCCGTCTCAACGACGTGGCGCTCTCTGCCGAGCAGGCGGTCATCGACCATGCCAAGGTGATCCGTTACGTGGTGCGCATGCTCTGCGCCGGCCTCATCCACGGCGATCTCTCCGAGTTCAACGTGCTGGTGGATGAACAGGGCCCGGTCATCATCGACCTGCCCCAGGTGGTGGATGCCGCCGCCAACAACCAGGCCAGGGCCATGCTGGAGCGCGACGTCAACAACATGCGCAACTACTACGGCATGTATGCCCCCGAGCTGCTCAAAACCCGCTACGCCCGGGAGATGTGGGCCCTGTATGAAGATGGCAAGCTGACCCCGGACAGCGAGCTGACCGGCTTGTTCGAGGAGAGCCGCGAGCAGGTGGATCTCGACTCAGTGCTGCACGAGATCGAGAGCGCCCAGGAGGAGGCGTTGGCCCGTCAGGCCAGGATGAAGGCCGAAGAGGAAGACAGCTACTGATCTTTCTGGTGGCCGTGGTCAGTGAAAAAAGAGCGCCTTGTGGCGCTCTTTTTTATTGTCTGCCGCTCAGCCCTGGCCCTTGGCCGGGACCAGTCGGTAAAACCGGAGCCAGCAGCGATCGCCAGTATGGTAGCGGCGATCCAGCCATTGCCCGCCGGCGGCGGCAATGACCTTGAGCGAGGCGGGATTTGCCTCGTCACAGCTGATGAGCACGGGCTCGCTCAGCACATGGCGCTGCAGCCAGCCGAGCAGGGTGCGGGCGACGCCTTGACCCCGGCGGGAGGGACGGGTCTCGTAACCGATGTGGCCAAGCCACTGGCGGGTGGCCGGGTTGTCGCCGTGGCGCAGGCGCAAGGTGGCGAGGATCTCTTCCCCTTCGAGGGCAAAATAGGTGGTGGTGGGCGGGTAGCCCGGCGGCAGATGCAGTCCATCGGCCTGGGCGAGCAACTCCTGCAGCCACTGCTCCGGGTCGAATTGCGCCACCTGATAAAGCGGCAACCCGGCGGCGCCACACTCGGCCACGTAGCGGCGGTAGGCGGGGGCGTCGGTCAGCCGAGCGGCCCGGCACTCGATGAGGGGTTGCATCAGGTCTGGGTGGCCAGGGGCCACAGCGGCCTGGGCTTGCTGTGGTGCGGCTCCTGGATGCAGGCGCGCTGGCGGCCAGCCTGTTTGGCGGCATAGAGTGCCCGATCCGCGCGCGGATAGGCCTGCTCGAAGCGCTCACCCTGCTGCAGCGAGGTCAGTCCGATGCTGAGGCTGATGGGGCCGCCGGCCAGCGGCCGGGTGGCGTCTGCGACCCGTTGCTGCAGGGTCTGGCAGCAGGCCGGCAGCGTTTGCGATGTCTCCATCACCAGCAGTGCCAGCTCGTCGCCGCCAAGGCGGCCGGCCAGCCCCGCCGGTGGCAGGCTCTCCCGGATCACCCGGCCCACCGCCCGCAACATGGCGTCGCCGGCGGGGTGACCGTGGCGGTCGTTGATCTGCTTGAAGTTGTCCAGGTCGATCAGCAGCAGTTGCCATGGGCGGGCACTGCGACAGGCGCGCGCCGCCAGCTGCTGCTCGAAATGGTGGCGGCTGTCCAGCCCGGTCAGAGCATCCAGGTTGGCGCGTCGCTCCAGCTCGCGCTGGGTGGCGAGCAGCGCTTGCTGCTGGCGAGTGTGCACCAGGCTCAGCAAAATGAAGCTGCGGGCGATGGTAAAAAGCAGGCTGAGCAGGATCACCGGGCCGAGCAGGGGATCGGTCAGGCTGGAGGCGGCCGACTCCGGCCACCACTGATGCTTGGCCATTCTGACCAGCTGCAGGGCCAGTTGCAGGGCGAGCAGCAGGATGGCGAAGCGCAGCACCCGGTAGGCGGGGGCCAGCCGCTGATAGCGCCAGAGCTGCCACAGCAGCAGGCAAATCTGCAGCGAGATGGCCCCGGAGAGCACCACGATCCGGCTGTGTATGTCATCCGGTGGCAGCTGCGCGGCGGTAACGGCAAACAGCAGGAAGCCGGCGAGGGCGAGGAGCGGGCAGAGCCAGCCGAAACGGTCGGCCTCGCGCCGAAAGAAGTGGCGCAGCCCCCGCTCATAGAGCAGCGGGGTGGCGATGAGCAGCAGGTTGGTAAGCAGGATATTGGCAAGGGAGCTCTCCCCCGTGAGGGTTCGCAGCAGCAGGCAGCCAAAGGCAGCGGCGATGGCCAGTTCGCTGGCCGACCAGTAGAGCAGGGAGCGCAGCGGTCGCTGGGTATGCCACAAGTAGGCGAAAATGGCCGCGACCCCGATGTGCGACAGGCTGACGAACAGCACCAGACTCAGCAACTGGGCCGAGGAAAACAGACTCTGCATCAAGGGTTTGGGCTCTTCCTGCCGGGAACGGCGCAGCGACCTCAGGGCCGGGTGACTGGACCGGATCACAGCATGAATTGCGCCGCTGAGCAATGGTTTAAGTGATCCGGGCACGATCGCGGCAACAACCGCCACAAGAGGGCTGCTGACTCGATTAATCAGGGGCGGGGCATGACGCCGGGGAGTTTATGCTTCCCTCCCTCTTGGGTCAGTCGCTCACGACCGGCAGCCGCATGACGGTGGCCTCCCGGCCGAGGTGGGCCAGCAGGCGGCGCACGTCGTCGAGGCGGATAAGCAGGGTGGCGGTATTGACCAGCGGGTGGCACTGCACCCGCTCGGCCTGCCAGATCGTTTCATCCACCACCAGTTCCACCGCTTTTTCCCTGTCGCGCACCATGGCGAGCAGGGTGACGGAACCCGGGGTGAGGCCAAGCACGGCTTCCAGGCGCTCTGGCGAGCCAAAGCTCAGCCGCTTGACGCCAAGGGCGGCAGCCAGACCTTTGAGATCGACCCGGCTCTCTTCCGGCGTCACCACCAGAAACAGTCGCTCGCTCTTCGGGTCACGCAGGAAGAGGTTCTTGGTCTTGGCGGCGGGCAGCTTGGGCAGCAGCCGACTGGCCTCCTCGCAGGTGAAGACGGGGGCGTGATCGATGCGCTGATAGGGAATGGCCAGCTGATCCAGCAGAGAGTAGAGCGCCACATGACCTCCTGATGTCGGGTGAAGAGTGGGTGATGAATAGCACGGCGAATAAAGCCGCCACCGGCAGTGGCTGCCACTCTGGCCGAGCTTACCAGTTTGCGGCGCGACTCGCAGCCTGGCGTGGCCATTGCGGCTGGCGTGGCAATTGCAGCAAAGCACTGTATGAACGTACAATGGTTCCATCCCAGCGTTGACCCCAGTAGCCTGCATGACCGAAATCCAGCCTGTTCCTCCCGTTACTCTGCCACTCGATGGCTTCATCCTGACCCGTCACGGGCGGGATGTGCGCGGCCGCAACGGGCATGGCGAACGCACCGAGATCGTGATGTGGCTCTGGAGCGCGCAGGGGCCGGTGCGACTGGTGGTACCGGGACAGGAGCCGGTCTTCTTCCTGCCCCAGAGCCATATGGAAGAAGCCGCCGAGCTGTTCAAGGGGGCGGGGGTGAGCGGGCGGTTTCGCCGCCTGCCGATGCACACCTTCGACGGCCGCGCCGTGGTGGGCTGCTACTTTGCCACCTTGAGCGCCTTTCACCGCGCCATCGAGCTGCTGCTCATCCGCGGGCTGGAGCACTTCGAGGCGGATATCCGGCTACCGGAGCGCTATCTGATGGAGCGTTTCATCACCGCCGGCGTGCGCTTCGAGGGGCGCACCCTCAAGAAAGGGGGCAAGCACGGCTACTGGGAGGTGAACGAGGCACGCTGCGCACCGCAGGCGGTGACGCCGACCCTCTCCTGGGTGTCGCTGGACGTGGAGTGCGCCATGGACGGGGCGCTCTTCTCGGTGGGGCTCTATAGCGAAGAGGATGCGCGGGTCATCATGATCGGTACGCCGGAGGCGGATGCCGACAGCTGGAGTACCCAGGTCGAGTGGGTGGCGGACGAGAGCGCCCTGCTGAATGCGCTGGAGCGCTGGTTTGTGCGGCACGACCCCGATCTGGTGATTGGCTGGAACGTGGTCAACTTCGACTTTCGCCTGCTGCTGCGCCGCGCCGAGCTCAACAAGCGGCGGCTGCGGCTGGGGCGCGGCCACGAGCTTTGCTTCTGGCGATCCTCGCGCAACGACCCCCAGAGCGGCAGCGTCATCATCCCCGGGCGCATGGTGCTGGACGGCATCGACACCCTCAAAAGCGCCACCTGGCAGTTCCCGAGTTACAGTCTGGATGCGGTGGCAAGCGAGCTACTCGGCCGCGGCAAGGATATCGAGGACGTGGCCAACCGGGGCGAGAAGATCACCGAGCTGTTCCACTCCGACAAGGAGGCGCTGGCCCGCTACAACCTGGAAGATTGCCGGCTGGTGTGGGAGATCTTCGATTTCTGCCACCTCATCCCCTTTGCCATCGAGCGCGCCTCCCTCACCGGCCTTGAGCTGGACCGGGTAGGGGGCTCGGTGGCCGCCTTTACCAATCTCTATCTGCCACGGCTACATCGCGGCGGCTACGTGGCCCCCAATCTGCCGGCCGACGGCGGGCTCGCAAGCCCCGGCGGCTATGTGATGGACTCCAAACCCGGCCTCTATCGCCACGTGCTGGTGCTCGATTTCAAGAGCCTCTATCCCAGCATCATCCGCACCTTCTGCATCGATCCCATGGGGCTCATCGAGGGGCTGCAGCATCCCGAGCACGCCATTGCGGGCTTTCGCGGCGCCATGTTCTCCCGTGAGCGCCACTTCCTGCCGGATCTCATCGCCACCTTGTGGGCGGCGCGGGATCGGGCCAAGGCCGCCAGCAACAAGGCGCTCTCCCAGGCCATCAAGATCATCATGAACTCCTTCTACGGGGTGCTGGGCTCGGGGGGCTGCCGCTTCTACGACCCAAGGCTTGCTTCCTCCATCACCTTGCGCGGTCACGGCATCATGCAGCAGACCCGGGAGTGGATCGAAGGGGAGGGCTTCGAGGTGATCTATGGCGACACCGATTCCACCTTCGTGCACCTGGGGCGGGATGCCAGCCCCGAGCAGGCGGACGAGATTGGCCGGCGGCTGGCGAAGATGATCAACGACAACTGGGCGGCACTGATCACGCGCGAGTTCAACCTGCCGAGCTATCTGGAGATCCAGTACGAGACCCACTATCGCCGCTTCCTGATGCCCACCATTCGCGGGCTGGAGAAGGGGAGCAAGAAGCGCTATGCCGGATTGGTGGCGGGCCATCAGGCAGGTGAAGAGGAGCAGCTGGTGTTCAAGGGGCTCGAATCGGTGCGCACCGACTGGACGCCCCTTGCCAAGGCGTTTCAGACCCGCCTCTACGAAATGGTGTTTCACGACCAGGATCCCAGCGGCTATGTGCGCACCATGGTGGACGAGACCCGGGCCGGCCTGCACGACGAGCTATTGGTCTATCGCAAGCGGCTGCGCCAAAAACTCGAGGAGTATCAGAAGAACGTGCCACCCCATGTGCGGGCGGCGCGCCTGGCGGACGAGGAGAACCTGCGCCGCGGCCTGCCCCAGCGCTACCAGCACAGGGGCTCCATCGCCTACCTGATGACCCTCAATGGCCCCGAGCCGCTGGAATACCGGCGCAGCGCCATCGACTACGAGCACTACATCGACAAGCAGTTAAGGCCCATTGCCGATGCGATCCTCCCCTTTATCGGCGAGTCGTTCGAGCGGATCTGCGGCCAGCAGCTCGATCTCTTTTAAGCGGCGTGGAGCGGGCGGGGATGTTGACCTGCCAGGCATGGTTGAGCGTATGGCGGGTTCGGCCGTGAGGATGCCGCGAGAAGCAGGAAAGGGGAGATGCAAAAAGCCCGCTCGAGGAGCGGGCTTTTCTAATCTGGTGCGTCCTAGTGGATTCGAACCACCGACCCCCACCATGTCAAGGTGATGCTCTAACCAGCTGAGCTAAGGACGCAGGGTGCGCAAGGCGACTTTAATCTGATTGCAGGGGAGTGGTGGGTTTAATTGGATTCGAACCAACGACCCCTACCATGTCAAGGTAGTGCTCTAACCAACTGAGCTATAAACCCACATCTGTGTTCAACTGGATTCGAACCAACGACATCGCCTACGCCATGTCAAAGTACTGCTCTAACCAATTGAGCTATAAATCCACATCTGCAATATATTCAAGCTGTTATGGTGCGTCCTAGTGGATTCGAACCACCGACCCCCACCATGTCAAGGTGATGCTCTAACCAGCTGAGCTAAGGACGCATAACAGGTTTCCATGATGGTGCGTCCTAGTGGATTCGAACCACCGACCCCCACCATGTCAAGGTGGTGCTCTAACCAGCTGAGCTAAGGACGCATCACGGAAAAGTGGTGGGTTTAATTGGATTCGAACCAACGACCCCTACCATGTCAAGGTAGTGCTCTAACCAACTGAGCTATAAACCCACTTTGCAAACCGGGCCAGAAACCCGTTTCACCACACCAGCACTGCTGACGTGGTCGGCATACTACCCATGCCCCCCAAGGCTGTCAACAGGCCGCACGCACAAAGCAGACTGTTTGCCCAGTTCTTGCGCAGCCTGTTGATTTTGCAGGCGAGTTTGCCCTATTGCGCCTTGGAGAGGGCGCTGCAGGCCTCCGGGCTGGCAAAGCGGCCATAGATGTAGCGCAGCCGGGCTCCCAGCATCAGGGCGGCGCCGGTCAGACCGACGATGAAACCGATCCAGAAGCCCTGCGGCCCCATGCGCGGCACCAGCCAGTCGGTCAGCCCCAGGATCATGCCGGTGGGCAGCCCCAGTCCCCAGTAGGCGACGATGGTGACGTAAAAGATCGCCTTGGTGTCCTTGTAACCACGCAGGGCGGCTGCGGCCACTACCTGCACCGAGTCGGAGATCTGGTAGATGGCGGCGAAGAACAGCAGTATGGCCGCGAGGGTGATCACCTGCAGGTCGTCGGTGTAGATACTGGCGATATGCTCGCGCAGCAGCACGGTGAGGGCGGCGGTACCGGCAGCCACCGCCATGCCCAGCATCAGGCCGGTGCGGGCGGCGACGCGGGCGTGCTCGGGCTGACCCTCGCCGATGCTGTGGCCGACCCGGATGGTGACACCCACCCCAATCGACAAGGGCAGCATAAACACTAGGCTGGAGAAGTTGAGGGCTATCTGGTGGCTCGCCACCGTCTCCGCACCGAAGGGGGCCAGCATCAGGGCCACCACGGTAAACAGGGTCACTTCGCAGAAGATGGCCATGGCGATGGGAAAGCCTAACCGGAACAGGCGCCAGATCCGGCTGCCGTTGGGGCGGGCGAGCCGGGAGAAGAGGTTGATCTCCTTGAAATGAGAGGAGAGCTTCACATAGACGATCATCGCCAGCAGCATGGCCCACAGCACGATGGCGGTGGCCACGCCGCAGCCCACGCCACCGAGCTTGGGCATGCCGAAGTGACCGTGGATGAAGACATAGTTGGCGGGGATGTTGACCGCCAGCCCCACGAAGCCGATCACCATGGTCGGCATGGTGTGGGAGAGCCCCTCGCTGAAGTTGCGCAGCACCTGGAACAGTACGAAGGCGGGCAGACCCCACATGATGGCGTGCAAAAAGCCGGTGGTCTTGGCGGCCATGACGGGATCCACCTTCATCAGGTGCAGCGCCAGCGGGCTGAAATAGAGCGCCAGCATGGCGATCGGGATCACCATCAGTGCCAGCCAGAAGCCCTGATGCACGGCGGGGCGTACCTCGTCCCGCTTGCGGGCCCCGTTGAGCTGGGAGACGATGGGGGTGAGCGCCATGATGATGCCCTGGGTCAGCAAGATGATCGGCAGCCAGAAACTGGAGGCCACCGACACCGCCGCCAGATCCACGGCGCTGACCTGGCCCGCCATCACGGTATCGACGAAGCTCATGGCGACCTGGGCGACCTGGGCCACCAGAATGGGACTGGCTAGACGAACGAGTTGCCTCGCCTCGGACCAATAACGTTGCACTGACACCTCCGAGTGGATCAGATAAAGCGTAAAAAGAGCGGGTAGCGGGAAGGGCCTTTGCACTCCCGAAACGGGAATGCAAAGTGCGGGGGGGTCATTCTAGCCTGAAATTCATCCGGGACGAAACGTTTGGCGCAAGGGCCGGATCAGGCGTCCTCGTGATCGCTGATCAGCAGGTTGGCGGCGGCGTAGGCGGCCTGTTCGCGCAGATCTGCCGGCACCCGCTCGTCCGATGCCACGGCGTTGAGCGCCCTGATGGTGGCGGCAATGGCCTGCGGCACATAGCCCTGCTCCCCGGAGCCAATCTGGTTGTAGGCGATGCGAATGGCCTCACAGCATTGATATACCTGCATTTTTATTTCCTTGTCAGCGCTGGTTTGAATGCCGTCACTATAGCGATCGGCCGCCTGCTTGTCAGCCAGCGCGCTTGTCTGGGGCTCGGGGCGAGGTTACCCTGCCTTTTTTCGTAGCAGGAGACGAGACATGTTCACCGGCATAGTACAGGGGACCGCCGAACTGGTGGCCATCGACGAGCTGCCCAACTTTCGTACCCACGTGATCCGCATGCCGAACCCGGCCTGGGGCGAGGGGCTGGCGCTGGGCGCCTCCGTGGCCCATAACGGCTGCTGCCTGACCGTCACCCGGGTCGAGGGGGAGCTGGTCAGCTTCGATCTGATGCAGGAGACCCTGCGCCTCACCAACCTCGGCCAGCTGCAGCCGGGGGACAAGGTCAACGTGGAGCGGGCCGCCCGCTTTGGCGACGAGATTGGCGGCCACGCCATGTCCGGCCACATCATGGGCACCGCGCAGGTCGTCTCGGTCATCGACACTCCCAACAACCGGCAGGTGTGGTATCGCCTCGCCCCCACGCTTATGAAATACGTGCTGACCAAGGGGTACATCGGTATCGACGGCATCAGCCTCACCGTGGGGGAAGTGCGCGGCAGCGAGTTCTGCGTCAATCTCATTCCCGAGACGCTGGCCCGTACCAACCTGGGTTGGGTCAAAGCCGGCTGGCATACCAACATCGAGATCGATCCCCAGACCCAGGCCATCGTCGATACGGTGGAGCGGGTACTGGCGGCCCGTCAGCCGGGGTAAGTTGACCAACGCGCCCTCAGGGATTTGCCATTGAAAAGGGCCTGCATCATGCAGGCCCTTGGCGATCTTGTGGGTGGGTTCACTGGCAGTCAGAACATCTGCTCGTCGTCTGCGTCCACAAACAGTTGCAGGCAGTCGCGCGCCTCATCCCGATGCAGTCGCAGGTGGATGGGGTTGCAGCAGGCCATGCAATCCTCGTAGAACTCCTGATCCCCCTGGCTGGCATCCAGCTCGACCCGGGTATGATGGCCACAGTGGGGGCAGACGATGCGCTTGCTGGTGTACTCGATCATGATGACCTCCTCGGGCCCGTGGGCCGCCTATCTCCCCTGATTCTAGTTGGTTCGCTCTGTCCTGACCGCGAGCAAGCGCACGTTTATGACCGGGATCAAGGGAGGCAGGAGGTCAGTCCGACAGCACCTGCGTGCTGTTTACTTGACCCAGTTGGCCAGCATCTCGGCATCCAGCTCGGTGAGCGAGCGTAGCTGGTGATCGGCGATGGCCAGACGGGGATCGCCCACTAATGCAGGGTCCGGCACGATCAGCGCCTTCATGGAGGCCGCCTTGGCCGCCAGCAGGCCGGTGAAGCTGTCTTCGATGGCCAGACAATGCACCGGCTCCACTCCCAGCTTCTCGGCGGCGTGGATATAGACATCTGGATGCGGCTTGCCGAAGCGCTCCACCTCGGCGGAGTGGACCGCCAGGAAGCGATCGCGAATGCCGAGCTTGCCGAGTACCGCTTCCACCATGGCAAAGGGGGAGGAGGTCGCCAGACCCACCTTGAGGCCGCGGGCCTCGATGAGATCGAGCGCCTCCAGCACACCGGCCTTGGCCTGACCTTCGGAGAGGATCAGCGCGTTGACCCGATCCAGAATGCGCTGCACCACCTCTTCCTGGCTGGGGCCGCTCCAGGGGCGCAGTCGATACCAGTGGGCCACCAGCTGATCGATGCGCACGCCAATGGTCGATTCGCAATCTTCCACCGTGTGGGGATGTCCCAGCTCGGAGAACACGGCCATCTGGGCCCGTTGCCAAAAGGGTTCCGAGTCGATCAGAACACCATCCATATCGAAGATCACGGCAGTTAACATCTTGTACTCCTGACATAGGTGAAGGGGGGATTATAAGCGAGGCGCCTCAATGCAAAAGGGGCATTGCCATGCCCCTTGCGCCGGATCACGCAGGCAAACGTTTGTTTGTGCGAGACAAAAAACAGTGGTCAGAAGAGCACGTCCACCCTGGCGGCCACGGCTTTGGCCTGCTCGACGGCGGTGGGGCAATCTTCAGCCCGAGCCAGCGCCACGCCGAGTCGGCGGCGGCCGGCGATCTCCGGCTTGCCAAACAGCCGCAACTGGGCACCCGGCACCAGCGCCAATGCCTCGCCAATCCCCTGATAGCGGATGTTCTGGCTGTGACCTTCGCGCAGCACCACGGCGGAGGCGCTCGGCCCGTACTGGGTGATGGTGCCGATGGGCAGCCCCAGAATGGCGCGCACGTGCAGGGCGAACTCGGAGAGATCCTGAGAGATGAGGGTTACCATGCCGGTGTCGTGGGGGCGCGGCGAGACCTCGCTGAACCACACCTCGTCACCCCTGATGAAGAGTTCGACCCCGAACAAACCGTAACCACCGAGGGCTTCTACCACCTTGGCAGCTACCTCTTTGGAGCGGGCCAGCGCCAGCTCGCTCATGGCTTGCGGCTGCCAGGATTCGCGGTAGTCGCCATCTTCCTGCCGATGGCCGATGGGCTGACAGAAGTGGATGCTGTCGACGGCGCGCACTGTGAGCAGGGTGATCTCGTACTCGAAGGGGACGAAGCCCTCGACGATCACCTTGCCGCGGCCGGCGCGACCGCCCTCCTGGGCATAGGTCCAGCTCTCGTCCAGTTTGGCGAGATCGCGCAGCACACTCTGGCCCTTGCCGGACGAGCTCATCACCGGCTTCACCACGCAGGGCAGGCCGATGGTGTCAACGGCGGCGACAAACTCCTCCTTGCTCTGGGCAAAGCGGTAGGGGGAGGTGGGCAAGCCCAGTGTCTCGGCGGCGAGGCGACGGATCCCCTCCCGGTTCATGGTGAGCTGGGTGGCGCGGGCGTTCGGCACCACCTTGACGCCTTCCTGCTCCAGGGCGGCCAGGGTATCGGTGGCGATGGCTTCAAGCTCGGGAATGATCAGATCCGGTTTGACCTCGTTGACCAGGGCGCGCAGGGTGGTGCCGTCCAGCATGTCCAGTACATGGGCTCTGTGCGCCACCTGCATGGCGGGGGCATCGGCATAGCGGTCGGCGGCGATCACCTCGATGCCGAAGCGTTGCAGCTCGATGGCGACCTCCTTGCCAAGTTCGCCAGAGCCCAGCAGCAGGGCGCGGGTGGCGCCGGGGCGGGTAGCGGTTCCAAACATGTGATCTCTCCTGATGTCGTGAGTGATGGTTGATGGCCGCTATTGCGCGAATAGCGGGCAAAAAAAGAGGCACGCATGGCGTACCTCAGGAAACGGATTTGTGGGCGCGCTGCTCCAGATGGGTGAGCAGGGTGATGGCGCCGATGATGATGGCGGCCCCGAGCCACAATCGACCGGGCGGCGCCCAGCCAAACACCAGCCAGCCGGCCAGCACGTTCATCGGCAGCTTGGCAAAATCAAAGGGTTGCACAAACGAGGCTTCGGCCACGCTGTAGGCGCGGGCGATGGACATCTGGGCCAGTGCCGACAGCACGCCGGAGGCAGCCACCAGCAGCCACTGGGTTTCGCTCGGCCACTGCCACTCCGGCAGCGCCAGCATGGCGTTGAACGGGGTGCTGAAGATGAGCAGGTAGACGACGATGGTGTGGGACGACTCGCTCGCCGCCTGATAGCGCACCAGCAAGGAGTAGCCGGCCCAGAACAGCGCCGCCGCCACCGGCAGCAGCGAGGCCCAGCTGAAATCGTCGGTCCAGGGGGCCAGGATCAGCATGGCGCCGACAAAGCCGGCCAGGGTCGCCAGAATGCGGACCCGGCTCACCTGCTCTTTGAGAAAGAGCGCCGACCCCAGGGTGGCAAACAGCGGCGACGTCATCAGCAGCGCGATGCCCTGCCAGATGGGTACGGGCACCGCCAGCGCCCACAGCCAGAACTGGATACCGACCACCGCCAGGGCGACCCGTAGCAAGTGCAGCCGCAGCTGGTTGGTCATCAGCGACTGGCGCAGACCGTGACGAACCAGCCAGGGCAGCAGGCAGACCAGGGCAATCAGATATTGATGGAAGGCGACCTGGGTCGAAGGAAGGCCGAGCTTGAAGCTGACATATTGGCTCAGGCTGTTGACGGCGGCGAAGCAGAGGCCCGCTACCATCATCCAGACTGCACCGGCAAAGGGAGAGTGCCTGCGCGAGGGTGTCATGGGATCCGGAACGCTGAAAAAAGTGCGGCGGATCATAACGGCAATCGTTTGTTCTGCCAAGCCTTGGCGGGGCGGCGAAACGGTGGCTGGCGAGAGAGTGAGCTAACATCAAATATTTTGAATAAGTTGAGCATCTATTTTCGCTATCTGTATAGAAGCCCAATGTTTAGAGTGACCTCCATCGACAGCACCGCTGTTCAACCGACAACCAAATGGAGTTTCACCATGGCCAATATCCTCGTACTCAAGTCCAGCATCCTGGGCCAATATTCCCAATCCAACGCCCTGATCGACGGCTTTCTGGCCGACCATCAGTCCGACACCGTCACCGTGCGTGATCTGGCGTCCCTGAACCTGCCGGTGCTGGATGGCGAGCTGGCCATGGGCCTGCGCGGTGGTGAGAACCTCAATGAGCGTCAACTGGCCGTGCTGGCACAGTCCGACGAGCTGATCGCCGAATTGAAGGCAAGCGATCTGGTGGTGATTGCCGCCCCCATGTACAACTTCAACATCCCGACCCAGCTGAAAAACTGGATCGATCTGGTGGCCCGCGCCGGCGTCACCTTCCGTTACACCGAAACCGGTCCGGTCGGCCTGGTGGTAAACACCCGCGCCCTGGTGATCAGCCCCCGCGGCGGCATGCACGTCGGCAGCGCCACCGATCTGGTGACCCCCTACATGCGTACCGTGCTGGGCTTCATCGGCATCAAGGAGGTGGACTTCATCTACGCCGAAGGCATGGGCATGGGCCCGGATGCCCAGGCCAAGGGCATCGAGCAGGCCAAAGGCCAGCTGGAGACCCTGGCACTCTGATCAAGACGGCACTTTGCCAGACGTCAGAAAGCGACAACGCAGCCCTCGGGCTGCGTTGTCTGTTTTGGGGTCTTGTGGCGAATGGGGCCGGACAGGTCAATCCCGCAGAAAGCGGCGACAGCCGCTGCCGACCATCAGGCAGACCGCTACCAGGGAGCCCAGCAGCAAGGTGGTGAGCCACTGCTCGGCGCTGTCGGGCAGGCGCGGTGACAAGAGGCTGATCATCAGCAGTGCACAGAGGGTGATCAGGCTGGTCGGGCGGGTCAGGAACATCATGGGTCATCCTTGGCTGCGGCTGGTGAGTAGAAGGCTAACCACGGTCTGTGACAGCAAGATGTATCCATACCTCTTGCCGCAGGTCAGTTGACCGGGGTAGCCATCACCATAGCAGCTTTTGCCGCCGGAGCCAGCGGCATGGGCCGGGTTGTGATCCGGATCCCTATCTGAACTGTTTCTGATCTTCCTGGTAGTGGAAATCGCCGCTGGCCAGCCTGGCGACCAGCGCCGCCTTGTCGAGATCCTGCGCCTTGCAGAGATCATCGAGATCATCGAAGCGATCACGCAGCTGCATGTTGACTAGGCTCAGCAGCATGTTGACGTCCATGGTGGCAAAGTTGTTCAGATTCATGAGGGTCGCTCGCTATCCAGCAGGTGAAGTTGTTCGATGGCGTCGCTGACGCTTTGCAGGTGCAGACGGATGGATTGGCGTGCCTCGGCCGGCAGGTAGTCGGTGAGGGTGTGCTGCCAGCTGCCCGCTTCGGTCTTGAGCTGCTGGAACAGGGTGAGCCCCGCCTGGGTGAAGGAGACCAGGCTGACCCGCTTGTCGTGCTCGCTGCTCTCGGTAAAGAGGATCCCTTTCTCCACCAGCCGGTGAATTTCGCGGGAGATCCGCACCTTGTCCATCCCGCTCGCCTCGACCAGCTCTTTCTGGCTGATGGGGTAGTTGGGGCCGAGCACCATCATCAGGCGCCATTGGGGCACCGTCAGCTGATAGCGCTGCTGGTAAAACTGCTCAAAGGTGTCGCGCACCATCTCGGCGGCGTGAACCAGCTGATAGGGGGGATAGTGGGCAAGCAGCTCTATGATCTTTGACATATGACATCCTGCTGTGACGGCTGCATCGGGTGCAGTTTCTCTTGATACTTTGGCCTTGATGATACGTAACACAAGGCCGTTTGTCTGAACATGCACCAGAGAAATGTGCGGTTGCGCACGTCATCCGCCGCAACCGGGTCTGTTCGAGGCTGGTTTTGTGCTGCGGGCTCAGCCTTTGCGCAGCCAGATCAAGGCGTTGTGCTTGAGCCAGGCCTCGCGGCTTTGCAGGGTGTAGAGCGCCGCCTCGTCGCGACTGCCCGCCTGCCAGCTGTGGGGCTCCTGTTTGGGCAGCTTGCGCTGGCCCAGCAGACAGGCCGGTACATGGGCGTTGGCCTTGGTGGCGGCGCTCAGCAGCGGCTGCGCGGCCTCGGCCCCCGCGCAGACAAATGTCATCAGCGCCTTGTTGTAGAGCAGCCAGCTGGAGGCTTCATCAAAGCGCACCAGCAGGGCCTGCAGGGCCTGCCACTCCCCTTGCAGGGCATAGAGGCTGGAGAGGGGATAGCGGCAACCCAGCTCGTCGGCCACGCACAGCTCGAGCAGCGCCAGATATTCGCTGCGCGCCTGTTCCAGCTGGCCGAGGCGCAGCAGGCAGTCGGCCCGTCCAGCCCGGGCGGCCAGCAGCGGGCGCGCTTCGTGGGCACTCCAGCCATGGCCGGCAATCTGCTGCCAGAAGGCAGCGTCGAACAGCGGCTCGGCGTCGGCGATCACCTTGTCGAACCAGCCGAGGCGGCTGTGCGGATCGCGACTGGCGTCGGCCCGTTCGAACCACTGTTGCCACTGCTCGGCCTGCTCGCTGTCCAGCGTCAGCTCCGAGCTTGGCACGGCCTGATACTCGTCCAGTTGCAGCAGCTGGTTGAGGGCGGTCTTCATGTTCTGGCGCTGGCGCTTGCAGAACTCCATGAAGGGGAGGTCGCTACCGGCGGCCGAGTGCAGCATCTGCGCCATGGGTTTGTCGCGAAACAGGCTCAGCTCGGCGGCCAGGCTGAAACGGTACTGGGTGGTCGGGTCGTTCAGATCCTTGGGCTTGGGCCAGGTGGCAAAGCCCTGGCTGAAGCCGTAGCACCACTGACCGAGCGGGTGACTCTGCTCGAAGACCTGCTCCGGACTCTCGGTGGAGAGGCGGCACTGGCTCGGCAGGACGAGCTGGGCCTCATCGGCCTGGGCTTCCAGCTCGGCGATCAGATGGTGCAGCGCGTCGCTGCTCTTTTCATCCAGCTCGGCGTCATGGGGCAACAGACCGGCCAGCGGGGCCTGCCAGTCAGGGGCATCCGGCCCGACCAAGCGGGCGCACAAAAAGCCGTGCAGCGCCGGGTAGGTCATGTCCTGCCCACTGTGGGTCTGGATCCATTGATTGAGATGACGGGTACGAGTGGATGGATTCATCGACAGTTCCTCTGGATTTTGACAGCGGCGAAGTCTACCCAAAAGTGGGGTTATTTGCAGCTAAAGGGCGGCTGACTGGCGATTATATCGCCGTAAAGTGGCCAAAAGGCCCTGAAAATCACCCGCGAACAGGGCAAGGGACTAGGCCCTGTTACCGCTCTTGGGGTAACATGCGCGCCCATACGGACAATGAAAAATTGGCCATCCGGACAATGAAAGAAGAGAACACCATGCTACAGATTGGCAAGATGAACACCCTTACCGTAGTCGAGCTCGAAGAGCGCGGCGCCTGGCTTGCGGCCGACGAATATGGCGAGCTGCTGCTGCCCAAACGCCAACTGCCGGAAGGGGTGGCTGAAGGCAGTGAGGTCAAGGTTTTCCTCTATCTGGATGCCGACTGCGAACCGGTGATCACCACTGACAAGCCGTTTGCCATGGTGGACGACATCGTCGGCCTCAAGGTGGTCAATGCCAACAAGATCGGTGCCTTCCTCGACTGGGGCATGAAGAAGGATCTGTTCGTGCCGACCCGTGAGCAGAACAAGCCGATGCAGGTGGGCCACGTCTATCTGGTGCGGCTGATGCTTGATCATGAGGGCCGCATGGTGGGCACCAGCCGCATCGAGCGGTTCCTGCGCACCGACAAGCCCCCCTTCAAGGCGGGTGACGAAGTGACTGCCCTGCCCGGCGAGCGCACGCCGCTCGGCATCAAGGCGATCGTCAACGGCGAATACGCCGGCATGCTTTTCAAGAACGAGGTGTTCGGCCGGGTCACCACAGGCCGGCCACTGACCGCCTGGGTCAAGCAGGTGCGTGACGACGGCAAGCTGGATCTGACCCTGCAAAAGCCGGGCATGGCGCGGATGGACGATGCCGGTGAGCTGATCCTGGCCCGTCTCAAGAAGCAGGGCGGGAGCCTGGCGGTGGGTGACAAGAGCGAACCCGAGCTCATCTACAAGCTGCTCGGCATGAGCAAGGGCACCTTCAAGAAGGCCATCGGCGGCCTCTACAAGCAGGGCAAGATTGTGCTCGAGGACAACTGCATCACGCTCGTGGTTGCCGATAGCGCGCCGGATGGCGAATAAGTGCCGAGCCCCTGCATTGGCCATTGCCAGGCGAAAGACGGCCTCTGTCTTGGCTGTGGCCGTACCCTGACCGAGATAGGTCGCTGGTCCGCCATGGACAGTGATGCCCAGCTGGCGGTGATGGCGCAGCTGGACGGTTCAACCAGCACCCACCGCTGCCCCGGCTGCGGTGAACCGGCCTTTTGCGCCGTGTCAGCCGGTGCGACCATCGCCGAGTGCTGGTGCAGCCAGTTGCCGGCCCTGCCCATGGGGGAGGCCAGCGCCTGCTGGTGCCGCCGCTGTCTGGTCAAGGCCATTGCGGCCCGCCCCTGAGGGGCTTTGCAGAAAAGAGAAAGGCGCCGAGGGCGCCTTTTTCATGCCTGTTGCTGGCGGTGCCAGCGCACATGGACATCGTGCTCATTTAGATGACGGGGCAGCAGGAAGGTGGCAAAAATCACCTCAAATTCCTCCTGATGATCCAGCAAGCCGACCCACACCTCGACCCAGCGTTCCATGTCGACCGGCACACCGAGTTCGGCTGACCAGTCGGCGTTGGGCAGGGTCGCCTCGACGGCGCCACGCTGTTCGAACTCCAGGGTGATGTCGACGATTTGTTCGGGGGCCAGCATGTCTGCGGCCTGCTCAAGAAACTGATCATAGGCCCATTCGACCAGTTGATCCGGGGTACGCTGTTCCATGAAATCACTCCAGATACATCGAGGTTCGCTACTGTAGCAATTATTGGCGGTGGCGGCCAGACCAGTGGCCATGGTGCGCCAGGTCTGGGCAAGGGCGTCGGCAAAGGGGTATGGTTGAAGGGGGATGGCCAAGGGAGAGGTGCCATGAAACGACGGACAAGGCGACAGCAGATCAAACGGCGGCGAGAGGCCTGGTGGTGGCACTATCTGCCGCTGCATCGGGGCACCATAGGCGGCCATCTGGGCCCGCCGGCAGACGATCCGGCTGCCGGCAGTTGAGCCTTGGCAGCCGGCTGGTCAATCGGCCTGATGCACCTTGTTGAGGGTGATCTGACCCAGCTGGCCCATCTGACGGCGGATCCAGGCCGAGCGCTGCTGGACGTAGGGTGAAGGAGGCTTGACCCGGTAGCGCCAGGGATTGGGCAGGGCGGCGGCCAGCAGGGAGGCCTCGTAGCGGGTCAAACGGGCGGCCGGTTTGCCGAAGTAGTGCCTGGCAGCCGCCTCGGCGCCGTAGATGCCGGGCCCGAACTCCACGATATTCAGGTACATCTCGAGAATGCGGGACTTGTCCCAGCCCAGCTCCATCAGCAGGGTGAACCAGGCCTCGATCCCCTTGCGCAGGAAGCTGCGATCGCTCCACATGAAGAGGTTCTTGGCGGTCTGCTGACTGAGGGTACTGGCACCGCGCACCCGTTCGCTGTGCTGATTGTGCTTGAGCGCCGAGCTGATGGCATCCATATCGAAGCCGTTGTGCTCGGCAAAGCGTTGATCTTCGGCGGCGATCACCGCCAGTTGCAGCTCGCGGGAGATCTGCTCGAGCGGCACCCAGTCGTGTTTGACCTCGGCCACCTTGGCCGGTGGAAACAGCGCCCGCTCGAGGCGCCAGGTCCACATGGGCGGATCGATGAAGCGCAGCAATGCCACCGAGACGATGGTGCTGAGCAGCGCTGCCAGCAGCAGTTTGCCGAGCCCGCTCAGCAGGCGTCTGGCGAGGGCGGGACGCACGGGGTCGGGCTCCGGCTCTGGCTCCCAGACGTAGTGGCTGGGATCATCGGGATCCGGAATTATTGGGGCAGCCATTCGATGTGGCAGAACTTCTCGTCAACACGGCGGGAGAGCAGCATGCGGGCGAACAGGTGCTCGTACTCTTCCTGCTCGTTGCCAAGCCCGATCCAGACTTCGGCATACTCGGCGTCACTGACTTCGAACCCGACATCCGCTTCCCAGTCATCGGCCGGATCGGTTTCCGCCAGCAGGCCGCGATCGTTGAACTCCTGATTGAAGCGGGCAATCTCCTGCTCCGGCAGGTTGTCGGAGGCCAGCTCCATGAAGAGTTCCAGAGCGGTGTCGAGCAGTTCCTCGACGCTGTGCATTTCGTCGTTCAAAGACATAAGCGATCTGTTCCAGCTGAAAATAAAAGAAAAACCCCGTCGGCAAGGCCGGCCGGTGGCGCGCGGTATTCTAGCTGGCCCCTGCTTGCTTGGCGAGTACGGCTGGCGGCGCCGTGGCAATAAAAAACCGGATCCTGACACAGGATCCGGTCTTCATTGGGGGAAGGGGTCACGCATAGGGCGTCAGCTCATCCCTTCTTGTCATCGGCGAAGGTGATGTTGAGCTCCAGCACGGACAACTCATCACTCTTCTTGTCCAGCTGGACCGTGATCTTATCAGGGTCGATCTGCACATATTTACGGATCACGTCGAGGATATCCTGCTTGAGCTGGGGCAGGTAATCCGGCCCCCCTCTGGATGAACGCTCGTGAGCCACGATGATCTGCAACCGCTCCTTGGCCAGTTGTGCGGTGCTCTGTTTCTTGTTGGAACGAAAATAATCCAATAATGACATGCTTAACTCCCGAACAGTCGGCTAAAGAAGCCCTTCTTTTCTTCTTCCAGAAAACGAAAATCCTTGGTGTCGCCCAGCAGGCGGGCAACGGCATCCTCATAGGCCTGACCGGCATCGGACTCCTTGTCCAGGATGACGGGTTCCCCCGAGTTGGAGGCACGCAGCACCGCCTGGGACTCCGGGATCACCCCGAGCAGTTTGATGGCCAGGATCTCCTGCACGTCCTGCACGCTCAGCATGTCGCCACGGTTGACGCGAGTCGGGCAGTAGCGGGTGAGCAGCAGGTGTTCCTTGATAGGGTCTTCGCCACGCTCGGCGCGGCGGGATTTGGAGGCCAGGATGCCGAGGATGCGGTCCGAGTCTCGCACCGACGAGACTTCCGGGTTGGTGGTGACGATGGCCTCGTCGGCGAAGTAGAGCGCCATCAGGGCACCCGCTTCGATCCCCGCCGGGGAGTCGCAGACGATGTAGTCGAACTTCATCTCGGTCAGCTGATCCAGGATCTTCTCGACCCCTTCACGGGTGAGGGCGTCCTTGTCCCGGGTCTGGGAGGCGGGCAGGATGAACAGGTTTTCGCAGCGCTTGTCCTTGATGAGGGCCTGGTTGAGGTTGGCCTCGCCATTGATGACGTTGACGAAGTCATACACCACGCGCCGTTCGCAGCCCATGATGAGGTCCAGATTTCTCAGACCAATGTCAAAATCGATGACCACGGTCTTGTGGCCACGCTGAGCTAAACCGGTACTCAGGGCCGCGCTGGTTGTGGTCTTGCCAACGCCACCTTTACCCGATGTAACGACTATGATTCGCGCCATTCTCGCTTCCTTGTAACTCTATTTGATACGGTCTATACGGAGTTGTTCGTTATCCAGCCGGACATGAACCGGTTGCTGGATGAGGCCGGCCGGCAACGCATCGCTCAGCTGGAATGTGCCTGCGATGGAGAGCAGCTCGGCCTGCAATTGCTGGCAATAGATCCGTGCCTGGGGGTTGCCCTTGGCACCGGCAATGGCCCTGCCGCGCAGAGTGCCATAAATATGAATACTGTCATCGGCGATCACTTCGGCGCCCGGACTGACCGAGCCCAGTACCACCAGCGAGGTGCCGGCGGCATAGAGCTGCTGGCCGGATCGCACCGGGCCCACATGCACCTTGCTCGCTACCAGCGGAGCCGGCACGGCTTTCACCTCGACGATGGGGGCCGGGGCTGGAGCCGGCTCTGGCTGGGGTTGCGGCTCGGCCTTGCGGCTCTTGCCGGAGGCCATCACCGCCAGTCCGGCCGCCTTGGCGGCCGTCTTCATCGCCTCGCTCTGGGCCCCCGTGATCCCGACCAGCACGAAGTCTTCCGATTCCACCAGCTCCTTGAGCTGTTCGAAGTCGGGGATATCGGTGAGCCGTTCCACATTGATGACGAGGGGGGCACAATTAAAAAACTGGGGCGCCTGAGCCACTTTGGCCGCCAGCAACTGGCGGATCCGCTCAGGTTTGCCATCGCTGATATGCAACACAGAAATAGTGAAGGTGGTCCCTTTCAATTCGTTATCGCGCTCAACCATGAATCTTCCCCGAGACAGAGACGGTAATCCGTTATTGTTATTCAATTCCCGATGTTATAGTTTGCCATCCTCAGAGGCAATAAACCGGTTGGATTATATCAATTTCCATGTTGTGTGCAGTCTATAAAAGTCGCAAAAAAGCCGAGACCTATCTTTTTGTTGAAAGAAGAGAGGATTTTTCCCGCGTACCCGAGGTGCTGATGAGTGCATTCGGCCGTCCCGAACTGGTATTGATGACCAAACTGGACCCAGCCAAGCCCTTGGGGATCGCCTCCACCAGCCGGGTGATGGAGGCGCTGCAGAGCCAGGGCTTCTATCTGCAGGTGCCACCGCCACCGGAAAACCTGCTGGAACAACACAAGGCCCAATTAAAGGCCGAACGGGAATGAAGGGTCGGCTGGCTCTGTTATTGATAAGCGGGATCGTCAGTTACCCGCTGCAGGCCAGCCCCGATTTTGAACGTTATGTGACGGGTCTCAAACAAGAGGCCCTGGCCGCCGGGATCTCGCCGGCGACGGTCACCGCCGCCTTCGCCGATATTTACCTGATCGAGGTCGCCATTCGGCACGATAAAAATCAGCCGGAATTTAAACAGACCCTCGCCACTTATATTCCTCGCGCCGTGCCGCAATGGAAAGTCAATCAAGCCAAACGGCTATATCGTCAGTATTTGCCGCTGCTCACAAAAATAGGGGCGGAATATGATGTGCAACCTCGTTTTATTGTCGCCCTGTGGGGCATTGAAACCAATTTCGGCAAATTGACCGGCAAATATCCGCTGATGTCGTCGCTGGCGACCCAGGCCTGGGAGGGGCGCCGTGAGGCCTTCTTCAAGGGGCAGTTGTTCGACGCCCTGCGCATTCTGGAGCAGCAGAAAATGGCGCCAGCCGATCTCAAGGGATCCTGGGCCGGTGCCATGGGGCAGGTGCAGTTCATGCCCTCGTCCTACCTCAAATATGCGGTCGATCAGGACGGGGACGGCAAGCAGGATCTGTGGGGCAATCTGGCGGATGTGTTTGGTTCGGCAGCCAATTATCTGCATCAGAACGGCTGGCACGGGGATGAAACCTGGGGTCGTCGGGTGAGGGTGCCGGCAGGGCTGGATCCTGCGCTGATCGGGCTGGAGGAGAGCCGGGCGCTGTCGGCATGGCAGGCCCTCGGAGTGCGCAAAGCAGATGGGACAGACTTGCCGCGGGCGTCGCTGCAGGCCTCGCTGGTGCAGCCTGATGGGGAGGGCGGGGCAGCCTATCTCGCCTATCCCAATTATCGGGTACTGCGCGACTGGAATCGCTCCCACTATTTCGTGGTGGCGGTGGGCACCCTGGCCGATCGTATCGTGGAATAATCGATAATGGTGCCGCCGGATTTGTCGCCGAGGGCAAGCAGCCAGCGTGGGAATAGCGATCGGAATGGTGCCGCCGGATATGCCATGGGGGGCAAGCCATCAGCGTAGGAATAACGATCGGATGCGGCAAATTCTCTGAACGAGAGGGGGCGCAATATCCAAACGACAGGCAATAAAAACGGCGGGAATTCCCGCCGTTTTTATTGTTGCTACGCCGACTTATTCGCAGGCGACTTGCATCACCTTGATGGCCAGGCCACCGCGGGAAGTTTCACGGTACTTGGAGTCCATGTCCTTGCCGGTGATGTACATGGTCTCGATCACCTTGTCCAGCGAGACGCGCGGCTTGGAGGTGCGACGCAGCGCCATGCGGGAGGCGTTGACCGCCTTCATGGCGGCGATGGCGTTGCGCTCGATGCAGGGCACCTGCACCTGGCCGGCGACCGGATCACAGGTCAGACCCAGGTTGTGTTCCATGCCGATCTCGGCGGCTTCACAGACGTGCTCCGGGCTGCCGCCCATCAACTCGGTCAGACCGGCGGCGGCCATGGAGCAGGAGACGCCCACTTCCCCCTGACAGCCCACTTCGGCGCCGGAGATGGAGGCGTTCATCTTGTAGAGCATGCCGACGGCGGCGGCGGCCAGATAGAAGCGGGTGTAGTCGTCGCGGCCAACCGGCTGGATGAACTTGTCGTAGTAGGCCAGCACGGCCGGGATGATGCCGGCGGCGCCGTTGGTCGGCGCGGTTACCACACGGCCACCGGCCGCGTTCTCTTCACTCACCGCCAGGGCGAACATGTTGACCCAGTCCACGATGTTCATCGGATCGTTGGAGAGGTTCTCGTTGGTGGTCAGCTGACGATAGAGCGGCGCGGCGCGGCGCGGTACGCGCAGCGGGCCGGCGAGAACGCCTTCGGTGCGGCAGCCGCGCTCGATACCTTCACGCATGGTGGTCCAGATCTTGCCAAGTTTCTTGTAGATCTCTTCCGGGGTATTGAAGCACTTCTCGTTCTCCATCATCAGGGCGGAGATGGAGAGGCCGGTCTGGCTGCAGTGGGCGATAAGCTCGGCCGCGCTCTTGAACGGGTAGCTGACGGACATGTCGCCGCTGTCGGCCTTGCCGAAGTTCTCTTCGTCAACGATGAAGCCACCGCCGATGGAGTAGTAGGTCTTGCTGTAGACGGCAGCATCTTCGATGAAGGCGGTCAGCTTCATGCCGTTTTCATGCAGCGGCAGGGCTTCGTCATGGAACACCATGGCATCGCGCGGGAAGCTGACGGTATGGCAGTGCAGGCCGATGGGCAGACGACCGGTCTGCTCGACGCGCGAGATGAACTCGGGAATGCCGTCGATGTCGACATTTTCCGGCAGGTTGCCCGCCAGACCCATGATGATAGCGGTATCGGTGTGGTGACCTTTGCCGGTCCAGGAGAGTGAGCCGTAGACATCGACCTGGATCCGGGTGATGTCACGGATCTTGCCGCCTGCACGCAGTTCATCCACGAACTGTTTGGCAGCTTTCATCGGGCCGACAGTGTGGGAAGAGGAGGGGCCAACACCGATTTTGAAGATATCAAAAACGCTGATCATGTAACAATTACCTCAGGATAGAAGGGGGCGCCATGCCCACTCGCAGAAACGGGGTGATCCATGGGACGAGGGCGTCGTCGCCGAGGTCAATGAACCAGATAGCCACAGTGTAACGGCTCAAAGCCCAAAAAAAGTTGAAATAGATCTATTTTTGTTGAATCAGAGCGGGCGAGTATAAAATTTATTTTGATGCTTATCCATTTTGTTAAGCGTTTGCCCATAAAAATACCCGACAATGCCGGGTATTTAGGAACCAAATGGAGCAAGTTACCGATTTTTAACACTCGGTGATGTTAACCGCCAGGCCACCGCGGGCGGTTTCCTTGTATTTGGTCTTCATGTCGTTGCCGGTTTCCCACATGGTCTTGATCACCTTGTCCAGCGACACCTTGTGCTCGCCGGTACCGCGCAGGGCCAGGCGCGCGGCGTTGATCGCCTTGACCGCCCCCATGGCGTTGCGCTCGATGCAGGGCACCTGCACCTGGCCACCGACTGGATCGCAGGTGAGCCCCAGGTTGTGTTCCATGCCTATTTCGGCGGCGTTTTCGACAATCGCCGGGCTGCCGCCCAGGATCTCGGTCAGCGCCCCCGCCGCCATGGAGCAGGCGACGCCCACCTCGCCCTGGCAGCCCACCTCGGCGCCGGAGAGCGATGCGTTCTTCTTGTAGAGGATGCCGATGGCGGCGGCGGCGAGGAAGTAGCTCAGCAGCAGCTCGTCATCCACCTTGCGCACGAAGCGATCGTAATAGTGCAGCACGGCGGGAATGATGCCGGCGGCGCCGTTGGTGGGGGCGGTCACCACCCGGCCGCCGGCGGCGTTCTCCTCGTTGACGGCCAGCGCAAACAGATCCACCCACTCCATCACCATCAGCGGATCCTTGTTGAAATTGGTCTCGCAGCTGAGCTGGCGATAGAGCGCCGGGGCCCGCCGTTTCACCTTGAGGCCGCCGGGCAGCACCCCTTCGCTGCGGCAACCACGCTCGACGCAGCCCTGCATGGCCTGCCAGATCTTGCGCAGGCCCGCCTTGATCTCGGCTTCGGTGCGAAACACCTTCTCGTTGGCCAGCATCACCCCGGAGATGGAGAGGCCGCTCTCCTGGCAGTGGGCCAGCAACTGGGCGCCGCTCTCGAACGGGTAGGGAATGGGGTGGGCCGCATCGAAGCGGGCAGCCTCCTCCTTGGCATTGGCGAAGTGGCTCTCCTCGATGATGAAACCGCCGCCGATGGAGTAGTAGGTCTGGCTAAACAGCAGCTGTTCCCCGGCAAAGGCGCGCAGGGTCATGCCGTTGGAGTGGGCGGGCAGGGTCTTGCGCCGGTTGAAGATGATGGCGCCGCTGCGGGCAAACTGGCTCGGTTGTTCACCCGCCAGCAGCAGCGACTGGCTGCGCTCCACCTCGGTCAAAAAGGCGGGGATGGCTTCGATGTCCACCGACTCGGGTTCGAAACCGGCCAGTCCCAGGATGATGGCCTTGCCGGTGCCGTGGCCCTTGCCGGTCTGGCCGAGCGAGCCGTAGCACTCCACTTCTACCCGTTCGGTACTGGGCAGCACTCCCTGCTGCTTGAGCGCGTTGACAAAGGCGTAGGAGGCGCGCATCGGCCCCACGGTATGAGAAGAAGAGGGACCGATCCCGATGGAAAACAGGTCGAAGACACTGATCATGACACCACTCCGATTATGGGTTTCGTCTAAATATTGTAAATTTTTTGTAGTCGATGGAAAGCGGGAAAACCGAGGGGTGTGATGGCGGCACGCAAATGAAAGAGAGGATGGGCTGCAAAGAGGAGGGCGGATTGCGCCAAAAAAGAAGGAGCGGCCCGGGGGCGGCTCCTTTGTGCGTGTTCAGGCAAGGGTTGCCGGCGGTTTAATCGAGAAACTCGCACAGATAGGCGGTGGGGGTTTTCACTTCCAGCTTGAAGGAGGAGTGGCCGGCCACGTCGAAGGATTGACCCTGCTCATAGGTGTGCCATTCGTCTTCGTCGGCCAGCTGGATGGTGAGCGCCCCCTTGACCACCGTCATCCGCTCGGGGGCGGCGGTATTGAACTGGTAGTGACCGGCTTCCATCACACCCACGGTGGCTTTGTCGCCTTTTTGCTCGAAACCGATGGATTTTACATTTCCATCAAAATACTCGTTAACTTTCAGCATGTTTTCATCCCTGTATGCACGTTTGCCTAGCCAAAGTAGCACAATCTTTTGCCAGTTGTCATGAATAAAGCGGGAAAAATCGCCGTGAGCCTTTTGAATCTTTACTTTGTTGCAAACTTATCAATAACTCCCGTTAACGATTTGACGATTTAAAACAGCGAATAAATATGAGATAAAGCGCGCGCTTAGTGGAATGGACAGCTGTTCATCCCCTGTTTGGTTGATTGCACTGGGAAAGTGCGAATATTTGCTACTTAAAGGAACATTCTGTGTTAACAAAAGGACTCATTAAGAACGTTGGCTTCCAGGTCGTGGTCGCCATGGTGCTGGGGGCACTGGTAGGGGCGTTCATGGGTGAACAAGCCACCGTATTTGCGCCGCTCGGTACTCTCTTCATCCAGCTGATCAAGATGCTGGTGATCCCGCTGGTGGCGGTGGCCATCCTGTCGGGGGCGGCCAACCTCGGCGCCAGCCCGGCGGCGGGCAAGATTGGCGTCACCACGCTGGCCTTCTTCCTCGGTACCTCGGCGCTGGCAGTACTGCTGGCCCTGGTGATGGGCCAGATCTTCAAGCCCGGTGTCGGGGTCGAGTTCGGCTCCATGGCCTCCATGTTCTCCGGTGACTATGCCGACAAAGGGGCTCTGCCGGACGCCGTGGCCACCCTGCTCGGGATGATCCCGACCAACGTGTTCAGCGCCCTGAACGAGGCGAACATCCTGCAGATCCTGGTGTTCTGCATGTTCCTCGGCATCGCCCTGGCCAAGCAACCCCGCGAGCGGGCCAAACCGCTGGTGGATGGCCTCAATACCCTGGTGGATGCCTTTGTCTGGATGATCAACAAGGTGATGCTGATCGCGCCGCTCGGCGTGTTCGGCCTGATGGCCGATGCCATCGGCACCTACGGTTTCGACGTGCTGACCCTGGTGCTCAAGCTGTTCGTGGTCTATCTGGCCGCCATCCTGATCTTCGCCTTCGTGGTCTATCCGCTGCTGATCGTGCTCTTCTCCAACACGCCGGTACGCAAATATCTGTCTGCCATGAAGAAGCCGCAGATCGTCGCCTTCTCCACCGCCTCTTCCATGGCGACCCTGCCGGTCAACATGGAGACCTGCGAGGAGGAGCTGAAGGTGACCAATGCCACGGCCTCCTTCGTGCTGCCGCTGGGCGCCACCATCAACATGAGCGGCAACGCCATCTATTACGGTCTGGTCGCCATCTTCTTCGCCCAGGTCTACCAGATCGATCTCTCCATGGGTGCCTGGGCCGCCATCATAGTGACCGCCACCCTGGGGGCCATCGGTCAGGCCGGTGTGCCGGGCCCGAGCTTCCTGGTGGTCGCCGTGCTGCTGGCAGCCGGGATCCCCATCGAAGGGCTGCCGCTGCTGTTCGCGCTGGATCGTTTGTTCGACATGATCCGTACCGCCCTCAACATCACCGGCGATGCGGCCTGCGCCGTCATCGTCGACCGCTACAGCCCGGATTACGATCCGGACCGCTGGAACAAATAATCCAGCTGCAATGAACAAGGGGCCCGCGGGCCCCTTTCTTTATGCTTGTTGCTGTGAGCGTCAGCCGAGCTGAGCGAGTGCCTGCTGGCAGCGCTGCTCGGCGGCGTCCAGCTCCAGCAGCACCATCTTGATGTCTTCCAGCTGCTGTTGCAGGGTCTCCCGCTTGTCGGCCACCAGCCCCAGCATGGTCTGCAGCTGGGTACGGCTGCTCTTGTCCGCATCGTAGAGATCGAACAGATCGCGGATATCCGCCAGGCTGAAGCCCAGTCGCTTGCCGCGCAGGGTCAACTTGAGCCGCACTCTGTCCTGCCGGCTGTAGATCCGGGTCTGTCCCTGACGGGCAGGATTCAAAAGTCCCTGATCTTCATAAAAACGAATACTTCGGGTCGTAACATCAAATTCACGGGCCAGTTCGCTGATGCTGTAGGTCCGCGTGTCATCCTTGGTTCGGTTCATGGCGCTATCTTGGCTGTCAATCCTGGCTGGCACCTTACCCAAACGTCAACTGCCCCGCAAGTCTTGTTCCCGCAGCGGCGGCAGCATATGTTATTTCAATGTAACAAGGAGAGTGCAATTGATGGATATCGTGATTGTTGCGGCCAAACGTACCCCCATGGGGGCCTTCCAGGGAACCCTGGCCAACCTGACGGCACCCGAACTGGGCGCCTGTGCCATTGCCGCGGCCATGGCAGAGGTGGGGCTCAAGGGAGAGCAGATCGATGAAGCCTATCTGGGCAACGTGCTGAGTGCCGGGGTCGGCCAGGCACCCGCCCGCCAGGCGGTGCTGAAGGCGGGTCTGCCGGACAGCATCCCCTGCACCACGGTCAACAAGGTGTGCGGTTCCGGCATGAAGGCGGTGATGCTGGCGGCCGATGGCTTGCGGCTCGGCGATACCAAGGTGGTGATCGCCGGCGGGATGGAGAGCATGAGCCGCGCCCCCTATCTGCTCGACAAGGCGCGCAGCGGTTTTCGGATGGGGCACCAGAGCGTGCTCGATCACATGTTCCTCGACGGGCTGCAGGATGCCTACGAAGGGCAGTTGATGGGGCATTATGCCCAGCTGAGCGCCGATCGCGCCGGATTGACCCGTGCCGACATGGATGCTTTTGCCATCACATCGCTGGAGCGGGCACTGGCGGCCCAGCGCAGCGGGGCCTTTGCGGCGGAGCTGGCACCGGTGATGGCCGCAGATACCCTGCTGCTGGCCGAGGATGAGCAGCCTGCCAAGGCCAGGCCCGAGAAGATCCCCCAGCTCAAGCCGGCCTTCAGTAAGACGGGCACCATCACGGCGGCCAATGCCAGCTCCATCTCGGACGGGGCGGCTGCGCTGATCCTGATGCGCTCCGACACTGCAGCGCAGCTGGGGCTGCCGGTGCTGGCGCGACTGGTGGGTTATCAGAGCCACGCGGCCCTGCCCACCGAGTTTACCAGCGCGCCGATCGGGGCCATCAAGGGGCTGCTGGCCAAGGTGGGTTGGCGGGTGGAGGAGGTGGACTTGTTCGAGGTCAACGAGGCGTTTGCCATGGTCAGCCTGCTGGCGATGGCCGGTTGCCAGCTGCCCCATGACAAGGTCAACGTGAATGGCGGCGCCTGCGCGCTGGGTCATCCGCTGGGGGCGAGTGGTGCCAGGATCTTGGTGACCCTGATCCATGCTCTGCGCGAACGCGGTCTCAAACGCGGGGTGGCCAGTCTGTGTATCGGGGGCGGGGAGGCGACGGCGGTCGCCATCGAGCTGGGTTAATCTGTCTCCGCCATCGCCTGGAGTTGCTGGTTGACCCAGGCGGTGGCGGTCAGATAGAGCTGACTGACCTTCTCTTCATTGAGCCCGAGTCGGGCCGTTCTGGCTGTGATCCGCTGCCAGTTCGCACTCTCGTAATCCTCGCAAAACGACAGATAGAACCCCAGATTGCCCTTGCGTTCCAGCAGGGCGACCCGGATCTCTTCGATCAGTGGAATGGTGCCGAGCAGCTTGTCCATCGGCTGTTCCATCAACACATCGAGCAGGGAGAAGAGGCCGGTGATGAAGGCCTGCTGGGCTTCCTGAGTTGGTGCATGGGTGTGGGCCAGCAGCTCGCAGAAGCGGGCCCGGATCATCGACATCTGATAGAGCTCGGCACTCTTGCCGTGGCCGGCGCTGGTGGCGGCGACCAGGGTCACGAAGCGTTTGAGCTGGGTGTGGCCGAGATAGACCGCCGCCTGGCGAAAGGAGGAGATGGGATTGGCGTGGCTCTTGAGGTGGTTGACGTAACGCAGCAGCTTGAGGGACAGGGAGATGTCCTGACTCAGCAGTTGCTCGATGCGGTTGAGGTCGGGCTCAGGCTGGTTGACCACGTTGAGCAGTTGCATCACCACCACCTGGGCCGGCTCCATGGTTGCCTGTTTGACCATCTCGGGTCGACTGAAGAAGAAGCCCTGGAACAGGTCGATACCAAGGCGCTTGACCCGCTCAAACTCCGCCTTGTCCTCCACCTTCTCCGCCAGATAGGTGAGCTTGAGCTGCTGATGCTGCTGGATGAACACCTTGATCTGCAGCAGCGACGTGGCGCGCAGATCGAACTTGATGATGTGTATGTAGGGGAGGAAGCGCTCCCAGTCCGGCGACAGGGTGAAGTCGTCGAGGGCGAGCTGATAGCCCAGCCCGTGCAACTGTTTCACCTTGGCCAGCAGTGCATCGTCGGGATCGGCATCTTCCAGGATCTCGATCACCACCTTCTCCGGCGGCAGGCACTCGGCCAGCCCTTCCAGCAGCAGCGAATGAGGGAAGTTGATGAAGCAGGGGCGACCGCCGAGCAGCTGATCGATGTTCTGTTGCAGGAACTGTTCGACCACCAGTCTGGCGGTGGCTTGCTGGGAGGAGATGGGGGGGAACACGTTATCCAGACTGTCGCGAAACAGCAGCTCATAGGCGTGGGTGTTCAACTCCCGATCCAGGATGGGCTGCCTTGCTACGTATGAATACATGCATCTCTCCAGCGTGTGTACTGGATTGATTTTATTGTGAAGCCGCGCACTATGCCAGCGCTTGGAGGCCAGAAACGGTCAATAACTGGCATAGTGCTTGAGTGGGCGGGCAGAGGATGCCCGCCCGCTTCAGAACAGGTAATTGAGCTGCAGACCGGCCAGCCAGGCGTCCCCTTCCGAGGTGCCCTGGAAGGTGGAGGTGGTCTGCGGGATGCCGGGTTTGAGTTGCATGGTCTCGCTCACGTCCACCTTCTTGCCGTCGATCAGTGTCACCCCCAGATCCAGCGAGAGGTTGCGATCGATCTGATAACCCACCCCGGCGCTGTACCAGACCCGATCCGAGTCGGGGATGGAGATGGTGCGGCGATCCGCCGGGACCGGGCTGCGGTCATAGGCAAGGCCGGAGCGCAGCTGCCATTGCGGTGCCAGCTGGTAGGTCAGGCCCAGCGCGTAGCGCCAGCTGTCTTCCCAGTGCTCATCCTTGATGTGCATGACACCGTGGTGATCGAGCTCGGATTCCAGCTGCACGAACTTGCTCCAGTTGGTCCAGTTGATGCTCGAATGCAGCGCCAGTGCCGGCGTCAGCTGATGGAACAGGGCCAGCTCGGCGGTGGCGGGCAGCGGCAGATCCAGGCTGCCGGTATCGGTGAAGGGCTGCCCGTTCTGATCGATGCCGATGGCGTCGCCGGAGAGTTTCAGGGTGACGTCGTGGCGGTAGGAGAGGCCGATGCGGGTCGCCTCCGACAGTTCCAGCAGGGTGCCCAGGTTCCAGCCCATGGCCCAGCCATCCCCTTTCAGGTGCTTGGCGATCTGGTTGTTGGACGGGAAGGTGCCACCCACTTCCCCTTCGCCCTGAATGGCGGAGAGGCCGGCGCCGACGGACCAGACGCGGTTGACGCGGTAGGCCAGCGACGCCCCCAGATCCACGGTCTTGATGTCGGAGACATTGCCGAAGTGACCGGCATTGTAGTTGTCCGGCATCTTGACGCCGAGCCCGTAATAGGAGGTAGCAGCCAGCCCCAGGCGCCACTGGTCATTGAGCGGCACTATGAGGTAGGCGTTGGGCACCCAGGCATCATCGGCGATGTCGTGGGCCGCCGCATCCAGGCTGACCGGCCCCTTGGGGGTCGGCACCCGGGTGGTGCCCTCGATGTTGACATCGGGGTGTACATAGATGAAGCCACCGGAGAAGGCCATGGTATCGAAACGGGTCATGGCGGCGGCGTTGCGGGAGAGCACGCTGGCATTGTCGGCGATGGCGGCTTCGCCGGCGAAGGCGCGGCCCATGCCGGTGGCGGATTGTTCGGCCAGCTGAAAACCTGCCGCTTGGGCCTGGCTCGACAGCACCAGCAGGGCGATGAGAGACGGCTTCATGATGGAGTGCATTGCATTGTCCTTGAAAATGAACCTGGAGTTCGAACGTTCTTATGGTTGGAGGCAGGATTTTATATGGTATGACCAGTAAGGCAACGGGCGTGGGGGCAAGGGGATGAAAACGGAATTAAATGCTGGGGGATGTACTGCTAATAGCTTGATAAAAAAAGAAAAGCGTACAGTTGTTTACTACAGATGTACGCTGAAACATGAATTTGGAATAGAAAAGAGCGCCCGCAGGCGCTCTGGTCAATTCGCTGATTATCAGAACTTCATGTTGAACTGAGCGGAAGCGAGGAAGGCGTTGCCGTGGGAGGTGCCTTTCCAGCGTAGGGCTTCGTTGCTTTCGACCAGCTTCTCGTTGACGTCCACTTTCTTGCCATCCAGATAGGCCATGCCGAAGTCGACGCTCATGTCCTTGTCGATGTGGTAGGTGGCGCCAGCGCTATACCATACGCGGTCGGAATCCGGGATGCTCAGACTGCGGTATTCCGGCTCGATCGGGGTGTTGTCGTAGGCAAAGCCGATACGAGCTTCCCAAGACGGGTTGACGTACCAGGTACCGCCCAGAGAGTAACGGGTGGAGTCCTTGAACTTCTCTGGTTTTTGTAGGCACTGGCCAACAATATTCCCATCTTTACAGCTGTCGCTGGTGGCCTTGAGCTCCTGGAAGGCGCTCCAGTCGGTCCAGTTGACGGAGTAGTGCACGGCAAATTGCTGGTTCAGACGGTGGTAACCGGCGAACTCGGCCTGGGCCGGCAGATCCAGTGGCAGTTCGCCACCGACGGTATTGAAGCGGGAAGAGGAGCCCTGATAGTCACCCTTGAACTTCAGGTCTACCTGGGAGCGATAGGTCAGCGCGAAGCGGTTGTTCTCGTTCACTTCATACATGGTGCCCACGTTCCAGCCGTAGCCCCAGTCGTCCCCCTTCAGGTGGCTGACGATGGTGTCCTTGCCGATACCCGGTACGCTGCTCAGTGGCGGCACGGCGGCCAGTACGCCGGCGCGGCGGTTCAGTTCAGCCTTGGCATAGACCAGGTTCAGACCGGCGCCGACGCTGAAGTGCTGGTTGACGCGGTAGGCGATGTTCGGGTTGATGTTGAAGGTGAGCAGTTCGGTGTTGCCGGCAATGGAGCCACCGTTGAAGTTCTCGGTGTACTCGGTCGACAGACCGTAGTTGGAGAACAGGCCGATACCCCAGGCCCACTGGTCGTTCAGCGGCTGGATGAAGTAGGTGGCAGGCACGAAGGCGCTCGGCGCGATGCCGCTTTCGCTGGCACCGGCCATCTTGGCGGAGCCTGCATAGATGTCACCATTTACATCCACGTCCGGCTTGATATAGGTACCGGAGACAGAGAACGCCATCTTGTCAAACTGGGTCATGGCTGCCGGGTTGCGGGACAACACGGAGGCGTTGTCCGCCACGGCGGCTTCCCCTGCATACGCACGACCCAGGCCGGAGGCTGAGTGTTCGTTCAATTGGAACGCGGCGGCGAAGGTTTGGGTACTGGCCAGGGTGACGGCGGCAGCGATCAGGCTCTTTTTGAAAAAGGCAGTTGTCATAGTGTTCTCTCTTGTAGGCAGATTTTCCGTCGGCATCAGGGCTATTTTGCCTCTGTATGTGACAAGATCTGTTGTTATTTCAGCTTCTTCCCATTCAATTCTGGCGTGATTCTATGGATCTGGTAGGAGGTAAGAAATCAGACCAGTGACAGCAGAATACATAAAAGTTTCCAGAGTGTTAATCATTTGTTTGAATTCGCCGCTTAAATAGTCTCTTTTACCATTAATCGGATAAAAAACACTCACATACGGCGATCTGCATCACAAAAATATTTTTGGGTATTTGCGGGGAATGAGCGGCGAATAGGGGAGAATCGTGACGGGAAAGGAGATAAACGGGCAGCCAACCTGATTGGTCTGCCCGTTGGCTTGACCCGCTACGAGGCGAGTCAAGATTGGGTTAATGCCTGTTAAATCGACCAGTGCAGCCGGGATTCCAGCTGCTCTGCCACCGGCGCCAGCGGCTCCTCCATCCCACCGATCAGCACCATGTTGGCCCCCTTGAGTTGCAGGATCTCGCCCTTGAGCTGGCCATCTTCAAAGGTGGACTGCAGGGTGAGTGGCACGTGCTTGGGCACCAGGAACAGGGTGACCGGGCCCATCTTGCCCTGCAATACCATGTGCAGCGCCGGCCCCTGATAGAAGGAGCAGTGGTTGACATAGGTGATCTTCAGCCCCTGCATGCCCATCAAGGTGGCGCCATATTTCTCCATCTTGGCGTTGATGGTGCGCAGGCTCACCTGCTCGTCCACATCCTTGATGAAGGGCTCCTCGCCATAGACGTGGGCCATGGCGACCTGGGCCAGCGAGAGCTCGTCGGGAGCGGCCAGCGGCCAGCTCAGCCAGCGGGTGCTCATGCCGAGCAGGAAGGCGACCGAGGCCGCCATGGCCAGCGCACGCCAGTTGCTGCGCGGGCGCACCGGCAGGGGAACCACCTGTTCCTGATCAGCTTCCAGCGCCTGTCTGAGCAGGATGCGCTCGGCCAGACCGGCCGGCACCTCGACCTCCATGGCTTGCTGCAGGCTGCGATCGAGCTGCTTCATCTCGTCCAGATGCTTGCGGTTGGCGGGGGAGCGCTGAGCCTGCTCGAGAAACGCGGGATCCTGCTCATGTGGATGGGCTATGGCCCGACGGCGAAATTCCAGCTCATCCATTGGTGTGTCCTCTCTGTTGGGTCGTTGACTCCATGGCCTCTTTTATCTGGTTGCGGGCCCGAAACAGGCGAGTCATGACGGTGTTCTTGTTGAGCCCCAGCTGCGCCGCTATCTCGTCGCCGCTAAAGCCCCCCAGCACCTGCAGCAGCAGGGGTTCCTGATATTCGGCCGGCAGGCGGGCGATGTGGCGTCTGAGCCACTCGTTCTCCATCTCCTGCTCGCTGTGCAGTGCCTCCTGATCGCTCTGGGGATGCTCGTCGAGATCGACGAGGTCAAACTGCTTGCGCTCGAAGCGGCGTGCATTTTCCCGCCGCAGTATGGTGATGAGCCAGGCCTTGGCGGCCTTGTCGTCGAGCAGGGAGTCGATGCTCTTCCAGGCGCGCAGAAAGGTCTCCTGCACCAGATCTTCCGCCACTTGAGGATCCCGGCACAGCCAGTAGGCGTAGCGGTAGATGTCCCCGTGCAGGGCATGTACCAAGGCTTCGTATTTGGTTTGTTTGTCTGCCATGCCTCCATAGACCGGGGAGGTCGTGGGATCCTTTCCGACCGTGGCACCTTTTTTTCTGAAAAAACCTAAAGCCATCGCTGGGCTTCCTTATTTGAATGAAGGCCGGGATCAACCGATCCTGGCCAGTTGCCTGAGGCCATAGGCTATCGCAAAAGTTTCGTGGCCGCATAGGGCGCTGGCAAAGTCCGGCCAGGTTGGCGGGTGGCTGTCAGCAGGGGAAGCGGCGGCAAAACAGGCTCGTTCCAGAGCGGCGAAGTGGGGCGCAAGGGCGGGATCGCGGCGACAGGGCAGGGCATCGAGGCGGGGATGGGGCAGTGACCAGCGCAGGCGGGCCCACGCCAGCAAGCGGGCCCGGGCTTGCTCGGCATCGGCCCGACACAGCGCCTGTTGCAGGCGATAGAAGGCGTGCCAGCGCGGCCCGTGGCGCCAGCAGGCCCGCAGCAGCAGAGCCCAGATGACCCACAGCAGGCTCTCGTCGTTCGGCCCATCCTGCACCGGCTGCGCCTGCGTGCTTGCGGCGATGTGCAGGGGCGTGGCGGGCAGCCGAGCATATTCGATGCGCCCGCGCTGGGTGTTGAACCAGGCCAGCTCGATGGCGGGCAGCAGGTAGTCACCGGGTTCGTCCACGGTCAAGGCCTGGCGCCACTCGCGCTCGAAGCGCAGCGTCCCCTTGGCGAGATAGCGCTCCTGCTGCTGCTCCCCATCCGGCCTAGCCCGGATGCCGGCGGGCAGGCCGGATGAGCCGATCAGGCGTGCCAGATTGAGGCGGCTGCCATCCCCCCCCTCCAGGGTGAGGGTCAGGGTGCGGATCACCGGCTCACCCGCTCTGGCCGCCGTCGGGGGATCCAGCCGCTGGCTCAGGGTGAGCTGGCTCGCCACCGGTTGCAGCGGGGGCTCGTCGATCTGCACGAACAGGGTCGCCGCCCGGGCCGAGAGCGGGTCACTGCCGCCATCATCTTGCGGCAGGCTCCCCTGAAAGCGGGGGGATTCCAGCGGATGGCGCCCCGCTTCTTTGGCCTGCAGCAGCCAGCTGCGGGTCAGGCGGCCGGGCAGGCCGGGGCTCGCCGGTGGTTGCCATTGATCGTTGCCGAGGCGGCGAATGGTGAAGGCATCGCTGGCCGGCTCGGTGAGGTTGGGGGCCTCCATGTTGGCCGGCAGCCAGAGGCTGAGCTGATAGACAAAGGGCTGGCCGGGGTAGAGCGGCCCCTGCTGCAGCACCCGGGCCTGCAGTTCGATGGGGGAGATGGCAGGCGCTGGCGCCAGGTTGCCGGCTTCGCTGCGTGGCGGAAAGGGGATGGGCGGCGTCTGCTCCGCCCCCAGTGGCAGGGCTGGCACCTGCTGCGGGCTGGTATCCAGCAGGTGCAGGGGGATCTGCCAGCGGGTCAGGCTCTGCTGCGGGGCGCTGACCCGGCTCATGGTCACCTTGCCCACCGCGAACTGACGCAGCAGGGGGGTGATGGCAAGCTCATTGCTCTGGCGCTCCCCGTCCGCTTCGATGATCAGCAACCAGTCGCGGTGATCGGCCCCCGGCAGCAGCTCGGCTCGGGGCGGGGCGGCAAAAACCTGCGCCGTCATCAGCCAGAGCAGCAACAGGCACAGGGCATGGCAACGAGTGAAGAGGCGGTTCACCAGGGATCCTCTCCTTTCAGGTTGCCAGGGGCGAGGCCGCGATCGCTCTCCTGCTGGCGCCTGCGTTGATCTTCCTTGCGCAGCCGCTGCTCCAGCAGCAGGACGGGAGGCGACGGAGGCAGGGGGGCATCCGGGGTGGCGGCCTGCTCGGGGGCATCGATGGGCTTGGGATCCTGCGCCTGTGGGGTTGCCTCGGGCGGCTGGGCGCGCAGCAAGGTCAGGTTGTAGCGCGCATCCTGATGGCTGGGTTCCAGCGTCAGCGCCGCCAGATAGGCCTGCTCGGCCGCCGCCAGCTGACCGAGCTGCACCAGGGCATTGCCCCGGTTGTAATGGGCTGTGGCGGTGCTGGCCCGGCCATAGGCGGCCGCCGCCTTGGCATAGTCGCCTGCCCGATACCAGGCATTGCCCTGCCAGACGGGATCCGCAAAGGCGCGGGCGGCCTCCTGATAGCGCTTCTGCAAGAAGGCCTGCCAGGCCAGGTTGTCCCCGACCGGGGGCGGGTTGGCAACCGCCGGATTGGCCTGCAGAGAGGGTGGCGTCAGCAGCAGCGCCCCCACCAGCACCAGCCAGAGGGTGCCAATGCGGGCCAGCAGCGCCAGCGGCAGCAGGGGCAGCAGCAGCCAGGGGCCGAGATCCATGGCCTGGTGTGTGCCTGTGCTCTGGCTCATGGGCAGGGGGGCAAAGCGTGGCGCCTCCTGTTGCAGCCACTGTAGTTGACCGCCGAGATCGCCGGCCAACTGTTGCAGGGTGGCCACGTCGGGGGCCGGCAGGGTGCGACCGAAGCCACCGCCCATGGCGGCGGGCAGGCGACTGGCCTGGCCGCTGTTGACCAGCAAGACGTCGAGGCGCGCTTGTACCTGGGCGTGGCAAAAGAGGCTGCCCTGGCAGGGCCACACCGCCTTGATCCGCTCGGCCTGACGGGCGGTCAGGTCGTCGGTGATCAGCAGCAGGCGGGCCTGCTGGCCGGCGGGGATCTGCTTGAGCGCCAGCGCCACCGCACGCTCGGGCGCGCTGCCTTGCCTTGGCATGATGGCCGGGCGCAGGTCGGGCAGCAGCAGGGCGAGGGCCTGGTGATCCCGGGTCGGCGGCATGGCGAGGTAGGCATCCCCGGCAAACAGGATGAGGGCGATGGGATGGGCCGCTTCCTGCTGCGCTCGGTCAGCCAGCAGATCCTGCAGCAACACCCGCACCCGGGTGGCCCGGTCCGGTAGCAGATCGGTGGCCAGCATGGAGCGGGAGAGATCCAGCAGCCAGATGTCGAGGGCCGGGCTCGGAACGCTCTGGCTCTGCTGGCGCAGGGCCGGGCCGCTCAAGGCCAGGATCAGCGGCAGGCCGGCCAGCCAGAGCCAGGGAAAGTGGCGCCGCTGCCCCGGCAGCAGATAGGCCTGCATGGCGGGGGCCAGCAGCGGCGCCTGGCGACGACGGCGCCATCCCTGCCACAGCCAGGGCAGCAGGGCCAGCAACCAGAGCGGGCGCAGCAGGGTGAGCTCCATCATGGGGCGCCTCGGGAAGGGGTGTCAGGCAGTGCGGTTTTGCGGCTCAGCCGCAGCGGCCAGCGCAACCTAGTGGGCCAGCTCAGCAGCAGCCAGGCCAGCGCCAGCGGCCAGGGGTAGAGCTCCAGGTTGGGGCGATAGCGGGTCTGCGCGGTGGCGACGGGCTCCAGGGTGTCCAGCGCCTGATTGATGGCCTCGAGATCCCCCTGGGTGCGTGCCCGAAAGTAACGGCCATGGCCCACCTCGGCCAGCTGCTGCAAGAGGGATTCGTCCAGCTCGGCACTGGGGTCGCTCTGGGCCGGGGCCTGCGCGGGGGTCATCGCCTCGGCAAAGGTATCCGGATCGGCGCCCACCCCCAGGGTATAGAGGCGAATACCTGCGGCGTCGGCCTGCTTGGCCTCGCGCAGGGGATCGGCGCTGCCAGCGGTGTTGCGCCCGTCGGTGACCAGCAACAGGGCGGTAGAGCGATTGGGGGCCTTGTGCTGGCGCGCAAGCAGGATGGCCTCGCCGAGGGCGGTGGTGCGTCCCACCAGCTCGAAATCTAGCTCGCGGGTCAAACCGAGCAGGGCATTGGTCTCCTGGGTCAGGGGCGAGAGCAGGTAGGCGTGATCGGCGAACACGATGAGGGCGATGCGATCGCCGGGGCGGGCGGCAATGAGCCTGTCTATCTGCTGGCGCACCGCGCTGAGCCGGTCTTTTTGCTCCCCTTCATCCAGCATGTCCTGGGTGCGCATGCTGTCGGAAAGATCCACCGCCAGGATGAGATCCCGGCTGCTCTGGTAGCTCACCTGAGGCGGTTCTTGCCACTGGGGGCGGCAGAGCGCCAGCACCAGGGCGCACCAGCACAGCGCCATTCGCCACAGGGGCTGGCCGGCATGGGGGCGCAGCAAGGGAAAGCCGGCATGGGTCAATACGCCAGGATCATGTGCGCCGCTGGGGCGGGGCGGCAGACCAAAGCGCACCAGCAGCGGCAGCGCCAGCGCCAGGGCAAACCAGGGCCAGGCGAGGATCATGGCTCTCTCCCGACGTGCGTGCCGCTCAGGCGGGTTCGCCCCCGCCGCCAGCGAGTGCGCAGGTCCAGCAACCAGGCTGGCGGGCAGATGCAGTGACGTCCCCAGGCGAGGTAGGCCCGGCGCAGTTCCTGGCGCTGCTGCGCATCCGGGCTCTGACCTCCGTAGAGCCAGGCAGACCAGTGCGGGGCCAGCTCGTGAAAGCGGCTGCCCCCCAGAGCATCGAGCCCCAGAGAATCAAGAAAGACGAGCCAGGGCTCTCCTTGCAGGGAAGCCGCCTCGGGCCAGCGGGGCAGCACGGCCTCGCGCAACACGGCTTGCAGCTGGGGCACCAGGTCGGGGGCCTGCCAGTCGAGCTGTCGCCGCCAGCGGTGATAACGCAGCAGGCTCTGCCCGCCGAGGATGATCATGGCGCCGACCAGCAGCGCGATCAGCAGCCACCACCAGCCCAGCAGGCGGGGATCAGAGGCCAGTTGCAGCGGCGGGCCGGGGTGAATGTCGCGCAGTTGGGCCGCCAGCGGCGAGGTGGGGACGCTGCTGCCCGGCACGGCGCTGGCGAGCCAGTTCAGAATTGACGGCATGCCCCCTCCTGCCACTGGCGTTGCAGCGGCTGGCCGTTGTCGAGCCGGTAGAGGCGCTGCACCAGCGGCAGCAGTTGCTGATGGCTCTGGCGGGCCAGCTGCTCGGCGGCCTCTTGATAGCGCCAGGCGAACCCCGGTTCGCCGGCCTCGAGCCAGCCGCTTTGCTGGCCGGCGCGCACCGCCAGGCGGCCCTGGGCGGGCAGGGCTGCCTCCAGCGGATCCCGAATTTGCCAGCAATGCAGGTCGTGGCGCCGGCCGAGCAGTTGCAACTGGCGGCAGAGCGCCTCGTCGAGGGGGCTGTGATCGGTGATCAGGGTCAATCTGGCACCGTGGGGCAGGCTGAGCCGGGCCAGGGTATGGGCCAGGGCGTGGGGGGGCGGCGTGCGCGCCAACCCCAGCCGGTAGTGGTGGCAGAGGGCCTCCAGCAAGGGCACCAGGGGGCCGCGCTGGTGTTGCAGGTGTGACTCCACGCCGTGGCAGATCAGGGTGTTGGCCTGCTTTTCCCCTTGCCAGAGCAGGGCGGCGGCCAGCTCGCAACCCAGGCGCGCCTTGAGCTGGTGGCAAGAGCCAAAGTACATGGCCGGGGAGAGATCGAGCAGCAGCCAGTGGGCCTGATCCTGCTCCTCGCTGTAGAGCCGGGTATAGGGTCGACCAAGACGAGCTGTCACCCGCCAGTCGATGTGGCGCACCTCGTCGCCGGCCTGATAGGCGCGCAGCTCGCGAAAGGTGAGTCCCGGCGTGCGGCCAAGCCGCCCCTGCGCCACCGGTTGAATGCGCGAGCGCGGTCCCTGCCGGGCCCACAGCCTGATCGCCAGCAGTCTGGCGAGCGGCAGGGCGATATCGGGATGGGCGAGGGGATCGGCGGCGTGCGTCATGGCAACAGGGCTCGCACAGAGGAAACGAGCGAGCTCAGGGGCATGGGATCGCGTCCAGCAGCAGGGTGATGAGCGCCTCGTTGTCGAGGTTGTCCGCCAGCGCCTGATAACTGGGGATGAGGCGATGGCGCAAAACGGCCGGTGCCAGCTGCTGAATGTCTTCGGGCAGCACGAAATCCCGTCCGGCCAGCCAGGCCCTGGCGCGAGCCGCTCTGGCCAGACCTATGCTGGCCCTGGGGCTGGCGCCCACCGCGACCAGGGGTTCGAGTTCCGGACACAGGCCGCTGCCGGGGCGGGTGGCGCAGACCAGTTGCACCAGATAGTGCTCGAGGCGCCCCTGCATCTGCACCGCCTGCACCGCGCTGCGGGCCGCCAGCAGATCGGCCTGGCTCAGGGTGAGCGGCGGCGTCGGCAGGGTGTCGCTACGGGCGTTGAGCTGGAGGATGGCCAGCTCCATGGCGGGGCTCGGGTAGTCCACCAGCAGCTTGAGCAAGAAGCGATCGAGCTGGGCCTCCGGCAGGGGATAGGTCCCCTCCTGTTCTATGGGGTTCTGCGTGGCGGCCACCATAAAGAGCGGCGGCAGGCGCCAGCTCTTCTTGCCCACGGTGATCTGATGCTCGGCCATCGCCTCCAAGAGGGCGGACTGCACCTTGGCCGGCGCCCGGTTGATCTCGTCCGCCAGCACCAGGTGGTTGAAGAGGGGGCCGGGCTGAAACACGAAGCTGGCATCCTGGGGATGAAACACCTCGCTGCCGGTGAGATCGGCAGGCAGCAGGTCGGGGGTGAACTGGATGCGGGCAAAGCGCCCCTCCACCGCGCCGGCCAGCGCCTTGACGGCCCGGGTCTTGGCAAGACCGGGGGCCCCCTCGATCAACACATGTCCTTCACATAACAGGGCGATCAGCAGCCCCTCGATGAGGGGGCCCTGTCCCAGAATTTGACTACCCAGATAGTCCCCAAGCTGTCTGAACTCGGCCGCTGCCATGCAATAAACCCGTTGTTTTCATAGAAGTTGATCTTTTTATACTCCAGTTGGCGCACAAGGGCGAGGGAGGGGGCCAAGATGGCGGCAATTTAGTTTCAATCAGCCGTATGAAATTTGTGAGTGGATTGTTAAGATGTGGCGCAATGAGGTCAGACCTCTCCCTTTAGTCTTCTCGTTTAACCAAGGAGCCAGGATGAAAGAGCCATTGAAACTGACGACTCGCCAGGGCGAACGGATTGCCGTCGTGGCGGGTTTGCGCACTCCCTTTGCCAAGCAGGCTACCGCCTTTCACGGCGTGCCTGCGGTGGATCTGGGCAAACTGGTGGTGAGCGAGATGCTCGCTCGCACCGATCTCGATCCCAAGCTCATCGACCAGCTGGTGTTCGGCCAGGTGGTACAGATGCCGGAAGCCCCCAACATTGCCCGTGAGATCGTGCTTGGCACCGGCATGAGCGTCAGCACTGATGCCTATAGCGTGTCGCGCGCCTGCGCCACCAGTTTCCAGGCCGTCGCCAACGTCACCGAATCCATCATGGCCGGCACGGTGGACATCGCCATCGCCGGCGGCGCTGACTCCTCGTCCGTGCTGCCCATCGGGGTGAGCAAGAAGCTGGCCCGCGCCCTGGTGGATCTCAACAAGGCGCGCAATCTGCAGCAGCGTTTCAATATCCTGCGCCAGTTGCGGGTCAAGGATCTGCTGCCGGTGCCGCCCGCCGTGGCCGAGTACTCCACCGGTCTCTCCATGGGGCAGACCGCCGAGCAGATGGCCAAGAGCCACCAGATCAGCCGCGAGGCGCAAGATGCGCTGGCGCACCGCTCCCATACCCTGGCCGCCCAGGCCTGGGCCGATGGCAAGTTGAGTGGCGAGGTGTTCACCGCCCACGTACCGCCCTACAAGGCGCCGCTGGAGCGAGACAACAACATCCGCGAAAGCTCGGATCTGGCGAGCTACGCCAAGCTCAAGCCGGTGTTTGACCGGGTGCACGGCTCCGTCACTGCCGCCAACGCCACCCCGCTCACCGACGGCGCCGCCGCCGTGCTGCTGATGCGCGAAGGGCGGGCCCGCGAGCTGGGCCTCGAGCCGCTCGGTTATATCCGCAGTTTCGCGTTTTCTGCCATCGACGTGTGGCAGGACATGCTGATGGGCCCCTCCTACGCCACCCCGCTGGCGCTGGACCGCGCCGGCATCACGCTGGCCGACCTGACCCTGATCGACATGCACGAGGCCTTCGCTGCCCAGACCCTGGCCAACCTCAAGATGTTTGCCAGCAAAGAGTTTGCCCAGAGCAAGCTGGGTCGCGATCAGGCCATCGGCGAGGTGGACATGGACAAATTCAACGTCCTCGGTGGCTCGCTGGCCTTTGGTCACCCCTTTGCCGCGACCGGTGCGCGCATGATCACCCAGACCCTGCACGAGCTGCGGCGCCGGGGTGGGGGATTGGGGCTTAACACCGCCTGTGCGGCGGGTGGTCTCGGCGTGGCCATGGTGTTGGAGGTAGAGTGATGAGCGAGAAGACTTTTTCCCTGGCGGTACGCCAGGATGGCATCGGCATTCTCACCATGGATGTGCCGGGCGAGAGCATGAATACCCTGAAGGCCGCCTTCGTAGAGGAGATCCGCGCGGTGCTGGCCGAGGTGAAAGCCAATAAAGAGCTGATCGGCCTGGTGGTGGTCTCCGGCAAGAAGGACTCCTTCATCGCCGGCGCCGACATCAGCATGCTGGCGGCCTGTACCAGCGCCAAGGATGCCGAGACGCTGTCGCGGGAAGGGCAGGTGATCTTCGCCGAGATCGAGTCGCTGCCCATCCCGGTGATCGCCGCCATTCACGGCCCCTGCCTCGGCGGCGGGCTGGAGCTGGCACTGGCCTGCCATGGCCGGGTGGTCACCGATCACGGCAAGACGGTGCTAGGCCTGCCCGAGGTGCAACTGGGCTTGCTGCCGGGCTCCGGCGGGACCCAGCGTCTGCCGCGTCTCATCGGGGTGGCCAAAGCGCTCGACCTGATGCTGACCGGCAAGCAGGTGCGGGCCAAGCAGGCCAAGAAACTGGGGCTGGTGGACGATGTGGTGCCGCCCTCCATCCTGCTGGAGGCCGCCATCAAGCTGGCCAAGAAGGGCAAGCCCCGTCACGAGCTCAAGCGGGATCTGCAGGGCAAGCTGCTGGAGACCAACAAGCTTGGCCGCAAGGTGCTGTTCGATCAGGCCCGCAAAGGGGTGAAGGCGAAGACCCGCGGCAACTACCCGGCCCCGGATCTGATCCTGGAAGTGGTGCGCATCGGGGTGGAAGAGGGGATGCAGGCCGGCCTTGCCGCCGAATCCCGCCACTTTGGCGAGCTGGTGATGACCAGCGAGTCCGCTGCCCTGCGCTCCATCTTCTTTGCCACCACCGAGATGAAGAAGGAGGTCACCTATCAGGGGGCGGAACCGCGCAAGGTGGGTCACGCCGCCGTGCTGGGCGGCGGTCTGATGGGGGGCGGCATCGCCTTCGTCACTGCCACCAAGGCAGGCGTGCCGGTGCGGATCAAGGACGTGGCCAGCAGCGGCATCGGCAATGCCATGCGCTACAGCTACGACATCCTGGCCAAGAAGCTCAAGCGTCGCCAACTGCTGCGCAGCGAGCTTGAGAAGCAGATGAGCCTGCTCACCGGCACCCTCGACTACTCCGGTTTCCACCGTGTCGACATGGTGGTGGAGGCGGTGTTCGAAGATCTTGCCCTCAAGCACCAGATGGTGAAGGACGTGGAGCGCGAGTGCGGCGAACACACCGTGTTTGCCTCCAACACCTCCTCTCTGCCGATCCACCAGATCGCCTCGGCGGCGGCGCACCCGGAGCGGGTGGTGGGGCTGCACTACTTCAGCCCGGTGGACAAGATGCCGCTGGCGGAGATCATCCCCCACGCCGGCACCAGTGCCGAGACGGTCGCCACCACCCTGGCCTTTGCCCGCGCCCAGGGCAAGACCCCCATCGTGGTCAAGGACGAGGCGGGCTTCTACGTCAACCGCATTCTGGCCCCCTACATGAACGAGGCGGCGCGCCTGGTGCTGGAAGGGGAGCCGGTGGAGGTGCTGGACGGCGCCCTGCTCGATTTCGGCTTCCCGGTGGGCCCCATCACCTTGCTGGACGAGGTGGGGATCGACGTGGGTGCCAAGATCTCCCCGATCCTCGAAAAAGAGCTGGGGGGTGAGCAGTTCCAGGCCCCGGCGGCCTTTGACAAGCTGCTGCAAAACGATCGAAAAGGGCGCAAGAACGGCAAGGGCTTCTACCTCTACGGCAAGGCGGCCCCGCGCAGCAAGCTCACCGGCAAAGAGGGCAAGAAGACGGTGGACGAGAGCGTCTACGGTGTGCTCGGCATCTCGCCCCAGGCCAAGCTGGCCAAGGCGGAGCTGGCCGAGCGCTGCGTGCTGATGATGCTCAATGAAGCGGCCATGGCGCTGGACAGCGGCGTGGTGGCCTCGGCTCGCGACGGCGACATCGGCGCCATCTTCGGCATCGGCTTCCCGCCGTTCCTGGGTGGCCCGTTCCGCTACATGGACAGCCTCGGCATCGAGCACCTGGTGGGGCGCCTTGAGCACTACCAGAAGCGCTACGGCGACCGCTTCGCCCCCTGCGATCGCCTCAAGGCGATGGCGGCCGAGCAGCAGCGCTTCTATTGAGGGGGCGCCGCTCGCGGCAACAGGCCAACCGACAAGGAGGCGACCCCGGGGTCGCCTCCTTCTTTTTGGCGCCGAGATGGAAAATGCGGGGGCAGCAGGCTGACAACTGGTTGAATCCCGTCCATATTTTTCCTCGGCAAGGGATAAATTGTTGATCCAACTCAAACTAGCCCCCTATTTATTACTTTGGTGGCATAGGACTCAGGCGCTGGTTGGGGTCAAATAGCATCATCAGGAACGGGGGGATAACCCCGTCACGAAAGGGACACCCATTTCACTGGATGAAGGACACATAATGAGTCTGCTTGAACAAACCATCTGGACTGTATTGGGATACGGGGCCATGCCCTTTATCTTCCTGAGCGGGTTTGTGGCGGTGGCAGTGACCTGCTGCCTGCTGCTCAATGCCTTCGGGGTCAAGTCCGCCGAGAAGTGATCCGCTTCTTTCGTTCATACCGCCAAATGCCAGTCTTCGGACTGGCATTTGTTTTTTGAGCCTTGGCAGGCAGTTATCTGCGCTCCAGGGGCTAAATGTGTGCTGCTTGAGGTCGAACCGGCCGCCGATTTTGATTACACTGGCGCGCAGTTTTTCGTTTCGGCCCGCTTCCCAAGGTATTCAAGGTTTTCTATGGCTCTCAAGGCAACCGTATTCAAGGCTCAGCTCAGCCTGTCCGACATGGATCGCAATCTGTATCAGGACTTCTCTCTCACCCTGGCCCGTCACCCCTCCGAGACCGACGAGCGGATGATGATCCGGCTGGCGGCCTTCGCCTGGCACGCTGCCGAGCGACTGGAGTTCACCAAGGGCCTCTCCGCCGATGACGAGCCGGAACTCTGGCGCAAGAACTATTCCGACGAGATTGAACTCTGGATAGAGCTCGGCCAGCCCGACGAGCGCCGCCTCAAGAAGGCGTGCAACCGCTCCCGTCATGTGGTGCTCTACCTCTACGGCGGCCGTGGCACCAGCGTCTGGTGGAAGCAGAACCAGGGCAAACTCGGCCTGCACGACAACCTCACCGTGATTGAGCTCTCCGACAGCCAGACCCTGCCGCTGACCGAGATGGTGGAGCGCACCATGCAGCTCACCTGCACCATCTCCGATGGCCAGCTCTGGGTGAGCAACGGCCGCCAGGAAGTGACCCTGGATCCCGTGTTGCTGATGGGAACTCCCGCCCGCGAACTGTAAAGGACTCGCCCATGTTCAGCGCGCTGCTCAATATCGTCATTCCGGTGTTTGCGGTGGTGGGACTTGGCGCCCTCTACGGCAGGTTGCGTCCGGGCGGCGCGCTGGGTTACGTCAACCGGGCCAATATCGAGCTATTTACCCCGGCGCTGGTCTTCTCGGCGCTGATCAAATACCCGCTGGATCTGATGGCCCACCTCTCGCTCATCGCGGCGGGGGCCCTGGTGATCCTGCTGCCGGGGCTGCTGCTCTCTCTGCTCAGGCTTCGCAGCATCAGCCGACCGGCCCTGATCCTGCCCGCCATGTTTCGCAACACCGGCAACCTCGGCATTCCGCTGATGGTGCTGGCCTTCGGCGAGCAGCAGCTGGGCGCCATCATCATACTGTTCGTGCTCTCCAACCTGCTCCACTTCTCGGTGGGCATGTTCATCCTCTCGGCCAACACCTCCCGCTGGCTCTGGCTGAAAAGCCCTGTGCTGTGGGCCGCTCTGGCAGGCCTGCTGGTGGCCAATCTGCACATCCCGCTGCCCGAATACCTGGTGACCAGCGCCTCTCTGCTCGGCCAGATCTCGGTGCCGCTGATGCTGTTTGCCCTCGGTATCCGGCTGATGGAGGGGGAGCTGGATCACCTGGGGCTCGCCCTCAAGTGCAACCTGCTCTATCTGCTGGCCGGTGGCATCTCCCTGGGGCTGGCAGTCTGGCTGCTGCCGCTGCAACCGGCCTGGATCCCGCTGCTGATGCTGTCGGTGGCGCTGCCGCCGGCGGTGCTCAACTACATGCTGTGCGAGCAGTACCAGTGCCAGCCCGAGAAGGTGGCCAGCATCGTGCTCGGCGGCAATGCGCTCTCGGTTCTGGTGATCCCGCTGGCAGTCTGGCTGGCCCTGCATCTGAGCAGTTGATCCGGCCCTTCTCGTCGTTTTAGCGCCCACCAGATGATGTGGGCGGCCTGCTCCTTGGCGTTTCTCTGCCCCAGCTTGCGCCAGCTCTCACATCCGGGATGCGGGGTGGGTGCAAGTTCCCTTTTCGTGATCCTCGGCGAAGTCGCTGCCATCGAATTGGCATAGTATCTGGCCAGCATGAATCCCACCCGGGGTGGGAGCCAGGGGATTTACAACATGATGTCCGTCAGTAACCAATGTTTGTTGATGCAGATCCAGCCCACCATTTTGCGCTTTGCCAAGATGCTGGCCAGCGTGCTGCAACTGGAAGTGGAAATCGTGGACGCCAACATGGTGCGGGTGGCGGGAACCGGCCCTTACGGCAAGTTCTTCGGTCGCCAGCTGGAGGGGGACTCCCGCCTGTTGCGCTACGTCATCGAGCATCAGCGCGAGAAGATCGTCACCCACACCAGCGAGGATCCGGTCTGCGAGGGGTGCAGTTGCAAGGAGAGCTGCCGGGAGCGGGCCTTTCTCGGGGTGCCCATCATGGTGGAGGAGAACTGCATCGGGGTGATCAGCCTGGTGGCCTTCAATCCGGAGCAGCAGGCCCGCCTCAACAACAACCTGCAGGAGGTGTGCGACTATGTGCAGCACATTTCCAGCATCTTCGTGGCCAAGCTGCTCGACTCGCGCGGCCTGTCTGACGGGGTCAACAAGGTCTTCCTGAGCCTGATGAACCACATGGATCAGGGCTGCCTGTTGCTCGACGAGAAGAGCCAGGTGCTCTACGCCAACGAGGTCGCGCTCAAGCAGCTCAACTGCCAGCAGGAGGCGCTGCTGGGCTGCGAGATAGGGCTGCGGCCGCTCACTTTTGCCCAGCAGGGGTTGACCGGCCACCTGCAGCACATCGTCACCCTAGGGGATCGCCAGGAGCTGATCATCGGCCAGCTGCACCACGTGCAGGGCCAGCAGCTGTTTCTGATGGCGTTTCACCAGTCCCACGGCACGCCGAACCCGCCGCTGGAGCCCGACGAGGGGGTCAGCATGCTGATCGGGGAGAGCAAGCCGATGCGGGCCCTGAAAAAGCTGCTCCATCGCATCGCCCTGAGCCCCTCCAGCGTGCTGGTGTGCGGCGAGAGCGGCACCGGCAAGGAGGTGGTGGCCCGCGCCATCCACCGGCTCAGCCCGCGCCGCGACAAGCCCTTCATCGCCATCAACTGCGCCGCCATCCCCGAGCAGCTGCTCGAGAGCGAGCTGTTCGGTTACGTGAAGGGGGCCTTCACCGGGGCTTCCAGCACCGGCAAGCAGGGACTGATCCAGGCCGCCCAGCAGGGCACCCTGTTTCTCGACGAGATAGGGGACATGCCGCTTACCATGCAGGCCAAGCTGCTGCGGGTGCTGGAGCTGCGGGAGGTGACCCCCATCGGCGCCAGCCGGCCGGTGCCGGTGGACATTCGCATCATAGCCGCGACCCACCAGCATCTGGAGCAGTACATCGCCGAGGGCAAGTTTCGCGAGGATCTCTTCTATCGCCTCAACGTCATTCCCATCCACCTGCCGCCTCTGCGCGAGCGGGAGGGGGACGTGGCGCTGCTGACCCACTACTTCCTCAACCTGCACACCAGCCGCATCGGCCTGCTGTATCCGGGACTGAGCCCGGAGGTGATGGCGCTGCTCGAAGGCTACCGCTGGCCCGGCAACGTGCGCGAGCTCAGCAACCTCATCGAGTACCTGGTGAACGTGGTGCAGGCGGGGGAGGTGATCGAGAGTATCCTGCTGCCCCCCAATATTCTGCGCAACCAGCGCAGTGGGGTGGACGAGCCGTCACGCAGCATGGCGCAGATCGCGCGTATGCCGCTCTCGCCCGACCCTTATCCCCATGGCGTGCTGGCCGACCCTGCGCTGGGTCCTGCCGCTGGCAACCCGGCATCGGCTACGGGGGCGCCCTGGTCATCGCCAGAGGCAAGCCTGCAAGAGTCGGCTGCCGGCCAGGTCGAGCGCGGGTTGGCGCTGCCACTTAGCGAGAATGGGCTGGAGAACATGGAAAAGCAGATGATAGAGGAGACCCTGCTGCGTCTTGGCAACAAGAAGCTGGCCGCCCAGGCACTCGGGATCGGCATCGCCACCCTCTATCGCAAGATAAAGAAGTACGAGATAGCCGTGCAGGCCTGAGCCCGCAGCGGGTCGCCTGGCGGCCCCGCCTCACCGCGCCGCGACCGACAATCGCGGCGTTATCATTATGAGAATGTGGCCCCGCTTTATATCAATTGGCAGGCTCTGGTGATAGCCGGACTGATAATTATCAGGGCCGGCTTGGACTTATCTCACCCTATTCTCTCGTTATTTCAGCAGCGCTCAGTCATCCGCTTGAAAATAAGCTATCTCACCTGCCTTGGCGGGGCGCCATATAGCCTCAGGCTGTGCGCCGGCTCACATTCAAGACGCCTTTTCTGGTTATTTCCCGCTTATTTATGCGTTGGCACGCTTATTGATTGCCCTTATTTGACGCTGACCGATGAACTCACCCAATGGCCCTTGTTTCGGTGACCTGTGAGTGGAAGGGGAGCAATGCATTTCTCATCAACAGATTGGGGCTAACGATGAAAGCAGTGAACCAGTTAATCAAAGAGATCAATGAACTCAAGTCCAACCTGCATGAAAAAGACTTCCTGCTGACCTGGGAGCAGACCCCTCAGGAGCTGGCGCTGGTGCTCAAACTGGCCGAGGCCCTCAAGGGACTGCGCGCCGAAAACATCGCCACCAAGCTGTTCAATACCGGTCTTGGCATCTCGGTGTTTCGTGACAACTCCACCCGTACCCGTTTCTCCTACGCCTCCGCCCTCAACCTGCTGGGCCTGACCCAGCAGGATCTGGACGAGGGCAAGTCCCAGATTGCCCACGGCGAGACCGTCCGTGAGACCGCCAACATGATCTCCTTCTGCGCCGATGCCATCGGCATTCGCGACGACATGTACCTGGGGGCCGGCAACGCCTACATGCGTGAAGTGGGCGCGGCACTCGACGAAGGGTTCGAGAAGGGGGTGCTGCCCCAGCGCCCGGCGCTGGTCAACCTGCAGTGCGACATTGATCACCCGACCCAGTCCATGGCTGATCTCGCCTGGCTGCAGGAGCACTTCGGCAGCCTCGAGAACCTCAAGGGAAAGAAGATTGCGATGACCTGGGCTTACTCCCCCAGCTACGGCAAGCCGCTCTCCGTGCCGCAGGGCATCATCGGCCTGATGACCCGCTTTGGCATGGATGTGACCCTGGCCCACCCGGAAGGATATGACCTGATCCCGGACGTGATCGAAGTGGCCAGGGAGAATGCCAAGGCCTCCGGCGGCAGCTTCCGTCAGGTCACCTCCATGGAAGAGGCGTTCAAGGATGCCGACATCGTCTATCCCAAGTCCTGGGCACCCTATCAGGTGATGGAGCAGCGCACCGAGCTGCTGCGGGCCAACGATCACGCTGGCCTCAAGGAGCTGGAGCAGCATTGTCTGGCGCAGAACGCCAAGCACAAGGATTGGCAATGCACCGAAGAGATGATGGCCCTCACCAAGGGGGGCGAGGCACTCTATATGCACTGCCTGCCGGCGGATATTTCTGGCGTCTCCTGCAAGGAAGGGGAAGTGAGTGAAGGGGTATTCGAGAAATACCGGATCGCCACTTATAAAGAGGCGAGCTGGAAGCCCTATATTATCGCCGCCATGATTGTCGCCCGTAAATTCTCGGCACCGGGCGCCGCCCTCGAAGGCTTGATTAAAGAGGCGCAAAAACGCGTCAAATAATGGCCTGGCCTGGCCGGGCGGGAAATAAGTCCCGCCCGGCCATCGTCATCACGCAATTATTGTCACGGGTTCTCTCCCCGGGGCGCTTTTCACTCGATGATCCCCGGCGAGATGACTCTTTGCGAGGTATTCATGTCCCAATTTTCCCTGAAGATGGAGATTGCCGATAACCGTTTCTTTACCGGTGAGTCGCTGCCCCTGTTTTCCCGTGCGCAGGCGCAAAAGGCCCGCGCCTTTCATAAAAAACTGGCCGGTTATGAGCCCACCCCCCTGTGCGATCTGACAGCGCTCGCTGGCTATATCGGGGTGAAGCACATCCTGGTGAAGGATGAGTCCAAACGCTTTGGCCTCAACGCCTTCAAGATGCTGGGTGGCGTCTACGCCATCGCCAACCTGCTCTGTGAAAAATACGGGGTGGCGGTGGAGGATTTCACCTTCGATCTCATCAAGCGCACCATCAGGGAGCCGATGACCTTCGCCACCACCACAGATGGCAACCACGGTCGTGGCGTCGCCTGGGCCGCCAAGCAGGTGGGTCAGCATGCGGTGGTCTACATGCCCAAGGGCTCGGCCCAGGAGCGGGTGGACCACATCCTGGCGCTGGGGGCCGAGTGCATCGTCACCGACATGAACTACGACGACACAGTGCGCCTGACCATGAAGATGGCCGAGGAGCGCGGCTGGTACATAGTGCAGGACACCGCCTGGGAGGGTTACACCAAGATCCCGACCTGGATCATGCAGGGTTACGCCACCCTGGCCGACGAAGCGGTCGAGCAGATGCAGGCCATGGGCATCAAGCAGCCCACCCACGTGCTGCTGCAGGCCGGGGTCGGGGCGCTGGCGGGCGGCGTGCTCGGTTATCTGGTGGACTGCTTCGGGGCGAAGAACCTGCACAGCATAGTGGTCGAGCCGGATCAGGCCGACTGCATCTACCGCTCCGGCGTGGCGGGGGAGATGGTCAACGTGGGGGGCGACATGCGCACCATCATGGCCGGTCTCGCCTGCGGCGAACCCAATCCCCTCGGCTGGCCGGTGCTGCGTGGCTGCACTACCCAGTTCATCTCCTGTCACGACAAGGTCTCGGCGCTCGGCATGCGCGTGCTTGGCAACCCCCTTGGCGATGATCCCCGCATCATCTCCGGCGAATCCGGCTCGGTCGGCACCGGCGTGCTGGCGGCGGTGCGTCACCACCCGGATCGCGCGGCGCTGATGGCCCGGCTTGGGCTCGATGAGCAGTCGGTGGTGCTGGTGATCAACACCGAAGGGGACACCGACGTGGCCCATTACCGGGAAGTGGTGTGGGAAGGCAAGCACCCCGCCTGCGACTAGGCACGAATTGAAACAGGATGGTGCCCGGCGGGTGCCATGACGAGTAGCGGGCGGGAGGCGCACTCCCGCACCCCAGGTTGGTTATGGAGAGACACAATGAGCAAGCAAATTCCGTTTGAAATGGTGTTGGAGAAGGCCTACCAGTACAAGGCCGAGATGACTCAGTTCCTGCGCGACATGATCGCCATCCCGAGCGAGAGCTGCGATGAAGAGCGGGTGGTGCTGCGCATCAAGCAGGAGATGGAGAAGGTCGGCTTCGACAAGGTGGAGATCGACCCCATGGGCAACGTGCTGGGCTACATCGGCCACGGCCCGCACCTGATCGCCATGGATGCCCACATCGATACCGTGGGGGTCGGCAACATGGCCAACTGGACCTTCGACCCCTATGAGGGGATGGAAGATCACGAGGTAGTCGGCGGTCGCGGTGCCTCCGATCAGGAAGGGGGCATGGCCTCCATGGTCTACGCCGGCAAGATCATCAAGGATCTGGGGCTGGAAGACGAGTACACCCTGCTGGTGACCGGCACCGTGCAGGAGGAGGATTGCGACGGCCTCTGCTGGCAGTACATCATCGAGCAGAGCAAGATCCGCCCCGAGTTCGTGGTCAGTACCGAACCCACCGACTGCCAGATCTACCGTGGCCAGCGCGGCCGCATGGAGATCCGCGTGGAGGTGCAGGGGGTGAGCTGCCACGGCTCCGCGCCGGAGCGCGGTGACAACGCCATCTTCAAGATGGGCCCGATCCTTGGCGAGTTGCAGGAACTTAGCCACAACCTCGGCAACGACGACTTCCTCGGCAAGGGCACCCTGACCGTCTCCGAGATCTTCTTCACTTCGCCAAGCCGCTGCGCCGTGGCGGACAGCTGCGCCGTCTCCATCGACCGCCGCCTCACCTGGGGCGAGACCTGGCAAGGGGCGCTCGACGAGATCCGCGCCCTGCCTGCGGTGCAAGCCGCCGGCGCCGAGGTCTCCATGTACCAGTACGACCGTCCGGCCTACACCGGCCTGGTCTACCCGACCGAGTGCTACTTCCCGACCTGGAAGGTGGAAGAGGATCACATCACGGTCAAGACCCTCTCCAAGGCGTACACCCAGCTGTTCAACAAGGCGCCGGTGGTGGACAAGTGGACCTTCTCGACCAACGGGGTCTCCATCATGGGCCGCCACGGCATCCCGGTCATCGGTTTTGGCCCGGGCAAAGAGCCGGAAGCCCACGCGCCGAACGAGAAAACCTGGAAGGAGCATCTGGTCAAGTGCGCCGCCATGTACGCCGTGATCCCCATGCTCTATCTGGCCGAGCTGGACAAGTAAGGGGTCTGCCGGGCGGTGATGGCCATCACCGTCCGGCTGTTGCATGTGTGGCAAGCGCCCCGTCTTTAGCAGGCGGGGCCTTGCTGTTTGACGCGATTGGATGTGCGAGGTGGTGGGGATGAAACGGCTGATCAAACACGGTGTGCTGGTCGACTCACAAGGTGAATATCGTCAGGATCTGCTGATCGAGAACGGGGTGATCCTTGAGCGCGCCGCCGCTATCGAGCCCGATGGCGAAACCGAGCTGATCGATGCCAGCGGCTGCTACGTGATGCCAGGTGGCATCGACGTCCATACCCACTTCAACATCGATGTCGGGATTGCCCGCAGTTGCGATGATTTTTTCAGCGGTACCCGTGCCGCCGCCTGTGGTGGCACCACCACCATCGTCGATCACATGGGATTTGGCCCGGCGGGGTGCAATCTGCATCACCAGCTGGCCCGCTATCACGATTACGCCGCCGATCAGGCGGTGATTGACTACAGCTTTCACGGCGTCGTACAGCATGTGGATGACGCCATCCTCCACGAGATGGCCGCCATGGTGCAGGAGGAGGGGATCAGCAGCTTCAAGCTCTATCTCACCTACCAGTACAAGCTGGGGGACCACGACGTGCTGCGCGCCCTGGCCCGCCTCAAAGAGGTGGGGGCGCTCGCCACCGTCCATCCCGAGAACGACGCCGCCATTGCGGCGCGCCGGGCGGCCCTGCTGGCCGCCGGCCACTGTGAGCCCTGGTATCACCCGCAAAGCCGCCCGCTGGAGTGCGAAGCGGAGGCCATTGCCCGGATGATCAATCTGGCGGGGCTCGCTGGCAATGCGCCGCTCTATATCGTCCACCTCTCCAACGGCTTGGGGCTGGAGTATCTGAAACTGGCGCGCCGTCAGGAGCAGCCGGTCTGGGTGGAGACCTGCCCGCAATATCTTCTGCTCGATGAGCAGTGTTATTACAAGGAGAACGGGGTCGACTATCTGCTGAGCCCGCCGCTGCGCTCGCGCCGTGAGCAGGACAAGCTGTGGGTCGGCATCGCAGCGGGTGACATCGACACGGTGGCGACCGATCACTGCAACTTCTCCCACGCCCAGCGCATGACCCTGTCGGGTGGCGATTTCAGCCGCTGTCCCAACGGCTTGCCCGGGGTGGAGAACCGGATGCTGCTGCTGTTTGCCCACGGAGTGCTCGGCGGGCGCATCTCGCCGTCCCGCTTCGTGGCCCTCACCAGCGCCAACCCGGCGCGCCTGTTTGGCCTCTGGCCGCGCAAGGGCAGCCTGCAACTTGGGTCTGACGCCGATCTGGTGGTGATGGATCCCCGTGGCGAGACCCTGATCCGTCACGCCGCCCTGCACGACAACGGCGACTACAGCCCCTACGAGGGGATGCATTGCCCCGGTCGGCTCAGGCTGACCCTGAGTCGCGGCGAGACAGTGGCTCGCGATGGCGAGTTTCTGGGGCGCCGTGGTCACGGCCGTTTTCTGGCCAGAGCGCCCTTTGATCCGGCCTTGGCGCCGGATCGGCACTCGCCTTGTCCCACAGTGGCAGGCTGACAATCCGTTCGAAACAGGCTAACCCGCAAGCTTATGTGCACAACAAAAGGTGGGCCGGTATCGCGCCGGCTTGTCCCCTCACTGGAGATAACAAGATGAAACAGCGAATCGTACTGGCCCTTGGCGGCAATGCGCTGGGCAACAACCTGCCCGAGCAGATGAAGGCGGTGCAGAGCACGGCGGGCACCATTGCCGACCTGATCGCCCAGGGGCACGAGGTGGTGGTGACCCACGGCAACGGCCCGCAGGTGGGGATGATCCAGCAGGCGTTCGAGGTGGCGGCCCGCCACGACCCTAAAGCGCCCCATCTACCCATGTCGGTCTGCGTGGCCCTGAGCCAGGGCTACATCGGCTATGACCTGCAAAACGCCCTGCGCGAGGCCCTGCTTGAGCGCGGCATTCACAAGCCGGTGGCCACCCTGGTGACCCAGGTGGAGGTGGATAAAAACGATCCCGCCTTCCTCGACCCCAGCAAACCCATCGGCGGTTTCTTCAGCAAGGAGGAGGCCGAGGCGCTGATGGCCAAGGGCGAGCGGCTCAAAGAGGATGCCGGTCGCGGCTATCGCCGGGTGGTGGCGTCTCCCAAACCCATCGACATCATCGAGAAAGAGACCGTCTCCGCCATGCTGGCCGCCGGTCAGGTGGTGATCACTGTCGGTGGTGGCGGCATTCCGGTGCTGCGGGAGGGCAACCACCTGCGCGGTGCCAGCGCGGTGATCGACAAGGATTGGGCCAGTGCCAGGCTGGCGGAGCTCATCGATGCTGACATGCTGATCATCCTTACCGCGGTAGAGAAGGTCGCCATCAACTTCGGCAAGCCCGAGGTGCAGTGGCTCGATACCCTGAGCGTGGCCGATGCCAACAGCTTTATCGCCCAGGGGCAGTTTGCCAAGGGCTCCATGTTGCCCAAGGTGGAGGCGGCGCTCTCGTTCGCCACTTCCATGGCGGGGCGTAAATCCCTGATCACCCTGCTGGAGAAGGCCGCTGACGGCATTGCCGGCAAGACCGGCACCCTGATCAGCCTGTAGCCTCGCCTTTGATGGTTGCAAACAGGGGGCCCAAGGCCCCTTTTCTTTTGACTGGTGCCAGGGATTGGCTGGCGGGAAGCATGGGCCGGCCAGCTCTTATCCGCAGTGGGCAGGGGGACGGCAGAGGAGTAAGATGGCGCCCCGAATGGCGGACGCACCGGCCGCAGCAACAAGGCAGCACAATGAATAGCAAGTTGAACATGGCGGCGCTGGGGGGATTGGTCCTGCTCACCGCCATCTGGAGTTACAGCTGGATCGTGATGAAGCAGGTGATGCTCTACGCGGGGGCATTCGAGTTCACCGCCCTGCGCTGCCTGTGCGGATCCCTGGTGTTGCTGCTGGTACAGTGCCTGCGCGGCCGCCGTTATCTCAAGCCCACCCCGTTTCGCTATACCCTCGCCATCGCCCTGTTCCAGACCTGCGGCATGGTGGGGCTGGCCCAGTGGGCGCTCATCAGCGGCGGGGCGGGCAAGGTGGCCATTCTGAGTTACACCATGCCGTTCTGGGTGGTGATCTTCGCGGCGCTCTTCCTGGGTGAACGGATGCGCAAGCTCCACTATCTGGCGGTCGGGGTGGCGGCTTGCGGCCTGCTGTTGGTGATCGAGCCCTGGCAACTGCACCTGGATTCCATGAAGAGCGCGCTGCTGGGGATTGCATCCGGCATCTGCTGGGGGATCAGCGCCATCATCGCCAAGCGGATGTATGCCCGCCACCCGTCGGTGGATCTGATGTCCCTCACCACCTGGCAGATGATCTACGCCACCCTGGTGATGGCACTGGTAGCGGCACTGGTGCCGGAGCGACCCATCGACTGGCAGCCCTATGTGTTTGGTGCGCTCGCCTACAGCGCCATCTTCGCCACGGCGCTGGCCTGGAGCCTCTGGCTGTTCGTGCTGAAAAAGCTGCCGGCCGGGATAGCCGGGCTCAGCACCCTGGCGGTGCCGGTGAGCGGCGTGCTGCTCTCCTGGTGGCTGCTCGGTGAAAATCCGGGACCGGTGGAGGGAAGCGGCATTGGCCTTATCGTACTGGCCTTGGTCGTCATCAGCCGCAAGGGCAAACGGTCCCTGGTGTCGGTGGCGGGGGAGACCCGCGTCAAGCACGGCTGAGTTGATTGTCGGCAACGAAATAAAAAGGGCCCGCCATCATGGCGGGCCCTTTGTGTTGGCGCGCTGGCTTATCTGCGCTGGGCCAGATGCATCATGGCCTCCAGCACGGCGCCACCGATCGCTCGCGCCTTGTCAGAGACGGTAGTGGGATCGGCCCGCTCGCCGCGCGGATCGATGTCACCGATCTTGAAGCCGACGGTCACCTCGATGCCATCGCTGAGCAATCCCCGTACCATGCCGGAGAGCGGCGCTATGATGGGGGCGTCCCCCACATGGGCGATCACATCTCCCTCCTGCACCAGATCACCGAGCTTGATAATGCTCTTCATCACCCCGGCGACAGGGGCGCGCACCACTCGGCGGGCGGAGTGTCCCTCGATCACCCCGGGAATGCCGGTATTGGGTTGGGCGGGGCCCTGATAGATGACCCGGCCCAGATGATGGCCGCGGTTGGTCTCGATCACCGCATCGCAGTCGCGCCCCGCCTCGAAACCCGGGCCGAGGGCCACCGTGATGGGGGCCATCTCCTTGTGGGTGCCGAGGTTCTGCTTGGCCAAGATGGCATCCACCAGATAGCGGGGCTTGAGCTCGGCGAGGGTGGCGCAGTCGGGGTCAACCAGCAGCGGGATAATGCCCAGATCCAGCTGCTCGAACACCTGCTCGACGCTCTCGACCCGCTTGGCTTGCACTCCTTCGACGCGGGTCTCGCCGTCGAACATCCCCTGAGCGAAGGCGACGGTGCGACGGATCACGGTGGGCTTGTCGAGATCCAGCATCACCACCTTGAAGCCGGCATGGTAGAGGCGCAGCGCCACCCCGGTGGCGATATCGCCGGAGCCGCGCATCACCACCAGCTGGTCCCGCTTGAGGCGCACGTCATCCTGCATCAGGCCACCCGATTTACCGTTTTTCACCTGCAGCAGCTCGGCGAGGATGCTGATGGCGATCTCCTCGGGGGTCTCGGCACCTATGTTGTAGCCGATGGGGGCGTGCAGCCGTTGCAGTTGCTCCTGACTCACCCCTTGCTGGCGCAGGGCCTGGGTGAAGGTCTGCACCTTGCGCTTGCTGGCGAGCAGCCCCAGGTAGGCGAGGGGACAGCTGATGAGCCGATCCAGCGCCTCCTTGTCCTGATGGTTGGTGGCGATGATGACGAAGTTGGCGGGCTCGATGGCCAGCTGCTCGATCACCGCGCTGATGGTGTCGGCCTGCTGCAGATGGGTGCCGGCCGGGAAGCGATCTGGGCTGAGGCTCCCCTCGAAGCAATCCCCCACGTGGATGTCAAAGCCGAGCGGCGCCGCGGCATGGGCCAGTGCCCGGTTGACGTGGCCGGCGCCGATCAGTACCAGGCGGGGGCGCAGGCCGTAGACGTCGATATAGACCGACATGGCGCCGCCGCAATCCGAGCCCACCGCATGCTCGCCGTTGCGCGCCATCCGGCCGTGGAAGATGCGCGGCTTGCGCTCGGCAATGGCCGCCACGGCTTCTTCGATCACCAGCCGCTCTATCATGCCGCCGCCGATGGTGCCGAGGATCCGGCCATCGGCCATCACCAGCATCTGGGCTTGATGGCGCGGGGTGGAGCCGCGACTCTCGATGATCTGGGCCATGGCAAAGGGGGTGTTCTCCTGCTCCAGTCGGGCAGCGTGTGCAAACAGATTCATAAGGTACCTCGTATCATCCTTAACGGGTCAGCGACTGCGCGGCTTCGGGGGCAGGCCGACAGCAAACATGATGAATGGCGCCGGGTTCACGCACGGCCCCCTGCCAGATGGCGTGGAGCTCGGGGTGGCGTTGCAGCAGGTTTATCAGGGCGGGCAGCCACTGCTGCTCATTTTGATAATCGCCATTGATAAACCAGACTCGGCGCGCCCCGGGCGGGGTGCCCTTGAACGCCCCCTCGGGGTGGGCGATGAGCCGATCAAACAGGGCCCAGTCGAGCGGCTCGCCGGCCGCAATCCCGCACAGGGCCTGGAACTCGGCCCAGCGGTGGATCTGCGCCGGGTCGGCGCTGGCGCCCACCATGGCGCCGCCCACCAGGGCGATCACCCAATCACTGTGCTGAGGAATGCAAGGTTCGTGCAAAGCGGGCGCTTTCAATAACTTGTGATGGGCGCCGTCCGCCTCCACCAGGATGATGTCGAAGCGTTGCTGCCCCTTGAGCAGATCGATCTGCTGAGGGCTCGGCCCCACCGCCTTGCCGCTGGCCCGATCGAGGTGGCTGAACAGCACCAGTTGCATCGGCTCATCGGGCAGGGCCTGGCAGCGGGTCAGCTGCCGGATGGGGTCGGCCTCGATCAGCAGGGTGCGCCGAGAGGAGGGGGCGGGCAGAAACATCCGGGTGCTGGTGGTGAGCAGCACCTTCTTGCCCTGTTGATGGAAATAGTCGGCCAGCCAGAAGAGGGTGCTGGTTTTCCCCCCGGCGCCGCAAAGACTAATTAAAGTGGTACGCCCATCAATATTTTCGGTGAGCGGGTTTAATACACTCTCGATATTTGGCGAGGTGAGCAGAATAGGTGATGAAATAGCCATGGCGACGACCGATGAAAATAGAGGCGCGGTCAGTGAGAAGCACTGGCATTCGCGCGAGCGGTGTGACTGCCTAATTACGGCGGCCGGGCTCTCATCACGAATGGGCGCGTGGAAATTGATGCTACCGTATCGCCAGAGCACGATTCTTGATGAGAGTCTCAAAAATGCCCTGGTGCTGTGTGACCGGGTCATTCTGGTGGTGGGGCACCGCGCCGATGAGCTGATCAGTCGCTACGCCAATCACCCCCGTATCCTGCTGGTACACAACCATGATTATGCACAGGGGCTCGGCAGCTCCATCCGTGCGGGACTCGCCGCCTGTAGCAGCGATCACCTCTTCGTGAGCCACGGCGATCTGCCCTGCATCCCCCCCGAGGTGTACCGCACGCTCTGGCAGGCGCGGGGGGATGAGACCCTCTTTCCCTCCTATCAGGGGGAGGCGGGCCACCCTGTGCTGTTGCCAAGAGCCCTTGCCACAGCGCTGGCAGCAGCGCCGGCACAGGGTTCGGTGCGCCGCTGGCTGCTGGCGCATCCCCATCGTTTTATCGAGGTGCAGAGCGCCGCCATCCTGCAGGATGTGGACACCCCGGAGCGCTATCAGGCGCTGCTGGAAAACGAAGCATTCGAGCGCTGAACGGGTCGGCTGGCAGAGGCTTGTCCGGCCTTGGTTTGCATATTTATCCCCTTGTCTAACCCGTTATCCGGGGCCGACAGCGGCCGTTATCATCCTGGCCGGCCTGATAATGGCGGCGGCCTCGCTCTTTATCAAACTGATAGCGCGCCGCGCCAAAGTGAGATCATTTTTAGCCGTGAGGGCGGCGTTTCCATTATTTAAACTCGGTGTTGATAGCCACTCTCATTGTCGAAACTGGTATCGGCTTTCGATGTTTTATTAATTGGAGGTGCCTCACGTTTTTATGGCTGAAAAATAAAAAGATCCGGCGCTGGCCTGATTGTTGCTCTTGTCAGTTTTAAGGGGCTTTTTATGCGTGGTTGTGGATGGGCCCCATTTATTCACCCTGTCAATGAGCAGTGCCGCTGCAAGGAGATCAACATGGGCGATATTATGCGACCCGTTCCCTTCAAGAACCTTCTGGTCCGTATCTTCTCGGAATATAAAGCGAGTCAATCCATCTTCGGCATTCCCGCCGCGCAATTCTATCGCAAGCAGGACGAGCGCAAGATCAAGGTGTTCGGTGAAACCTGCGAGACCCCCATCGGCCCGGCAGCCGGCCCCCATACCCAGTTGGCCCAGAACATCGTCACCTCCTGGCTGACCGGCGGGCGCTTTATCGAGCTCAAGACGGTGCAGATCCTGGACCGTCTCGAACTGGAAAAGCCCTGCATCGATGCCGAAGACGAATGCTTCAACACCGAGTGGTCCACCGAGTTCACCCTGCCCAAGGCGTTTGACGAGTATCTGAAAGCCTGGTTTGCCCTCTATCTGCTGGAGGAGGTGTTCGACCCGCGCCTCGACGGGGAGGCCAAGTCCTTCATCTTCAACATGAGCGTGGGGTACAACCTCGATGGCATCAAACAGCCGCCGATGCAGCAGTTCATCCACAGCCTGATGGATGCTGGCAGCAATCCGAAATTTGCCGAGTACCAGCAGGTGGTACGTGACCTCGTGGCCGACGAGCAGTTTATCGCCGAGCTGGGGCTGGGGGCACGGCGCGATCGCCTGCAACAGCTGGTGGATCGTATCCCGGCCAATCTGGTGCACGGCGTCACCCTCTCCACCATGCACGGCTGCCCGCCCAACGAAATCGAGGCCATCTGCCGCTACATGCTGGAAGAGAAGGGGCTCAACACCTTCGTCAAATTGAACCCGACCCTGCTGGGCTACCCGCGGGTGCGCGAGATCCTCGATACCTGCGGCTTTGATTACATTGGTCTGAGCGAAGCGTCGTTCGATCACGACCTCAAGCTGGATCAGGCCAAGGCCATGCTGACCCGTCTGATGGCGCTGGGGGCCGAGAAGGGGCTCACCTTCGGGGTCAAGCTCACCAACACCCTCGGCACCATCAACCGCAAAGGGGCACTGCCGGGGGATGAGATGTACATGTCCGGCCGGGCGTTGTTCCCGCTCTCCATCAACGTGGCGGCCGTGCTGTCCCGCGCCTTCGATGGCAAGCTGCCCATCTCCTACTCGGGCGGTGCCAGCAAGTTCAACATCAGCGATATCTTCGAGACCGGCATTCGTCCCATCACCATGGCCACCGATCTGCTGAAACCGGGTGGCTACCTGCGTCAGATCGAGTGCCTCAACGAGATTGACGCTTCCGATAGCTGGGCCATGACCCAGGTCGATGTCGAGAAGCTGGAAGCCCTGGCCGCCAAGGCCCTCACCATGGATTACACCCAGAAGGAGTGGAAGTCCGAGGATCGCATCGAAGTGGGTGGCGGCCTGCCGCTGACCGATTGCTATGTGGCGCCCTGCGTCACCGCCTGCGCCGTGCATCAGGATATTCCCGAGTACATTCGCCTGATGGGCGAGGGGGAATATGTCGCTGCCCTTGAGCTGATTTATCAGCGTAACGCCCTGCCTGCCATCACCGGCCACATCTGCGATCACCAGTGCCAGTACAACTGCACCCGTCTCGACTACGACAGCCCGCTCAATATCCGCGAGCTGAAAAAGGTGGCGCTGGAGCGGGGCTGGGAAGGGTACAAGGCGCGCTGGCACAAGCCGGCAGGCAGCGGTGACAAGCACCCGGTGGCGGTGATTGGTGCAGGCCCGGCCGGTCTCTCCGCCGGTTACTTCCTGGCTCGCGCCGGTCATCCGGTCACCGTGTTCGAGCGCGAGGCGGATGCCGGTGGCGTGGTCAAGCACATCATCCCCGAGTTCCGCATTCCGGCCGAGCTTATCCAGCACGACATCGACTTTGTCGCCGCCCACGGGGTCAAGTTCGAGTTTGGCTGCGATCCGGCGCTCACCGTCGACAAGCTGCACGCCCAGGGCTTTAGCTATGTTTTCGTTGGCATCGGTGCCGACAAGAACGGCGGCATGCGCCTCGAAGGGGGTCATGAGCGGATTTACAAGTCTTTTAACTTCCTGCGCAGCTTCAATCAGGGCAAGCCGCTGCCGCTGGGCCGCCATGTGGCGGTGATCGGTGCCGGCAACACCGCCATGGACTGCGCCCGCGCCGCCCTCAAGGTGCCCGGTGTCAGCGATGTGACCGTGATCTACCGCCGCAGCGAAAAAGAGATGCCCGCCTATCGCGAGGAGTATCTGGAAGCGGTGGAAGATGGGGTGCGTTTTTGCTTCCTCACCAATCCGGAGCGCTTTGACAAAGATGGCAAGCTCACAGTTCGGATGATGGCGCTGGGGGATCCTGACGAACAGGGCCGCCGCCGTCCGGTGCCCACCGAGCAGACCGAAGTGATGCAGATGGATGCGCTGATCACCGCCATCGGCGAGCAGCCTGATTGTGAAGTGCTCAAAGCCATGGGCATTCCCTTGGGCAGCGATGGCTGGCCCGAGGTGGATAGCCAGAGCGGCGAAACCAGCCGTCGCAACGTCTTCCTCATCGGTGACGTGCAGAGCGGCCCATCCTCCATCGTCGGTGCCATCGGTGGCGCCCGCCGCGCTGCGGATCTGGTGCTCTCTCGCGAGCATATCGCCAGCCAGCAGCGTGACGTGACCACCCAGCCGTCGGGCAAAGACGAGATCTACCGCCGCAAGGGAAACATCGCCGTCACCCTGGTGGACAAGGGCGAGCGGGAGGCCTTCGTGGCGCAAGAGGCGCACCGTTGCCTCGAGTGCAACTACCTCTGCAGCAAGTGTGTGGACGTCTGCCCCAACCGGGCCAACGTCGCCATCGCTGTGCCGGGCTTCAAGGACCAGTTCCAGACCCTGCACCTGGATGCCTACTGCAACGAATGTGGCAACTGCGCCCAGTTCTGCCCCTGGCAGGGCAAGCCCTATCAGGACAAGGTCACCATCTTCAGCCTGCCCGAGGACTTCGACAACAGCCGCAACCCCGGTTTCTATCTGGCGGATGGCGGTGAGCTGCGGGTACGTCAGGGCGGCGAGACCTATCGCCTGACCATAGACGCCCAGAGCCGGATCAAGGATGCGCCTGCGGCCCTTGGCGACATGTGCCGCATCATCAGCCATGTCCACGCTCATCACCCCTACCTGCTGGGGGCCGTCGAGGCCTGAGCGAACCACGAATAAGCGAAGGAGCCAACCATGTTTATTCTGAAAAACGTCACCGCCGTCCAGCTGGAGCCAACGCTGGTGCTGGAAGGGGTGGATATCGCCATCGAAGGATCGCTTATCAAAGCGGTGGGGCCCAATCTGCGGGCCCTCTACCCGCAGGCCAACTATCGGGAGATGGGCGGCAAGCTGGTGATGCCGGGCATCGTCTGTGCCCACAACCACTTCTACTCCGGCCTGTCGCGGGGGATCATGGCCAACATCGCCCCCTGCCCGGACTTTATCTCCACCCTGAAAAACCTCTGGTGGCGGCTCGATCGGGCGCTCGATGAAGAGTCCCTCTACTACAGCGGCCTCATCTGCTCGCTGGAAGCGATCAAGAGCGGCTGCAGCGCGGTGATTGACCACCACGCCTCGCCCAACTTCATCAAGGGCTCCCTGAACGTGCTGCGCAAAGGGTTTGTGGAGGCGGGTCTGCGCGGCATGACCTGCTTCGAGACCACGGATCGCAACGGCGGCCTCGCCGAACTGCAGGCCGGGGTGGAGGAGAACATATTGTTCGCGCAGGCCATTGATGCCGCCAAGGCCAAGGGGAGCGAACCCTATCTGGTGGAGGCCCACATCGGTGCCCACGCCCCCTTCACCGTGCCCGACGAGGGGCTCGCCATGCTGCGCGAAGCGGTGCAGGTCACCGGTCGCGGTCTGCATATCCATGTGGCGGAAGACCGCTACGACATGGCCCACGGCCACCACCACCATGGCAAGGAGCCCATCGCCCGGCTGGACGAGTTTGGCCTTGTCGACAGCAAGACCCTGATCGCTCACGGCATTTATCTGAGCCCGGCCGACATCGAGCTGCTCAACAGCCGCGATGCCTTCCTGGTGCACAACGCCCGCTCCAACATGAACAACCACGTGGGCTACAACATGCACCTGCCGGAGTATCGCAATCTGGCGCTCGGCACCGATGGTATCGGCTCCGACATGTTCGAAGAGCTCAAGTTTGCCTATTTCAAGCACAAGGATGCCGGCGGAGCGCTCTGGCCTGACAGTTTTGCCCGCTTCCTCTGGAACGGCAATACCCTGCTGGAGCGCAACTTCAGCGCCAAATTTGGCCGCCTTGAGCCGGGTTACAAGGCCGACCTCACCATTTGCGACTACGCAGCACCGACCCCGCTGGCGCCGCGCAACCTGGGCGGCCATCTCGCCTTCGGCATGGGCTCATCCTCGGTCAACAGCGTGATGGTGGAGGGTCGCATGGTCTATCAGGATCGCGAGTTCGCCTTTGACGTCGAGCCTCTTTATGAGCAGGCCAGCAAGGTGGCGAGCCGCCTGTGGCAACGGATGGATCAGCTGGCCTGAGGCCACCCTCCGCACGTTTGGACTGGATTGCCCGCCCTGTGGATTTGCCCGGCGGCGGGCTGCAAGAGTAAGGACGACACATGATTGAGCAATTCTTCCGACCCGAGCAACTGGGTCAGGCTTTGGAACTCAAGGCCCGCTTTGGCAACGACGCCGTCTACATGGGGGGGGGCAGCAAGCTCAACGCCGCGCCGACCCGTACCGACAAGAAGGTCGCCATCTCGCTGGACAAGCTCGGGCTTGGCCAGATTGAGCAGCAGCACGGTCAGCTCCACATCGGCGCCACCGTTACCCTGCAAGCCCTCAAAGACGACCCCCGTACCCCGGCCGCCCTGTGCGAGGCGCTGGGGTTTGTCTACTCCCGCCATCTGCGCAATCAGGCCACCCTCGGCGGCGAAATTGCCTGCCAGCAGCAGGACTCCCCGCTGCTGCCGGTACTGCTGGTGCTCGAAGCCGTGGTGGTGCTGGAGAACAACCAGCTGCAACCCATCGATGCCTACCTGGCCGGTCAGCGCAAGGAGCTGGTGCTGGGGGTGGTGCTGCCGGAGCCCGAGCTGCGCTGCGCCACTCGCCGCATCAGCCGCAACGCCGATGGCCTGGCGGTGATGACTGCTGCGGTGGCCCTCGATGCCCTTGGCGAGATGCGGGTCGCCCTGGCGGGTGTCACGCCGCAACCGATGCGTCTGCGGGATGTGGAGCGTCATGAGCTGCGGGATGCGGCGCTGGAGGCGGCGGTAAGCGCACTGATTGCGCCGCGCGCGGATCTCGGTGGCAGCGTGGCCTACAAGCGCTATATCAGCGGGGTGGTGGTGGCGGATCTGCTGGTGGAGTGCCAGCAGCAGGAGGTACAGGCATGATGGAACTCAACTTTACCCTGAACGGTGCCCTGCGCACCGTCATCACCCCGGCTGGCGAGAATGCCCAGCGGGTGCTGTTCAACCAGTGCCGGATGCACTCGGTGCGCAACAGCGACGACGGCTTTGGCTTTGCCGGCTCCGACGCCATCCTGTTCAACGGCAAGGTGATCAACGCCTCCCTGCTGATCGCCGCCCAGCTGGAGGGCGCGCAGGTGCGCACCGCCGAGTCGCTCGGCAGCTGGAACCAGCTCAGTCTGGTACAGCAGGCCATGGTGGACGTGGGCGTGGTGCAGTCCGGCTACAACGATCCGGCTGCTGCGCTCATCGTCACCGACCTGCTTGATCGCCATCCCAACCCCAGCCGTGATCAAATCGACGACGCGCTCTCGGGCCTGTTTCACCGCGACGGCGGCTACCAGCAGTTCTATCAGGCCATAGATCTCGCCAGCTCGCGCCTCAAGGATCCCGATTACCTGTGCCAGATTGCCCCCGAGTTTCGTGACGATCTGCGTCATATCGGCAAGAGCTGCCCGAAAGTGGACGCCGCCAAGATGGTGCAGGCCAAGCCCTGCTACGTGGAGGACAGGGTCAGCGAGGATGCGCTGGTCATCAAGATGCTGCGAAGCCCCCATCCCCATGCGGTGATCACCAAACTCGACGTGAGCCGCGCCGAAGCCATGGCGGGGGTGGTGCACGTCATCACCCACCTCAACTGCCCGGATGTCTACTACACCCCGGGTGGCCAGAGCGCGCCCGAGCCGTCACCGCTCGATCGCCGCATGTTTGGCCGCAAGCTGCGTCACGTCGGTGATCGGGTGGCCGCCGTGGTGGCCGAGAGCGAAGCCATCGCATTGGCGGCGCTCAAACTCATCGAGGTCGAGTATCAGGTGCTGCCGGCGGTCATGAACATAGACGAGGCGATGGCCCCCAATGCGCCGCTGGTGCACGACGAGCCCATCGTCTACATGGCCGGGGCGCCGGCAGATCTGGAGCAGCAGAACGCCTGCTCGGTGCGCCGCGGCGACGAGCACATGATCATCAACTTCCCCATCGGTTCCCGTCCCCACGAGAACCTGGCCGCCAGCGTCCATGGCCAGATTGGCGATGTGGCCAAGGGCTTTGCCGAGGCGGACGAGATTGTCGAGCGCACCTACGAGTCGACCCAGGCCCAGCAGTGCCCGACCGAGCCGCACATCTGCTTCACCTACATGGATGGCGATCGTCTGGTCATTCACGCTTCCACCCAGGTGCCGTGGCACGTGCGCCGTCAGGTGGCGCGCATCGTCGGCATGAAGCAGCACCAGGTGCATGTGATCAAGGAGCGGGTAGGGGGCGGCTTTGGCTCCAAGCAGGATATCCTGCTGGAAGAGGTGTGCGCCTGGGCGACCAGGGTCACCGGTCGTCCGGTCACCTTCCGCTACACCCGTGAAGAGGAGTTCATCAGCAACACCTCGCGCCATGTGGCCAAGGTGAAGGTGAAAGTGGGGGCCAAGAAGGATGGCACCATCACCGCCATCGAGATGGATTTTCGTGCCAACACCGGCCCTTACGGCAACCACTCATTGACGGTGCCAAGCAACGGCCCGGCGCTCTCCCTGCCGCTCTATCCGTGCGAGAACGTGCGCTTTACCGTCAACACCTACTACAGCAACATCTGCCCGACCGGGGCCTATCAGGGCTACGGCGCGCCCAAGGGCAACTTCGCGCTGACCATGGCGATTGCCGAACTTGCCGAGAAACTGGGGATCGATCAGCTCGAGATGGTGGAGCACAACCGGGTGCACGAGGGGGACATCCTCAAGGTGCTGGGTGCCATCGGCGAGGGCAAGATGCCCACCTCGGTACCCCATGCGGCCAGCTGTGCCCTTGAACCCATCCTCAAGCAAGGTCGCGAGCTGATCGGCTGGGACAGCCCCAAACCCGCCGACGGGGATTGGCGCATCGGTCGTGGCGTCGCCATCATCATGCAAAAATCGGGGATCCCGGATATCGATCAGGCCAACTGCATGGTCAAGCTGGAATCGGACGGCACCTTTATCGTCCACTCCGGTGGCGCCGATATCGGTACTGGCCTCGATACCGTGGTGGCCAAGCTGACTGCCGAAGTGCTGCACTGCCCGCTTGGGGATGTGCACGTCATCTCCGGTGACACCGACCACGCCCTGTTCGACAAGGGGGCCTACGCCTCGTCAGGCACCTGCTTCTCCGGCAACGCGGCCAAGAAGGCGGCCGAGAACCTCAAGGAGAAGATCCTGTTCCACGGCGCCGCCATGCTGGGCGAACCGGTAGCAGATGTTGAGCTGGCGTTCCCGGGCCTGGTGCGCGGCAAGCTGGGGGAGGTGAGCCTCGCCAAGCTGGCCCACAAGGCCGAGACCGGTACCGGCTTCGGCATCCTGGTGGGCACTGCCAGCTACATCACCTCGGAGCTCGCCTTCCCGTACGGCGCCAACTTCGCCGAGGTGGCGGTCAACGTCAGAACCGGCCAGATCCGGCTCGACAAGTTCTACGCCCTGCTCGACTGCGGCACTCCCATCAACCCGGAGCTGGCGCTCGGCCAGATCTACGGGGCGACCATGCGGGCCATCGGCCACTCCCTGACCGAGGAGATCTGCTACGACGGCAAGGGCATTCCGCTCACCCGGGATCTGAAGAGCTATGGCGCGCCCAAGATTGGCGACATTCCGCGCGATTTTAGGGCCTTTCTGGTACCGAGTGACGACAAGGTCGGCCCTTACGGCGCCAAGTCCATCTCGGAGATCGGGGTCAACGGCGCCGCACCTGCCATCGCCACCGCCATCCACGACGCCTGCGGTGTCTGGCTGCGCAAGTGGCACTTCACGCCGGAGCAGATCCTGCGTGAACTGGGCAAGCTGGAGCAACAAGCGTCGGCATAACAAAAGAAAAGGTGAGGGGCGGGCGCAGGCTCGCCCCCAGCACCTGACAGCGGAATGAGTACTCCGCCCATATTCTGTGTGATGGGACAATCAAGATGTCTAAAACAACACGCAAGCACTCGGACCTGATTTACGCGCTCGAAGACAAACCTCCCTTTTACCAAACCCTGATGGGGGCCGTGACCCACCTGCTGGCCATCTTCGTGCCCATGGTGACCCCGGCCCTCATCGTGGGCGGGGCCCTTGGCCTTTCCACCGAGACCACCGCCTACCTGGTCTCCATGGCGATGATCGCCTCCGGCATCGGCACCTGGCTGCAGGTGAACCGCTACGGCCCCATTGGCTCGGGGCTGCTCTCCATCCAGTCGGTCAACTTCTCCTTCGTCACCGTGATGATTGCGCTGGGTAGCGCCATGAAAAAAGATGGCCTGCACGAGGAGCTGATCGTCTCGACCCTGCTCGGAGTCTCCTTCGTCGGGGCCTTCCTGGTGATGGGCTCCTCCTTCGTGCTGCCCTATCTCAAGCGGGTGATCACCCCCACCGTGAGCGGGGTGGTGGTGCTGATGATTGGCCTGAGCCTCATCAAGGTGGGGATCATCGACTTTGGCGGCGGCTTCTCCGCCATGAGTAGCGGCACCTTCGGCAAATACGAGAACATCGGCCTGGGGCTGCTGGTGCTCTGCGTCATCGTCGCCTTCAACTGCAGCAAAAGCCCCTTGCTTCGCATGAGCGGCATCGCCATCGGCCTGCTGGTGGGCTATGCGGTGGCCCTGATGCTCGGCATGGTGGATTTCACCGCCCTTGAGAACCTGCCGCTCATCACTGTGCCCATTCCGTTCAAGTACGGTTTCTCCTTCGATCTGCACGCCTTCGTGCTGGCCGGCACCATCTATCTGTTGAGCGTGCTGGAGGCGGTGGGGGACATCACCGCCACTGCCATGGTCTCCCACCGGCAGATCCAGGGCCCCGAGTTTCAAAAACGGCTCTCCGGCGGCGTGCTGGCGGACGGCCTGGTGTCGGTGATCGCCTCGGCGCTCGGCTCCCTGCCGCTCACCACCTTCGCCCAGAACAACGGCGTCATCCAGATGACCGGGGTGGCCTCGCGCCACGTGGGCAAGTTCATCGCCGTCATCCTGGTGCTGCTCGGCCTTTTCCCGGTGGTGGGGCGCTTCTTCACCACCATACCGTCGCCGGTGATGGGGGGCGCCATGGTCATCATGTTCTCCATGATCGCCATCGCCGGCGGGCGCATCATCATCAGTCACGGCTTCGATCGGCGCGAGACCCTGATCGTCGCCACCTCGCTCGGGCTGGGGCTCGGGGTCTCCTACGACCCGAACGTGTTCAAGGTGCTGCCGGCGGGGATCTACATGCTGGTGGAGAACCCCATCTGCGCCGGCGGCATCACCGCCATCATCATGAATCTGGTGCTGCCGCAAAGCCGCAGACGCCAGGCGGCCGCCAATGCCGCCGAGGCGGTGGAGCTGATCCAGCTGAGCGACAAGCCCGACACCCGTTTTGCCACCCGGCCCGCTTCGTCGGCCACCGCCCGCCAACAGGGGCTGGCGACGGAGGAGGGACAGGTGCGCGCCCCGCAAGTGGATCGCGGCTAACGAACAACAAGAGGGAATTGAGAGATGAAAAACGACAACTCCGTCAAGGCGGTGCGTGGCAGCTTCTTTGACATCACCCGGGTGGTGAGCCAGCCCGAGGAGATAGAGCCCAATGCCCGCCTCATTGAAGATGGCCTGCTGATCATCCGCAACGGCTGCATCGACTGGTTCGGCCAGTGGGAGGAGGGCAAGGAGCGGATCCCGGCCCAGGTGCGGGTGCGGGATTATCGCGGCAAGATGATAGTGCCAGGCTTTGTCGACACCCACATCCACTACCCGCAAAGCGAGATGGTGGGGGCTTATGGCGAGCAGCTGCTGGAGTGGCTCAACCGCCATACCTTCCCGGCCGAGCGGCGCTACAACGATCTCGAGTATGCCCGCGAGATGTCCACCTTCTTCATCAAGCAGCTGCTGCGAAACGGCACCACCACGGCGCTGGTGTTCGGCACCGTCCACCCCGAGTCGGTGGATGCCCTGTTCGAGGCGGCCAGCCGCATCAACATGCGGATGATCGCCGGCAAGGTGATGATGGATCGCAACGCGCCAGATTATCTGCTGGATACCGCCGAGAGCAGTTATGAACAGAGCAAGACGCTCATCGAGCGCTGGCACGGCAACGGCCGCTTGCTCTACGCCATCACGCCGCGTTTTGCCCCCACCTCGACCCCGGCGCAGCTGGCGATGGCGAGACGGCTGCGCGAAGAGTACCCGACCACCTATCTGCACACCCACCTGTGTGAGAACAAGGACGAGATAGCCTGGGTAAAATCCCTCTTCCCAGAGCATCAGGGCTATCTCGACGTCTATCACCAGCACGGCCTCACCGGCCACAACTGCGTGTTTGCCCACTGCGTCCATTTGGAAGAGCAGGAGTGGGATTGCCTGAAGGAGACCGGCTCCACCATCGCGTTTTGTCCCACCTCGAATCTGTATCTGGGCAGCGGTCTCTTCAAGCTGCACAAGGCGTGGCACAAGCAGGTGAAGGTGGGGATGGGCACCGACATCGGCGCCGGCACCACCTTCAACATGCTGCAGACCCTCAACGAGGCCTACAAGGTGATGCAGTTGCAGGGCGAGCGCCTCTCGGCCTATCAGGCCTTCTATCTCGCCACCCTAGGCGGCGCCCATGCGCTCGGGCTGGACGAGCAGATCGGCAGCTTCGCGGTGGGCAAGGAGGCGGATTTCGTGGTGCTCGACCCGGTCGCCACCCCGTTGCAGCAGCTGCGTTATGACAACTCCACCACCCTGCGCGACAAGCTGTTCGTGCTGCTGACCCTGGGGGATGACAGATCCATCTACCGCACCTACGTGGATGGTCAGCTGGTGCACGAGCGGGGCTGATCCGCTTTTCACAGGAGAGGGGCGGGCATGCTCGCCCCGGGAACACGGCAGCAGGGACCAGCGTGGTGCCTGCGCCGCACGACAGGCGAGGCGCTTGCCCCGCCACAGCAGGTGAAATGGCCCGGTTTTTTAGACGGCAAGTCAAACGTTTGCCTTGCCTGCCAACCCCATGATGCCGGCGACCGTGGCAGCAGAGATCCACGGCACCGACCGCCATTTCGTCACGACACATTCAGGGATGCAGGAAGGAGTCGGCCATGAGCCAGACAAACAGGATAAACGAGATGGACGGGGCAGTTGCGGACAAGGGGGCGGCGGCGGGACGACAGCCCGCCGGCGGCGCACTCGATCGCTACTTCATGATCAGCGAGCGAGGCAGCAACGTGCGCCAGGAGGTGCTGGCGGGGCTCACCACCTTCCTCGCCATGGTCTATTCGGTGATCGTGGTGCCCAGCATGCTCGGCAAGGCGGGCTTTCCCCCCGGCGCCGTGTTCGTGGCCACCTGTCTGGTGGCGGGCTTTGGTTCGCTGCTGATGGGGCTTTGGGCCAAGCTGCCGATGGCCATCGGCTGCGCCATCTCGCTTACCGCCTTTACCGCCTTCAGCCTGGTGCTGGGGCAGCAGATCTCCATCCCGGTGGCGCTCGGCGCCGTCTTTCTGATGGGGGTGCTGTTTACCGCCATCTCGGTGACCGGGGTGCGCAGCTGGATCCTCGACAACCTGCCGATGGGGATCGCCCACGGCACCGGCATCGGGATCGGGCTCTTCCTGCTGCTGATCGCCGCCAACGGGGTGGGGCTGGTGATCAAGAACCCGCTGGAGGGGCTACCGGTGGCGCTGGGGGCCTTTACCTCCATGCCGGTCATCATGTCCCTCATCGGGCTGGCGGTCATCGTCGGGCTGGAGAAGCTTAAAGTTCCGGGCGGGATCCTGCTGGTGATCATCGCCATCTCCATTTTCGGCCTCATCTTCGATCCGGCGGTCAAGTACCAGGGGCTGTTCGCCATGCCGAGTCTCGCCGACGAGCAGGGCAAGTCCCTCATCTTCAGCCTGGACATCATGGGGGCGCTCTCGCCGCTGGTGCTGCCAAGCGTGCTGGCGCTGGTGATGACGGCGGTGTTTGATGCCACCGGCACCATTCGCGCGGTGGCGGGGCAGGCCAACCTGCTGGACAAGGATGGCCACATCATCAACAGCGGCAAGGCGCTCAGCGCCGACTCCATCAGCAGCATCTTCTCCGGTCTGGTGGGGGCCGCGCCGGCCGCCGTCTACATCGAATCGGCGGCGGGCACGGCGGCAGGGGGCAAGACCGGTCTCACCGCCACCGTGGTGGGGGTCTTGTTCCTGCTGATGTTGTTCCTCTCGCCGCTCTCCTACCTGGTGCCGGCCTATGCCACGGCGCCGGCCCTGATGTACGTGGGACTCTTGATGCTGAGCAACGTCGCCCGGCTTGACTTCGATGACTTCGTCGGGGCCATGTCCGGCCTGCTGTGCGCCGTCTTCATCGTGCTCACCTGCAACATCGTCACCGGCATCATGCTGGGCTTCAGCGCCCTGGTGATCGGCCGCATCTGCTCGAAGGAGTGGCGCAAGCTCAACGTCGGCACCGTCATCATCGCCCTGGCGCTGGTGCTCTTCTATGCCGGCGGCTGGGCCATCTAGTCCGCATCGCGTTCTTCTCTATCGCGGGGCCAGCCTCTCTTGGCCGGCCCCGCCCTTTAAACCGCACTCATACCATTTTGATAACGGGGCTTACCAGATTGATAACGCCGCCCGGCACTGGCGCCGCCGAGTCCTCCATGGGCTGCTATTCCGGGGTCGGCCACGGCCATGACGGAGAGCCGGATGGGATCTTCTTCACACTTCTTCCCTTTGCTCGCCGCCTTTGCCCCCCGGTTGGCCCGACGTGCCGGAAACGGGCGCATATCTTGCTGTTTTTTATACCGGTTCTGATTTTTTCTGCCTGACAAAGGACTTGCATATGTCCATAGGATTACCGCTCAAGCGGGTGGATGCCGAGGCCAAGGTGACCGGCAGCGCCCGCTACACCGACGACAACATCATGCTCGGCATGCGCCACGCCAAGTACGTGCGAAGCCATATCGCCCACGGCAAGGTGCTCACCATCGACGCCAGCGAGGCGCTGGCCCTGCACGGGGTCGAAGCCGTGTTCACCCACGAGGATGTGCCCACCACCTGTTTTCGCACCGCCGGTCACGCCTGGTCCCTCGATGAGGCCAAGCGGGACGTGAAAGACCGGCGTCTGCTCACCGACCATGTGCGCCACTTTGGCGATGGCGTCGCCATAGTCGTGGCCCGCGATCCGCTGGTTGCCGAGAAGGCTGCCTCCCTGGTCAAGGTGACCTACGAGCCGCTGCCGGTGATGACGGATGCGGCCAGTGCCCTGGCCGAGGGCGCCTGTCCCATCCACCCGACCGGCAACCTGCTGCGCCAGAGCCAGATCCGGGCGGGTGAGCCGGAACAGGCCATCGCCGCCGCCGACATGCAGTTCAAGGGGCACTACCAGACGCCGGTGGTGCAGCACTGTCATCTGGAGACGGTGACCTGTTACGCCTACATGGATCAGCCGGACCACATCATCGTCGTCACCAGCACCCAGATCCCCCAGATTGTGCGCAGCCGGGTGGCCAAATCCCTCGGCCTGCCCTGGTCGAGCGTGCGGGTGATCAAGCCCTACATGGGCGGCGGTTTTGGCAACAAGCAGGATGTGCTGGAAGAGCCGATGGCGGCGTTTCTGAGCTACCAGCTTGGCGGCGTGCCGGTCAAGGTGACCCTGAGCCGGGAGGAGTGCTTCTTTGCCTCCCGCACCCGCCACGGCTTTGCCATCGACGGCACCCTCGGCATCAGCCGGGATGGCACCCTCAAGGGCTATCAGCTCGACGTGCTCTCCAACACCGGCGGCTATGCCTCCCACGGCCACTCCATCGCCAGCGCTGGCGCCAACAAGATAAGCTACCTCTATCCGCGCAGCGCCTTTGGCTATGACGCCAAGACGTTTTATAGCAACCTGCCCACCGCCGGTGCCATGCGCGGTTACGGCGCGCCCCAGGTGGTGTTTGCCCTCGAGTGCATGCTGGACGATGCCTGCGCCGAGCTGGGTCTGGATCCGCTTGCGGTGCGCATCGCCAACGTGGCCCGCGAGGGGGATGTCAATCAGGTCAACCAGAAGACCATCTACAGCGCCGGCTTGCCCGAGTGTCTGCGCCGGGGCGGCGAGCAGTTCCAGTGGGAGCGGCTCAAGGCCGAATGTCTGGCGCAGGATCCGGCGAGCCGGGTGCGGCGCGGCATCGGGGTGGCCTGTTTCAGTTACGGCTCCAACACCTATCCGGTGGGGGTCGAAATTGCCGGCGCCCGCATGCTGCTCAACCAGGATGGCACCGTCAATCTGCAGATCGGCGCCACCGAGATAGGGCAGGGGTCGGACACCGTCTTTGCCCAGATGGCGGCCCAGACGTTAGGCATTCCGTTTGAGCAGATCCGGGTCATCTCGACCCAGGATACCGACATCACCGCCTACGATCCTGGTTCGTTCGCCTCGCGCCAGAGCTATGTGGCGGCCCCCGCCATCCATCAGGCGGCGCTGCAACTGAGGGCCCGCATCTTGTCGCTGGCGGCCCAGCTCTGCCATCAGGATGTGGGATCGCTCACCCTGATCGACGGTTACGTGGTGCTGGCGGGTGCGCCGGACAAGGTGCTCATCAGCGTCGCCGAGGTATCGGTCAACGCCTATTACCACCTCACTATCGGCGGCCAGATCACCTCCGAGGTTTCCCACAAGACCACCACCAACCCGCCGAGCTTTGGCTGCACCTTTGTCGATCTCAGTGTCGACATCGATCTCTGCAAGGTGACCATCAACCGCATCCTCAACCTGCACGATGCGGGCAAGATCCTCAACCCGCAGCTGGCGGAGGGGCAGGTGCACGGCGGCATGGGGATGGGGATCGGCTGGTCGCTGTTCGAGGAGATGATCATCGACGCCAAGACCGGCGTGGTGCGCAACCCCAACCTGCTCGACTACAAGTTCCCCACCATGCTGGATTTGCCCGAGCTCGAGTGCGACTTCGTGCAGACCTACGAGCCCCAGTCGGTCTATGGCCACAAATCCCTGGGGGAGCCACCCATCATCTCGCCGGGCCCGGCGATCCGTAACGCCATTCGCATGGCGACTGGGGTCGCCATCAACGAGCTGCCCATCACCCCCAAGACCCTGTTCCGGGAGTTTGTCGCGGCGGGTTTGATTGGCGAGGGATCAGGGGAGGAGCAACGCCATGTTTGATATTGCCCGTTACTACAAGGCCCACAGCGTGGCCGAGGCGGTTGCCCTGCGCCAGGCCGACCCAGAGGCGCGCCTCTTGGCTGGCGGCACCGATGTGATGATCCAGCTCCATCACCTCAACGCCGCCTATCGTCATATCGTCGATATTCACGACTTGCCCGAGCTCAAGGGGGTGAGCGGGCTGGCCGACGGCTCTATTCGCATCGGCTCCGGCACTACCTTTACCGAGCTCATCGAAAACGAGCTGGTGCAGCGCCGCCTGCCGATGCTGGCGGAAGCGGCCGCCACCATAGCCGGGCCGCAGATCCGCAACGTCGCCACCTATGGCGGCAACATCTGCAACGGCGCCACCAGTGCCGACTCGGCGGCGCCCACCGTCGCACTGGAGGCCGAGCTGGAAATCGCCGGCCCCGATGGCACGCGCCGCATCCCCATCGCCGGCTTTCACACCGGCCCGGGCAAGGTGGCGCTGCAACCGGCGGAAATCCTGGTGGCGTTTCACTTTGCCCCGGACGCGCACCCCCAGGTGGGCTCCCACTACTTCAAATACGCCATGCGGGGTGCCATGGACATCGCCACCATCGGCTGCGCCGCCTACTGCCAGATTGAGGATGGCCACTTCAAGAGTCTGCGGCTGGCCTACGGGGTGGCGGCACCGACGCCGGTGCGCACCCCGCACGCCGAAGCTGCGGCCGAGGGGCAACCGCTGACTCGCGCCACGCTGGCAGCGATTGCCGAGGCGGTGGTGGCCGACGTGGCGCCGCGCTCCTCCTGGCGGGCAGACAAAGAGTTTCGCCTGCACCTGATCAAAACCCTGGCGCAGCGGGTGATCACCTGCGCCGTCGAACGTGCCGGAGGCAAGATCCTATGATGCAACCGCAAAGCTGTCCCACTGTTGCGATCCAGTGCGAGATCAACGGCAAGCCTTACTCCTACGCGGTGTCGCCCACCATGTCGCTGCTTCACTTCCTGCGTGGGCAGGGGCTCATCAGCGTGAAAGAGGGGTGCAGTGTCGGTGAGTGCGGCGCCTGTACCGTGCGGGTGGATGGCACCGCCATCGACAGCTGCCTCTATCTGGCGGTGTGGGCCGATGGCAAATCCATTCGCACCGTGGAGGGGGAGCGCAGAGGCAACGAGCTCTCCGACGTGCAGCAGGCCTTTATCGACGAGGGGGCGGTGCAGTGCGGCTTTTGCACCCCGGGCCTCGTGATGGCGAGCGCCGCCCTGCTCGACAAGACAGATCGCCGACCCTTGACCGAGGCGGAGATCCGCCGAGGCCTGTCGGGGAATCTGTGTCGCTGCACCGGTTATCAGAACGTGGTGCGGGCGGTGAAGAAGTGCTGCAAGGGGTGACGGAGTCGCCCCTCGATGAGCCTTGCAAACCGTCGTTCGGCACTGACATGACGGCGCCTGAAATAGGCCGGGAGGTTATTTTCACCCCGCCGCTCAAGCGTGCATCTGGTTATTTTGGGCGGGCAATGGGGGGCACCCATCCGGTGTCGCTTACCAGATCGCCTAATTAATAAACAGGCTGCTGCGTGCGGCAGCTGGTGGGGTGGCAAGCGACTGTTTTTACGCGATATGTCAGCTTGTGTCGCCATCTTGTGCGCCCCTTTTGCCTATTGGCGGCAGCAAATACCGGCGGGCGGGAAATAACGGAAAATAGTGGCAAGGGGTCTGAAAAAAGCCCCCTTTTTTGTCACCTGGTCGCAACATTTTTCTGTAATTGTTAGCCAGCTCGCGGTGACCCTTCGCGCAAACGGGCAGAGTAGGCGCCATGGTCGGCGAAGGCCGCCATGATACGCAATCAGGGTTGTAATCAGGTGCTGCGGCCCGCTTGGCGGGGCGCAAAACATAACATCAAAAAGAAAAAGGAAACTGGCATGTCAGGAAGACACTCTCTGGTAGCGCTGGCCGTCGGGCTGGCGCTGGCGGGACCGGCACAGGCACAGCTGCTCATCAGCGAATACCTGGAAGGCTCGGGCAACAACAAGGCGGTGGAGCTGAGCAACCTCGGCAGCGACCTCGTCGATCTTTCCCAATACCGGTTGGCGCTCTACGCCAACGGCAAACCCATCAGCGAATCACCCACCAACAGCCTGGCGCTGCAAGGCACGCTGGCCCCGGGGGCCACTCTGGTGCTGGCCAACCCCTCCGCCAGCAGCGAGATCCTGGCCAAGGCCAACCGCACCAGCGGCAACCTGGTGTTCAACGGTGACGACGCCCTGGTGCTCTATCGCGGCAGCGAGATAGTGGACAGCTTCGGCCAGGTGGGGGTGGATCCGGGCACGGCCTGGGTGTCGGGCAACGTCTCGACCCTGGACATGACCCTGCGTCGCAAGGCCACCGTCACCACGGGTCGGACTGATGCAACCGCCCCCTTCGATCCGGCGCAGGAATACGTGGCCGCCCCGAAAGATGACGCCAGCGGCCTGGGTTGCAGTGGCGATGGCCCCTGCGATGGCACCCAGCCGCCCGCCTTCGTCTGCCCGGTGGACAGCCTGGTGCCGGTGCCTGCCATTCAGAGCCCCGGCACCAGCAGCCCGCTGGTGCCGGCCGGCAAGTTCGAATCGGAACAGGCCTACGCCACCCGCGGCGTGGTGACCCAGGTGGTCAGCGGCCTCTACAAGGGCTTCTTCATTCAAGATGAGCAGGGGGACGGCGATCCGGCCACCTCCGACGGCCTCTTCGTCTACAGCACCAAGGCCAATGCTGCCATCGTCCCGGGCGCCGAAGTGTGCGTCTCTGGCAAGGTGAAGGAGTATTTCAACCAGACCCAGCTCAACGCCGACGAGCTGGTGGTGACCCGGCCGCTGGGGGCCATCCCGGCTGCGGTGGATCTGCTGCCGGTGGCGGGCGAGAGCTTGAGCCAGCTGCTGGAGCGTCACGAGGGGATGCAGGTACGGCTGGTGCCGGGCTCCAGCCTGGTGGTGACCCGCAACTTCAGCTTCGATTACGACGGCAAGCGCAACAACCTGGTGCTGGCCTATGGTGCGCCGCTCATCAAGTCGACCCAGAAATTTGCCGCCATGAGCCAGGAGGCGAGCAACTGGGCCCTGCGCAACCAGCAGAACCAGCTGGTGGTGGAGACCGACGCCAAGGCGCCGGACGGCGTGCTGCCCTGGTTCCCCGGCTTCAACGCCGAGGACGGTTACCTGCGCATCGGCGACAAGCTCAACGGGCTGGAGGGGGCGCTTGGTTACTCCTACAACCTGTTCCGACTGGTGGCCAGCAACCGCATCGACGCGAGCCAGATAGATCACAGTGGCTGGGATCGGGTGGAAACGCCGGAACTCGCCGAGGCGGGGGATCTGCGGGTCGCCAGCTTCAACGTGCTCAACTTCTTCACCACGGTCGTGGGGGGCGATGCCAACCCCACCGGTAGCAACCGGGGCGCCCCGACGGTGGTGGAGTTCGAGTTGCAGCGCACCAAGATCGTCAGCGCCATCACTCGCCTCAACGCCGACGTGGTGGGGCTGATGGAGATCGAGAACAACGGCTATGGCGACAACTCCGCCATCGCCAACCTGGTGGCGGCCCTCAACGCCGCCCAGCCGGATGAGGCGGATCACTACCGCTGGATTGCCTCACCGGATGGCAAGCCCATCGGCACCGACGCCATCACGGTGGGCCTCATCTACCGGCCCGCCAAGGTGACCCCGGAGGGGGCTGCCAGCCTCATCGCGCTGCCGGTGCAGCAGGCCGAGGCGCAGGACGCCAGCGGCAAGCCGGTGACCATCAATCAGGGGATGCGCGAGTCGCTGGTGCAGCGTTTCAGCTCGCTCAAGGGGGATGCGCCGCTGACCCTGGTGGTCAACCACCTCAAGTCCAAGGGCTCCGCCTGCTTCGAGGATTACCCCGACTATGCCACTGCCGATCCCCTCGATGGCCAGGGCCACTGCAATGCGCTGCGGGTCTCCGCCGCCAAGGTGCTGGGGGAGCACCTCAAGGATTTGGCCGGGGATCTGCTGCTTATCGGCGACATGAACGCCTATGGCATGGAGGATCCCATCCGGGTGCTGACCGACTATGATCCGGCTGCCCAATCGCGCCAGATCATGAGCGCCTCCTTCACCACTCTGGCGGGTCAGCCCTTCGAGGAGAGCGGCAGCGCTCTTGGCAAGGGGTATGGCCTTATCAACCTCAACACCCGCTTCCACGGCACCGACACTTACTCCTACAGCTACGAAGGGGAGCTCGGCAACCTGGATCACGCCCTGGCAAACCCGAGCCTCGCGGCCAAGGTGATCGGCATCGAGGATTGGCACATCAACTCTGCCGAGAGCAACTTCTTCGAGTACGGCAGCAAGTACAGCGGCCAGCTGGCGAAATCCGAAGGGCCCTTCAGCGCCTCGGATCACGATCCCGTGCTGGTAGCCATTCAGTATCCGCTGCCGCCCGCCGGAGTATTGAGCCTCGAGAGCGCCGCTGCCAACGTGGAGGAGGGCAACACCCTGGCCTTGAGCGTGGCGCGCCGTGACGGCACCTATGGGGAGGCCAGCGTCAGCTACCGCATTGCCTACGGCAGCGCCGATGCCAACGACGTGGCGCCGCTCACCGGCACCCTGCACTGGGCCGCCGGACAGAGCGACAGCCAGACCATCAGCATCCCGGTGAAGAGCGACACCCTGCGCGAAGGGGACGAGACCTTTACCCTGGAGCTGTTTGACCCGAGTGGCGCGACCCTGGGCGAGCAGCACCAGACCCTGGTGACCATCAAGGACAAGCTGGCGCCGTCCACCATCTCGCTGGCGCGAGCTAGCTTGACGGTGAACGAGGGGCAGTGGTTTGCCGATATCCCGCTGGTACGCAGCGGCGATCTGAGCAAACCGGCCCGGGCCCGGGTGGCCCTTGACGGGGTCACGGCGCGCTGGGGGCTGGATTTCCTGCCCTGGTTCGGTCAGTCGGTGAGCTGGGCCGCGGGCGAGGGGGGCAGCAAGTCGGTCAAGGTGCTGATCATCGATGACTGGTTTGTCGAGCCCACCGAGCAGTTCAAGGTGAGCCTGGCTACATTGCAAGGTGGCCAGCCGGGTAACCTGCAGGAGACCCGGGTCGACATTCTGGACAACGACAAGTCCTGGTGGCCCTTCGGTCGCCACTGAGGATGATTGAGCAATAAGAAAAGGGGCCTGCGGGCCCCTTTCTGTTGTTTCTGTTGTCGGCCAAGAGCGCCAAAAACAGCGAGGCCCATCACCAGGATGGGCCTCTGAGCGGGACAGGCTGACGGGATCAGCTGCCGCTCTGGGGGCCGTCGATCACCAGCTTGCCATCCTTGACCGGGATGGTGGCGCCGGGGGCCTTGTTCATGCGGATCACCCCTTCCTGGCCGGCGAGGCGGTAGGTGACGTCATAACCCAGGGTGCGGGTGCTGCTCTCCTGCACCGTCTTGCAGCGCTGTTCGGTGGTGGTGTAGGTATCACCGGCCTGCATGTTGCCCTGTACCTGGTTGCCGGCATAGCCACCCGCCACGGCACCTGCGGCGGTTGCCACCTTCTTGCCGTTGCCGCCACCAAACTGGTTGCCAAGCACCCCGCCCAGCGCCGCGCCGACCACGGTACCCAGGATCTTGTGCTCGTCCTGCACCGGTTTGCGGTGAGTCACGGTGACGTTGCGACACTCCTGACGGGGGGTCTTGATGGTCTCGGTCACCGCTTTGCTGGCCAGCACTTCGGCGAACTGAGGCTGTGATGAAAACAGGGATCCGCTGGCGGCGGCTGACAAGGCCAGCGCAGAGGCCACACCGATCCCGACTCCTGCCAACATGGATTTGTTCATTTTCTCTTCTCCTCAAATGCATCACGGGATGCGTCTCTTGCTTGCGGTCATCTTGGCACAAGGGCAAGGAGGCACAAGGCAAAGCCGGTGCGGGCACGACAGCCCCTGACTGCACCAAAAAATGCCTCGTCAAAAAGGTGTCGGGCTTTGGCGACAAAGGCGGGGGAAAGGCAGCAAAAGCGATCTGCGAGTGGCATTTTGCGATTCAGCTGGGCCTATTTTCCCATTTTGCGCCAAGCTCCTGCCACCGCCGGCTGGCGCAGTGGCAAACCAGAGGAACTTGTCATCCCCCTGCGTCAGTCAGGGCATGCCAACCGCTTGATAAATCACTGTTGCCAGGATGGCTGGCGGCCGATAACAGATCACGGCAAGCATTATGCTTGCTCTGTTGGCAGAGAGGATCAATCGCGCGTCTCTGGCGGCCCACCCCAATGTGAGCCGGCAGGCGCCACCCGCAGTCAGGCCAGTTCGGCTGCGGTCATCCGGTCAGCAAGGGGGTTCATATGTCGATGCTGCCAAGATGGATACAACCGGCCGTGCAGGCCGGCATCATCACCCGGGAACAAGCCCAGCGGTTGCTGGACTCCCTCTATCAACCCCTCTGTGAGACGGCGCAGGAGCTGCCCGCCGACCTTGCCGACATCAGCCTCAAGCTCTTCTGTTTTCGCCAGCAGCACAGGGTGCGCCACTAGGCTCTCCAGATCTAAGGCATGACCCCCGCCGGGGCGGGGGCCATGTGCCCTAGATCAGCATCACCTGCGCCACCAGCATCAGGGCGCCGAAGCCCAGCACGAAGCCCACCATGGGCAGCACGAACCTGACCCACTGGTTGAACTGGATGCCGAGCATCTGCAGGGTGACCAGCACCAGCCCGGTGGGGGCCAGGAACAGCATGGCGTATTGCCCCCAGTTGTAGGCCGACACCACTATGTAGCGCGGGATCATCACGGTATCGGCGAGCGGCGCCATGATGGGCATGGAGAGCACCGCCAGCCCCGAGGAGGAGGGCACCACCAGCCCCAGCAGGGTGAACACCAGCATCTGGGCCACGGCAAACACGGCGCCGTGCATGCCGGCCACCAGACTGGAGGCATAGGCCAGGATGGTGTCCGAGATCATCCCCTGATCCAGCACCAGGTTGACCCCCCGCGCCAGCCCGATGATGAGCGACACCGCCACCAGCTCGGACGCCCCCTGGGTGAAAGCCTCGACCGCCTCTTTCTCCCTGAGGCCGGAGATGAAGATGATGACGATGGCGACGGCAAGGAAGGAGGCCGCCATCTGCGGGAACCACCAGCCGGCCATGGAGACGCCCCACACCATCAGGGGAAAGGCGAGGATAAACAGGGTCAGGATGATCTTGCGGCGCAGGGTGAAGGGGACCCCTTCATCGAGGGAGCCCTCTTTCAGGAAGCGGGCCCGAAAGCTTTCTCTGTCCTCATAGGTGTAGGAGAAGGCGGGGTTGGCCTTGATCTTCTTGCAATACCAGTAGAGATAACCGATCACCACCAGGGTGCCCACCAGACAGCCGACGGCGCGAACGCTCAGTCCCTCGGTAAAGGGGATGCCGGCGGCGTTGGAGGCGATCACCACCGAGAAGGGGTTGATGGTGGAGAAGGTGGTGCCCATGGAGGCGGCAAGGAAGATGGCCCCCACGCAGACGATGGCGTCATAGCCGAGCGCCAGAAAGATGGGCACCAGGATGGGATAGAAGGCGACGGCCTCCTCCTCCAGTCCACAGGTGGTGCCCCCCAATGCCATTACAAAGCAGACCAGCGCCACAAACAGGAACTCGTTGCCGCGGGTCTTGCGCGACAGCGCCACCAGCCCGGCATTGAAGGCACCGGTCTTGTTGATGACGCCGATAAGCCCCCCCAGCACCAGGATGAAGACGATGATGTCGGCCCCCTCTATGGTGCCCTTGACCATGCTCACCGCCACGTCGGAGAGTCCCTTCGGCGCCTGGGCCAGCCGCTCATAGGTGCCGGGGATGGCGATGGGCTTGCGGATGGTGCCATTGACGAACTGCTCCACCCCGATATTGATGTCGAGCCTGGTCAGCTCATCCTGAGTGGCGGGCACTCGCCGGGTTTCCCCTTGCGGCGTATTGATGGTCAGCATATGGCTGGCGGCATTATAAGAGAGCTTGGCATAGGCGCCCGCCGGAATTATCCAGGTGAGGGCGATGGCCAACAACATGATCAAAAACAAAATAGTAAACGCGGTGGGAAATTGTCTGCGGGTTTTGGTATTCGGCTCGGCACACATAAAATGCTCCTCGATAAAGCAGGTTCGGGCTCGGCGGAATATCGGGTCGATAGGGTTCCTTCGTCATGCAGCGGGCGTGCGCAAACTCACTGGTTGTGGCGCATCGTATGGCGAGAAATCTGGCCTGATATTGAACATCCTGTAGATTGTTTCACCAAGAAACCATAACCCGCCGAGGGGAAGCATGAACAGCGCTGCGGGCCTGCTTTATGGAAGCCGTCACAAAATATATTTCATGAGAAATCTATCATTAATTTGTTGGCAATAAATCGATGTGCTTGCTTATGCCATAAGTATCCAGCTGGCGATGTTTATAAATATATCCATATCGGCAAGCCTGCAACCTGATATGCCCAGCTTGCATGCAAGCATCAGCATATTCATTATTTGCCGGGTTTTATGCCGAGGATATTGGCCGTCGATATTTGTCGCTGAAAAAACAGGCACCAGCATGCAGTTCGGTCAGATTATCGTCGCCGGCGCAGCGCCTCTAAGACGTTTTGCTAATACCTGCGACCATCACCTCGCGCTAGGCTGTGATCCCCGATACGAGCACCCTCTGGCAGGACGCCAGACGATGGTTGCCGGCGCTCCCGGGAGCGCACCGCTTTTGCTACCTGCGAGGAAGGAACCCGATGACAGAGCAGAACATCTATCAGCGCGATCTGGAAAAAAATCCCGCCAATTATGAGGCGCTGACCCCCATCAGCTTTCTGGGGCGGGCCGCCCGGGTCTACCCCGACTATCCGGCGCTGATCCACGGCCCCCTGCGCCAGAGCTGGGCCCAGACCGAGCGACGCTGTCGCCAGCTGGCCTCGGCCCTTCGCCACCGCGGCATCGGCGAGGGGGATACCGTCTCCATCGTCGCCCCCAATACCCCGGCGATGTTTGAAGCCCACTTCGGAGTGCCCATGAGCGGCGCCGTGCTCAACACGATCAACACCCGGCTCGATGCCGAGTCGATGGCCTTTATCTTCCAGCATGCCCAGAGCAAGGTGGTGCTGGTAGACCGGGAGTTTGGCGCCCTGGTGCAAAAGGCGCTGGCATTGATTGAACTCGCGCCGCTGCTCATCGCCATCGACGATCCCCTCTACCGGGAGGGGGAGCTGGTCAGCGACCTTGACTATGAGGCGTTTCTTGCAGAGGGCAATGGGGATGAGCTAGGCTGGCTGCCGCTAGATGAGTGGCAGGCGATTTCCCTCAACTACACCTCCGGCACCACCGGCAACCCCAAGGGGGTGGTCTATCACCATCGCGGCGCCCACCTCAATGCGGTCAACAACGTGCTCTCCTGGGAGCTGCCCAAGCACAGCGTCTATCTCTGGACCCTGCCGATGTTTCACTGCAACGGCTGGTGCTTCCCCTGGACCCTGGCGGCGACGGCCGGGGTCAGCGTCTGCCTGCGCCATGTGCAGGCGGCGGCCATCTATGAGGCGCTGCACGAGCACAAGGTGACCCATTTTTGCGCCGCCCCCATCGTACTCAACATGCTCAACAACGCCGATCCGGCCCTCAAACGCGGGCTCGACCACCCCATCAAGGCGATGACGGCAGGGGCGGCGCCCCCCGCCACCGTGATCGCCGGCATGGAGGCGATGGGGATCGCCGTGACCCACGTCTACGGCCTCACCGAAACCTATGGCCCCTGCGTGCTGTGCGAGCCGCAGCAGAGCTGGCAGGGGCAGGATGCCACCACGTTGTCGCGTCTCAAGGCGCGCCAGGGTGTTGCGTCACCGCTGCAGGGAGAGATGCGGGTAATCAACCCGGTCAGCGGCGAGCCGGTCCCCCGGGATGGCAAGACCATGGGCGAAATCGTGCTGCGCGGCAATGTGGTGATGAAGGGCTATCTCAAGAACCCGGTCGCCAGCGCCGAGGCGATGGCGGAGGGGTGGTTTCGCAGCGGCGATCTGGCGGTATGGCACCCGGACGGTTACGTGGAGATCAAGGACAGATCCAAGGACATCATCATCTCCGGCGGGGAGAACATCTCCAGTCTGGAGGTGGAGGATGTACTCTATCGCCATCCCGATGTGGACGAGGTGGCGGTGATAGCCATGCCGGACGAGAAGTGGGGGGAGGTGCCCTGCGCCTTCGTCAAGCTCAAGGAGGGGCGCGAACTCACCCAGGCCGAACTCATTGCGTTTTGCCGCGAGCAGATGGCCCACTTCAAGGCACCCAAGCGCATCATCTTCACCCCGCTGCCGAAAACCTCCACCGGCAAGGTGCAGAAATTTATGCTGCGCCAGCAGCTGGGGTAGGAGCTAGCCACTCTCATCCCAAGTTTTGAGTTGGTGCCATTTTGCCTGGAGCAAAATGGCACCAAACTTCTATGTCCATCAAACTCTTTCGGAGCTCACTCTGGTAATATCCTGCTCAATATCGAGGCAGGAAAATATTATGACGCGTGCAGAGTTTAATTGGGAAAACTCCATTGCATGGAGTGGTCCGGGGGCCATTGAAGGAGTGCAGGATACTCTCGCGGGAGATCGACTGGATCGCGCTCGCTATGCCGAATTTCTGACCAATTATCTGGCGACAGAGGGCAAACAGCGCAACTATGTGTTGAACCTCAATGCCGAATGGGGGGCAGGCAAAACCTGGTTTATCAAGCGCTGGTATATGGAGCTGAAACAGCACTATCCCACCGTCTATATCGATGCTTGGCAGCAGGACTTTTCTGATGATCCCTTATTGACGGTGATCTCTTCGATTATTGACCAGCTAAAGCATGTTGCAGGTAAAGAGAACCCTATTCCCGAGAGAATGCGTCAGCGTTTGTTGGGATTATTTAAGGTCGGCGGCAAACTGGCATTGAAAGCGGCCATTAAGAAGGCTGGATTGGAAGAAGATGATTTTTCTCTGGAAGGGGATGATGCCAATCAGCTGGTAGATGCCTTATGCAGTAATCAGAAAGAGCGTTATGAATCTATCCAGTATCTTAAACAAGAGATACGGCAATGGGTGGAAGGGGCTGTTGGATTAGGTAATGGAGATCTTGATTATCCCGCTTTTATTTTGATTGATGAACTGGATCGCTGCCGCCCCTCCTATGCGGTAGAAATGCTGGAAACAATCAAGCATATATTCGACATTCCCAAAGTTGTTTTTGTATTGGCAACGGATACAGAGCAATTGCAACATGCAGTGAAGGTGATTTACGGCGCTGATTTTGATGCACATACATATTTAAGTCGTTTTTTTAGTAGGCGCTTTAGCTTGTTAGCTGGTTCAAAACGACATTTTATAGAAAGTAATTTATCTAATAGTGTACTTGTAGATCATTCTTTTGATAATGTTTGGCCTTAAGGGTTAAATATAGAAGCTATTATCACAGTATTGTCATCCATATCTGATGCATGCCACTTATCTTTGCGAAGTACAGAGAAGTTAATTGACCGTATGACATTGGTACTTTTAAATTTAGAGAAAGACGATATTAATGTAGTCTTCTTGGCTTATATGCTTGCATTACATGAGATAAAACCATCCGATTATGAAATGATAATCACAATGGCAAGAAGCAGACAGAAACTGGCAAATGTAAAGATGCAGGAAATAAAACCAAAGGCATTAAATGAACTGCAAGGCTCAATATATCTCTCCATGAGAGCAGTGCAGGGAGTCGAATTTGTTGCTGGTGAATACAGTATTCAAATTGAAAATTTAATCAGAGACTATCTTTGGAGTTATCTTGGTGAACACAATAATGCATCTGTTCATCTATTAGAACAAAATAAAATTTTAATTGATCAGCATTCTCGATTTAATAGAGATGAGCACTGCGAGGCTCTGAAGTATTACATTTTAAATGCAGAGCTATATGAAAAATCCAGATTAGATATGTCGGTATATAGAAACTGGGTTGAGTTAGCGATGTCATTTGACTGAGCTTAACGGGCTGAATAGCCCGTTAAGCAATAAGAAAATTTATTTATTATGCCGTTCATAAAGCCGCTGAACGACATCCTGCAATCCCAGCCCCTCATTTTGCAGCAGCACGGTCAGGTGATAGAGCAGATCGGCGGATTCGTTGATAAGTTCCTCCCGATCCTTGGCCATGGCGGCCAGCGCCACTTCGACGCCCTCTTCACCCACCTTCTGGGCGATGCGCTTGGTGCCCTTTGCATAGAGGCTGGCGGTGTAGCTGGTGGCCGGATCCGCGCCTTTGCGTGCTGCCAGGATCTGCTCGAGCTCGGCCAGGAAGCCAAGGGGCGGTACAGGGTGACCGTCAAAGCAGGAGGGATTGCCCAGATGGCAGGTGGGGCCGATGGGGTTGGCGGCGATCAGCAGGGAGTCCTGATCGCAGTCGGTGGTGATGGCGACCAGCTGGAGCACATGGCCCGAGCTCTCCCCCTTGGTCCAGAGGCGCTGCTTGCTGCGGCTGAAGAAGGTGACCTGGCCGCTGGCCTGGGTCTTTGCCAGTGCTTCGCGGGTCATAAAACCCTGCATCAGCACTTCGCCGCTGGCGGCATGCTGGACGATGGCGGGGATCATGCCGTCACATTTGGCCCAGTCCAGACGTTCGGCGAGCGGCTGCTCGTTGTTTACTGCTTGATTATTCACGGATGGCGACTCCTTCGGTTTTCAGCCAGCGTTTCAGTTCGGGAATGGGGATAAGGCCTTTGTGGAACACGGAGGCGGCCAGCGCCCCGTCCACGTCGGCGAGGGTGAAGGCATCGCGAAAGTGCTCCATGGCACCGGCACCGCCGGAGGCGATGAGCGGCACCTTGCAGACGGCCCGCACCAGCTTGAGCTGCTCGAGATCATAGCCCTGGCGCATGCCATCCTGATTCATCACGTTCAGCACGATTTCACCGGCGCCACGCTTTTGCACCTCCTCGACCCAATCGAGGGTATGCCAGGCGGTGGTGCGGGTGCGGCTCTCGTCACCGGTAAACTGCTTGACCTGATAGTGACCGCTCTGCGCATCAAAATAGGAATCGATGCCCACCACCACGCACTGCACGCCGAAGCGCTCGGCCAGTCGGGTGATGAGGGTGGGATCGGCCAGCGCCGGCGAGTTGATGGAGACCTTGTCGGCCCCAAATTCCAGGATCTGGCGGGCATCCTCCACGCTCTTGATGCCGCCGGCGACGCAGAAGGGGATGTCGATGACCTCGGCCACCCGGCTTACCCAGCTTTTGTCCACCACCCGCTCATCGCTCGAGGCGGTGATGTCGTAGAACACCAGCTCGTCGGCCCCCTCGCTGGCGTAGCGGCGGGCCAGCTCGACGATGCCGCCCATCACCTCGTGATTACGAAACTGCACTCCCTTGACCACCACGCCATCTTTGACGTCGAGGCAGGGGATAATACGCTTTGACAACATGCTCGTTGCTCCATGTAAAGCACTGTTAAAACTAACGTTGTTGCCAACGGGCCCAGGGGCCCGGCGGCGAGTGAAAAAGGTGGCTTGCATGCTTTAACAGCGGGTTCCTGAGCGGGAAAAAGAGACCCGAAACGGGCGGCGTCTTCACTCGGGGGAGTACCACTATATGCACGACTTTATTCAGTGATTCAACCCTTTATCCAGCTTGCTCGCGCCCTGATGCCGGCTGGTGCCAGCAGGCGCCTGGCCGCTCAAGCCTGGCTGAGAGCCATCTGCTGCCAGCAGCTCACGAAGGGTGAGCAGGGCACCATCAAAATCAAACACTTTCAGCTGGCGAGCCAGGATCTCGCCTGACGTCCCCAGGGTGAGCAGCAGGGGGGCCGCGTACTGCTCAAACAGCGGGATCACGGCGGTGTCGCTCTGCACCAGCAACTCCTCCATCTGGCGCAGCAGCTGTTGTTGCCAGTGGCTGCCAAGCGGCGCGGCGTTCGCGGCGGGGCTGGGATCTTCTTCCCCCAGCAGACTTGGCAGTTCGCTGAGGAGGCGATCGATCGGTGCCATCCGCTCGGCCAGGGTCTGGCTGTTGTTGGCCAGCTCCTGCTCCAGTTGTTGGCTCTGGGCGGCCAGTTCCACCAGCCCGAGGGTGCTGGCCACCCCGCGCAGGGTGTGGATCAGCCGGCTGGCGGCCGGCCTGTCGCCAGCGTGCAGGTGGCTCTCCAGCAGCTGCATGTCCTGACTGTGCTCGCTGGCAAAGTGGCGCAGCAGGGCGACGTATTTGCTCTGGTTGCCCTGCAGCGCCGCCAGCCCCTGTTGCAGATCCAGCCCGGGCAGATTTTGCAGGCGGGTGAGGGGACCGGTCAGCAGGTCGGTCGTCCGCCGCTGGTATCTGGGAGCTGCGACCGTGCTGCTGGGCAGCCACTGCTGCAGCGCCTCGAACAGCTTGGTGGGGGTCACCGGTTTGGCGATGAAGTCGTTCATGCCGGCGGATTTGCAGGCCTTTCTGTCTTCTTCGAAGGCACTGGCGGTCAGCGCCAGGATGGGAACCTGCTCCCAGCCCGGCAGGGCCCGGATGGCCCGGGTGGCGCTGTAGCCATCCATCAGCGGCATCTGTATGTCCATCAGGATGAGATCGAACGGGTGCTGGCTGACGCGCTCCAGCGCCTCCTGGCCATTGACCGCCGTCTCGATGACGAGGCCGCTGTTGTTGAGCAGTTCCAGCACCACCTCGCGGTTGATGGCGTTGTCCTCCACCAGCAATACCCTGGCGTGGTTGGCAAAGAAGAGGGCCTGCTGCACCGTCTGTTCGAGCGCTGCCGGTTGCTGCGGTTCGCCCTGACCCACCGCGAGACGGGCGGTAAACCAGAAGCAGCTGCCCTTGCCAAGGGCGCTGGTGACCCCGACTTCCCCTCCCATCAGGGTGGCAAGCCGGCTGGTGATGGCCAGCCCAAGGCCGGTGCCGCCATATTTGCGGGTAGTGGAGACATCCGCCTGCTCGAAAGCCTGAAACAGCTTCTCGCTCTGCTCCGGGCTGATGCCGATGCCGGTATCCTCCACCTCGAAGCGCAGCAGATAGCCGCCGGCAAGCGGGCAATCCACCCGGACCCGCAGGGTGACCGAGCCCTGCTCGGTGAATTTGATGGCGTTGGCCGCGTAGTTGAGCAGCGCCTGACGCAGGCGGGTGATGTCGCCGTGCACCCAGGCCGGGGTATCGCCGATGTCGACTATGATGGTGAGCCCCTTGGCGCGCGCCTGCTCGCTCATCAGGGCGCTGACGTTGTCCAGCATGGCGGTAAGGGAGAAGTCGCTCTGCTCCAGCGCCATCTTGCCCGCATCGATCTTGGAGAGATCCAGGATGTCGTTGATGATGGTGAGCAGGTGCTGGGCGGCGTTGTCGATCTTCTCCAGTCGCTCCTGCTGGGTGTGATCCGGCGTATCGCGCTTGAGCAGATAGGTGAGCCCCAAAATGGCGTTCATCGGGGTGCGGATCTCGTGGCTCATGTTGGCCAGGAAGGCACTCTTGGCGCGGTTGGCACTCTCTGCCCGTTGATGGGCCTGAGCCAGCTGCAGGGTGCGCTCGTTGACCATCTCCTCCAGGTGATAGCGGTACTGATCGAGCTCCTCGCCGAGCTGCTTCTTCTCGGTGATGTCGGCCTGCACCGCCACGTAGTGGGTCACGGCTCCATTCTCCTGGCGAATGGGAGAGACGGTGGCGAGCACCTGATAATGAGAGCCGTCCTTGCGCCGGTTGATGAACTCGCCGTGCCAGCGCTGGCCGCGCTTGATGGCATCCCACAGGGCGATGTAGGTGGCCTTGGGGGTGAGGCCGGAGCGCAGCAGAGAGGGAGTCTGCCCTATCACCTCGCTCTGCTGGTAGCCGCTGGCGGCCAGGAAGGCGACGTTGACATATTCGATGCGGGCCTGAGTATCTGTGATGAAGACGCCATCCGGGCTCTGCTCCAGGGCGAGCGAAAGCTGGCGCAACTGCTGCTCGGCCTGTTTGCGTTCGGTGATGTCGAGGTGAATGCCGAGCAGGCGCAGCGGGCGCTGCTGGGCATCCCGGTAGATGCTGCCCTTGCTGCTGAGCCAGCGCACGTCGCCGTTTGGCAAGAGGATGCGAAATTCGATCTCGATGGGTTTGCCGCTTGCCGGCAGCTCGGCCAGCAACTTGTCGAGGCGGGGCTTGTCGTCCGGGTGCAGGCAGCTGTGCCACTGCTTGAACTCGCTGAGCTGTTCGGCGCTGCGACCATAGAGGCGGGCGCATTCGGGCGAGAAGAAGAGCCGGCCACCCTGCATGTTCCACTCCCAGATCCCGACGTGGGCTCCCTCCTGAGCCATCAGCAGCCGCTGCTCGCTCTCGCGCAGGGCACTGCTGGTGGTTTCGGCGCGGATGCGGGCACTGATGGCATCGTCCATCAGGTTGAGCGCCGCCAGTCTGGCGCGGCGCTGGGTATCGAGGGCCACCTGCTGGTTGTGCAGCAGTTGCTGCTCGGCCAGCTTGCGTTCGGTGATGTCCTGCACCGTGCCATACAGCTCGACGATGGTGCCGTCGTTGGCGCGCAGGGCGGCGCCGCGGGCGATGATCCAGATGGGTTCGCCCTGCTCGTGGATCACCTCGGCATCGCACTCGTAGGGCAGGCCATCCTGCAGACAGCGCTCGACTGACTGGGCGATGGCGCGCCAGCCATCCTGGGTGAAGTACTTCCTCACCTCGGGGTAGATGGCGGGTGGCAGGGAGGGATCGCGGCCATAGATGCGGTAGATCTCCGGCGACCAGAAGTGGCTGTCATCGGCGATGTTCCAGCGCCAGTTGCCGATCTTGGCCAGGTGCTGGGATTCGCGCAGGATCCCCTCGTTGCGGCGCAGCGCCTCTTCGGTCTCCTTGCGTTGCTGGTGATCCTCGATGACCGAGATGAAATAATCCGGTTTTCCCTTGAGGTCCTTGACCAGCGCCACCGTCAGGGTGATCCAGAGGACCTCGCCGCCCTTGCGCAGGTAACGCTTCTCCAGGGTGTAGTGCTGCCGTTCGTCTGCCAGCATCTGGGCCACGTAGGTCTGATCGATGAAGAGATCATCCGGGTGGGTGATCTGCTGGAAGGTCATGCCCATCAGCTCGTCGGCCTGGTAGCCCAGCATGTCGCACAACCGCCGGTTGACCCGCAGCCACTTGCCGTCCGGGGAGACCAGGGCGATGCCGACCGCAGCCTGCTCGAAGGTGGCCTGGAAGCGGGTCTCGCTTTGTTGCAGGCGGGACTGGATGCTGCTGAGCTCTTGCCAGCGCTGGGTTTCCCGGGCGCGGGAGCGGTGCACGGCTGCGCTGAGCAGGCTGATAAGAACGCCGTTGGCGATCAGAATGCCCCACTGCACCAGATCCTGCCCGGCGCCGATGCGCAGCTCATGAAGCGGGGCGAGCAGAAAGTAGGTGGTGAGCAGACCGCTCACCAGGGTACAGAGCAGGCCGGGCAGCAGGCCACCGAGCAGGGCGCAGACGGTGATGGGCAGCATGAACAGCACCAGCAGCGGCCGCTCGCCAAAGGCAATGGGCAGCTGGACCCGGATCTGCAGCATCAGCACGGGCAACAGCACCGCCAGCAGGCAGACCCCCCAGCGCTGTCTGGGTTGGCGAAGGTGCCACAGTGAAGACCAGCGCGTCATAGGGACTCCTCCGGCGGGGTGGGGGCCTGCGGATAGGGGGGCTGTTGCCCGAGCTGAAGTGACAGCTCGTTGATCTTGTGCTTGAGGGCCAGCATGGCCAGCTCCCGGTCCACCATCACCTTGTTGAACCGCTCCAGTTCATTGTTTTGCTGGCGAAGCTCGCTGGCCTGTCGGGTCAGGGCCTGCTCGACCTGTTCGCGCTCGGTGACATCCAGCAGCAGACCAAGCACGGCAGGTTGGCCGCGATAGTCGACACGGCGCCCATAGAGCTCCATCTCGATGTTCTGGTGGTCGTGGTGCAGGGCGGTAAAGCGGGTGTGGATCTCGCTGTCTTCCTGTTCGCAGCGCTGCAGCTGCTCAGCCACCCTGGCGCTGTCTTTCGGACTGGCGAGGGCGTGCAGGGTGCCGATTTTGAGCAGGGTAGCGGTCGAGGCGTAGCCGAACAGGCGGGCAAAACCTGGGTTGATGTAACAGAGCTGGCCCTGCTGGATGATGTAGATGCCGGCCAGTGACTGTTCCACCAGGGCGCGAAACAGCCCCTCCCGCTCGCGCAGGCCCGCTTCGGCCCGCTTGAAATCCGTGATGTCGCGAGAGATGCCGAAGATGCCTATCACCTGGCCATCGCTGTCCTGCAGCGGCCCCTTGGTAGCGAGAAACACCCGCTCACCGCCTGGCAGGGTCAGGTACTCCTCCTGGGTCTGTACCCGGTTGTTGGCGATCACCTGTTCACCCAGCGCCATCAGCATGCGGGCCTGATCGGGGGGAAAGATGGCCATGTCGTCCTGACCCAGCATCTCGCTGGCCGATTTGCCGACGAACTGGCTGGCGGCGCGGTTGAACAGAATGTATTTGCCCTCTCTGTCCTTGGCGAAGATGGCATCTTCCGAGCTGTCGGCGATGGCAGAGAGCAGTTGCAGCGCCTGCAGGCGGCCGGCCTGGGACTGGCGAATCTGCTCGGCCATCTGCAACCGGGTGTGCTGGCGCAGCAGCACGATGCCGGTGTTGGCGATAAGCAGCACCAGCAGGCCGATCAACCCGATCCAGACGCTCTCTTTGAGCTCCGCCCGGGTGAGTTCGGCCTTGTCTATCTTGGCCAGCAGATACCAGTCGGTGCCCATGACCGGCTGTACGGTGCCAAACACCGGCGTGTTGCGGTAATCCTTGCCAAAGAAGAGCGCCTTGTCCTCTTCATTGCGACTCTGCTGCAGGAACTGGACCGCCAGCAACTCCTTGCTGCTGACGGGCAAATGCAGGGTGAGAGCCGAACCGGGGCGATAGCGCACATCGTTGAGAAACTGGATCTGATCGCCGCTGCGGCGAAACAGCAGGGCCTCACCGCTGCTGTCCGGCACCGGCCAGGATTTGAGAATGTTGTTGAGCCAGTCACTACGGCTTATCTGCAGCACGATGAAAGGCGACTTGTCGCCCGCCATGGGGAGCGGGGCGATAAAATCGAGACGGGCTTGACCCTGTTCGTCCAGATAGGGGCCGACCCGGGTGATGCTGCCGCTTGTTGCATCCTTCAACGCCGCGCGCAACTGGGTGCTCAGGCCGCCGGCATCCGGGGTGTGCCACAGCAGGTTACCCTCTGGCGAGAGCACGCTGGCGGCGCTGAAGCGGCGAATGGAGATAAATTCGTCCAATTTGGTCATCAGGTTGGCATGACCGGCCCGGGTGGCCTGGGCTTCGCGATAGAGCGCGGCATATAGCGGGTTTTCAAACAGAATGTGGGCGTCAAATTCCCGGGCGCTGAGCCATTCGGTGATGCGCTTGCTCTTGAGATCGGCAATGGTCTCGAGCCGGGCTGCCTCCTTGTCCTGGGTCAGGTTGATGTTCTGGGCGATGGCCATGGCGGTCAGGGCCAGGATCAGGCCGTTGAGCAGCACGAACGGCAACAGCTGGCGCCGGGAAGGGGTGGTGGTCACCGTCGGCTGGTCGATGCGCCGGCGCAGCATGGTATAGAGCATGGTGGCGGTGATGAGGATGAACAGCCACCCCTTGATGGTGCTGGCCAGCGCGAACTGGGCCGGAGTGCTGAACAGCCACTCCACCGCCTTGTCGGAGAGCAGGATCCACAGGCTCGCCACCGCGGCATAGGTGAGCACGACGTTGAGCACATGGGCCCGGGTCAACGAAGGCTGCTCAGCCATGTCTGGCCTCATTGTCATCCTGGTAGCGCTCGGCGATGGCGACGAACTGCTCGAAGTGGTTGTCAAACGCCGTCACCACATCCGGATCGAAATGCTGGCCGCTGCCGGAGAGGATCAAGGCGCGCGCCTCCTCATAAGGCATGGCCGCCTTGTAGACCCGCACATTGATCAGCGCATCGAATACGTCTGCCAGAGCCATCAGGCGGGCCGAGAGCGGGATGGCGTCCCCTTGCAGGCCGTCGGGATAGCCGCTGCCATCCCACTTTTCGTGATGCCAGTGGGCTATCTCCTTGGCCAGGGTGAGAAACGCCAGTGGTTGCTCGATATCCCGTTCGGCCTCTTCGATGGCGTCGCTGCCGAGCTTGGCGTGGGTGCGCATGATCTGCCACTCCGCCGGGGTCAGCTTGTCCGGCTTGAGCAGGATCTGATCCGGAATGCCGACCTTGCCGATGTCGTGCAGCGGCGCCGAGCGGCTCAGCAGATCGATGTAGCGGGGGGTCAGGGTGTCGCTAAAACGGGGGTGACTGGCCAGCGCACAGGCCAGTTGCCTGACATAGCCCTGGGTGCGCAAGATGTGATTGCCGGTCTCGGGGTCGCGGATCTCCGCCAGATGGGCGAGCGCCCGGATGGAGACTTGCTGGATGAGGTCGTTCTCGGTCATGCGGCGTGCCACCTCGGCTTCCAGCGCCGCGTTCTGATTCTGCAGGCCGTCGCGGGCCTGTTTGGCCTCCAGCTGGGTGCGTACCCGCGCCTGGACGATGGCCGGCTTGATGGGTTTGGTAATGTAGTCGGCGGCTCCCAGCGACAGCCCGTACTCCTCGCTCTGGGGGTCGGCGAGGGCGGTGAGCAGCACCACCGGAATACGACTGGTTGCAGGGGTAATACGCAGTTGTTTGAGCACCTCATAGCCGTCCATGCCAGGCATCATCACATCCAGCAGGATGAGATCCGGGATTGTCTTGCCAGTGGCGATCCGCAGACACTTCTCCCCGCTCTGGGCGGCGAGCACCCGATAGGTGGGAGAGAGCAGGTCGGTCAGCACCATCAGATTTTCGGGTGAGTCATCGACAATCAGGATGGTGGCGGAGTGAGATGTAAACATAGGTCCTCCGTGACGTTGTCTCAGTGAATTCGAGTATAGAGTCAATTGTTACCAAGTAATAAGGACTTACCTCGATTTACCCCTTGATGAAGAGGCTGCCGGCCGGACGACCCGGCAGGGAGCCTCTCTCTCAATCGACGTCCTGATGGCGACGCTGCGGCTTGCTTACAGGCTGCCATTTCCCCAGCAGGCGATGGCATCCCCTACCGAGAACTTGCCCTCCAGCAGGGCGCGGCCGAGGATGATCCCCTTGACCCCTGAACCCTTGAGCGCCTCGATGTCCTCGATGCCGCCAATACCGCCGGAGGCCTGAAAACCGACGCTCGGATAGCGTGCACAGAGATCCCGGTAGAGCTCGACGTTGGTGCCTGAGAGGGTGCCGTCACGGCTGATGTCGGTGCAGAGCACGTGCTTGAGCCCGGCGGGCAGAAAGCGCTCGATCAGCGCTTCGATGGTCACCCCGCTGTTCTCCTGCCAGCCGGCCACCGCGATATGGCGATTGCCCTGGGCATCAATGTTGACGTCCAGCGCCAGCACGATGCGCTCGGGGCCGTATTTCTCCATCCAGCTGGCCACCAGATCCGGTGATTTGACTGCGGTGGAGCCGATCACCACCCGGCTGGCGCCGGCGGCCAAGAGGTCTGCCACATCCTGCTCGCTGCGCACACCACCCCCGACCTGCACCGGTGCTTCGGTGGCCGACAGCAGCTGGGCGATGAGGGGGAGCTGGCGCGCCTTGGCATCCTTGGCACCATCAAGGTCCACCAGGTGCAGTTGCACCGCCCCCTGGGAGACATATTCGTCGAAGCGGGCCTGCGGGCTGTCGCTGTAGGCGGTTTTCTGGCCGTAGTCGCCCTGATAGAGCCTCACGACTTGGCCGTTAATCAGATCAATGGCTGGGATAATCATCCTTGTTACAGCTCCAAAAAGTTTTGCAGTAGGCGGGCACCGGCCGCGCCGGAGCGCTCCGGGTGGAATTGGGCGCCAAAGAAATTGCTGTGCTCTGCAACCCCGCCCACGATGGCGGTGAAAGGCTTGCCGTAGTCACAGGTCGCCAGCGTCGCCTCGGTTACCTCCAGCGCATAGGAGTGCACGAAGTAGAAGTAGCTGCCGCTCGGGATCCCCTTGAGCAGAGGATGGGTCTCGTCGTGTTCAATCTGGTTCCAGCCCATGTGGGGCAGGCGCAGGTTGCCCACCTCCATCAGCTTGATCCTGCCCGGTACTATGCCAAGACAATCGATCAAGGCATGGGTCTTGCCATTGGCAGCCATGCTCTCTTCGGACGCCTCTGCCAGCATCTGCATGCCGAGGCAAAAACCCAGCAGCGGCTGCTTGGCGGCGCGAATGAGCGGCACCAGCCCCCGTTCGTTGAGATTCTTCATGGCGGCCACCGCGGTGCCGACGCCGGGCAGGATCAGCTTGTCCGCCCGCTCGATGTCGGCAGCCTCGCGGGAGACCCGCGGCTGCACGCCGAGGCGCTCGAATGCCATGCGCACCGAGGCGAGGTTCGCGCAGCCGGTGTCGATGATGACAAGTTTTTGATTGTTCATCGTCTGCCCTTACTCATATCGATTGGCGAGATTCGCACCATCAATGCGGTGTCGATAATGACCAGCTTCTGCTTGCTCACATCCATCACAGCACCCCCTTGCTGGAGGGAAGCTCGCTCCCTTCCACCCGAATGGCCTGACGCAGGGCGCGGCCAAAGCCCTTGAACAGCGCCTCCACCTGGTGGTGGGTGTTGCCGCTGCCCACCTTCATCTGCAGGGTGATGGCCATGGCGTCCGAGAGGGAGCGGAAGAAGTGGGGCACCATCTCGGTGGCCATCTCGCCCACGCTGTCGCGGCCAAAACCGCTCGGGCAGTCGAACACGAAGTAGGGGCGGCCGCTCAAGTCGAGCGCGGTGGCCACGTCCAGCTCGGTCAACGAGGGGGCCTGGGCACTGTCATTGGCGCCGTCAACCAGGCGGGGGCGACCGTCGATCACCGCCTGCACCTCGTCCATCGCCAGCACGAAGCCGAAGCGGCCGATGCCGCGCTTGTTGCCAAGGGCCTGGCGCAGCGCCTGACCCAGAGCCAGCCCGACGTCTTCCACCGTGTGGTGATCGTCGATGTGCAGATCGCCGCTCACTTTGAGCTTGAGCCGAAAACCTGCGTGGGTCGCTATCTGATCCAGCATGTGATCAAAGAAGCCGATACCGGTGGCGATCTGGTTGCCGCCGCTCTTGTCTAAATCCACCGCCACCTGAATGCGGGTCTCCTTGGTGTAACGCTCCACCTCGGCCACACGTCCCTTGGACAGCAGCTGATCACGGATGGCGAGCCAGTCGTGATCTTGCGGGTGGTAGCGAATACCGCGAATGCCCATGTTGTCGGCCAGCTGCAGATCGGTCTGTCTGTCACCAATCACGAAGGAGTTGGCAAAGTCGATGCGACCGGAGGCGAGATACTCCTTCACCAGCCCGAGGTGAGGTTTGCGGCAGCTGCAGCCATCGGTGGGGAAGTGCGGGCAGATCAGCACCTGCTCCCAGCTCACCCCTTGCGATTCGAACAGGTGCATCATCAGGTCGTGGGGGGGCTGGAAGTTCTCCAGCGGCAGGCTGGCGGTGCCCAGCCCGTCCTGGTTGGTCACCATCACCAGCACGTAGCCGGCGGCCTGCAATTCGCGCAGCACCGGGATCACCATGGGCTCGAAGCGCAGCTTGGCGAGGCTGTCCACCTGCTTGTCGGTGACCGGCTCTTCAATCAGGGTGCCGTCGCGGTCGATAAACAAAAACGGGGTCTTCATCGCTACATCCTTGTCTTAAAAAGAGGGAGAGGGCTGGTCACGCAATACGGCCAGTACGGCATCCATCTCGCCCTGATAGCCGATGGTGACCCGAATGCTGTTGTCCAGGCCAGGCTTGGTCGAGAAATCCCGCAGTATGATGCCGGCGGCCTTCATGGCGGCAAAGACGGCGGCGCCATCCACAAAGCGCACCAGCACGAAGTTGCCCTTGTCCTCGAACACCTCCTTCACGCAGGGCAGGGTTGCCAGCGCGGCCTTGAAGGCGGCTTTCTGCTTGTTGAGTTCCACCACTCGCTCCTGCATCAGTTCCAGTCCCATGGGGGAGAGGGCCTGCGCCGCGATCTGGGCGATGGGCTCGGGGATGGGATAGGGGGCGATCACCTTGGCCAGCATGGCGATCACCTCGGGACTGGCCAGCGTAAAGCCGCAGCGGATCCCCGCCAGGGCAAAGGCCTTGGAGAGGGTGCGGATCACCACCAGATTGGGGAAGCGGGCCAGCAGGTCAACCACGGACGCCTCGGGGCAGAACTCGATATAGGCCTCGTCCACCACCACGATGGCGCGATCCCGCGCTTTCTCCAGCAGGGCGATAAGGCCGTCGCGACCCACCAGATCTCCGGTGGGATTGTTGGGGGAGCAGAGGAACACCAGCTTCACGTCGGAAAGGCGATCGGCAATGGCGGGCCAGTCAGGCTGGTGGCTGGCGGTCAGCGGCTGCTCGACGATGCCGACGCCACAGGTTTCGGCGCTGATGGCGTACATGCCGTAAGTGGGCGGGCAGATGAGGATCTGATCTTCACCCGCTTCGCAGAAGGTACGGATCAAGAGCTCGATGGCCTCGTCGGCACCGCGGCTCACCAGCACCTGATCAGGGTTGACCCCGGCGTAGGCGGCATAACCGTTCACCACCTCGGCCGGCTGGCACTCGGGGTAGCGGTTGAGACGGCTGCCCTCGATGGTGAAGGGATAGGCCAGCGGCGCCTCGTTGGCGTTGAGCCAGACGTGGCCCTTGCCGCCGATGCGGCGAGCGGATTGATAGGGGGTGAGGGCCCGCACCACGCGGCGCGCCAGGTTGGCAATGCTCATGACAAATCCTTCTGCTGTGCTGTTTGTTGGGGCGCGGCGGCCAGCGCGTTCAACCTGAGGGTGACGGCATTTTTGTGGCCATCAAGCCCCTCGGCCTGGGCGATGCGCTCGACGATGGGGCCAAGGCCCTGAATGCCGCGCTCGCTCAGCTCCTGCACCGTGTAGCGGCGCTGATAATCGGCGAGGCCCAGGCTTGAGCAGGTGCGGGCATAGCCGTAGGTGGGCAGGGTGTGGTTGGTGCCGCTGGCGTAATCGCCGACCGACTCGGGTGTCCATGCTCCCAAGAAGATGGAGCCGGCATTCTCAAGCTGATCCAGTAGATCACGGGGAGCGCGGGTCTGCACGATCAGGTGCTCCGGCGCGTAGGCGTTGGAGATGGTGCAGGCCTCGGCCAGATCGTCACAGAGGATCACCAGACTGCTGCCGAGCGCCTGCGCGGCGATATCGCGGCGAGTCAACTTGGCCAGCTGGCGCTTGATCTCGCCGTTGATGGCGTCGGCCAGCAGCGGCGAGGTGGTCACCAGCACCACCTGGCTGTCGGGGCCGTGCTCGGCCTGGGAGAGCAGATCCGCCGCCACGAAGGCGGGGTTGGCGCTCTCGTCGGCGATCACAAGCACCTCGGAGGGGCCGGCGGGCATGTCGATGGCGGCGCCGCGCCAGTCGCGCGACACCTGGCCCTTGGCTTCGGTCACATAGGCGTTGCCCGGGCCGAAGATTTTGTCCACCTTGGGAATGGTCTCGGTGCCATAGGCCATGGCAGCGATGGCCTGAGCGCCGCCGATAGCGAACACCTTCTCGACCCCGCAGGCGCGGGCGGCGAACAGGATCTCGTCGCTCGCCGGGGATGGGGTGCAGAGCACCACTTCACGGCAACCGGCCAAGCGGGCCGGAATGGCCAGCATCATCACGGTGGAGGGGAGCGGCGCGCTGCCCCCCGGTACGTAGAGGCCGACCCGGCTGATGGGCTGGGTGCGCAGCTCGCACACCACCCCGGGCTGAGTCTCCACCCGCACCACGGGTTGTACTTGGGCTGCGTGGAAGGTGCGAATGTTGGCGATGGCCGCCTCGATGGCGCCCTTGATGTCATCATCCAAGCGGGCGCAGGCGGCCTCGATTTCGGCATCGCTCACCTGCAGTTGCTGGCGGGGGGCGCGCTCGAAGCGCTGGCTCAGCTCGCGCAGGGCCTCATCGCCCCGGCTGCGCACCGCAGCGATGATCTCCCGCACCACGGCGCCGATGTCGGCTTCGTCACTCAGGGCCGGCCGGGTCAGCACGTCGGCCTGCTGGGTGGGGGAGAGGGTCTTCCAGATCAGGGTCTGCATGATGTTCCTTCCTTATTCCATCATTTTTTCGATGGGCAGCACCAGAATGGAGCTGGCACCCAGCGCCTTGAGCTGTTCCATGGTCTCCCAGAACAGGGTCTCGCTGGAGACGACGTGCAGCGCCACCTGGTTGGTCTCGCCCGCCAGCTGCATGATGGTGGGACGCTCGGCGCCCGGCAGCAGATCGGTGATGGCATCGAGCTTGTCCTTGGGCGCATGCAGCATGATGTACTTGCTCTCGCGCGCCTGCTGCATCCCCTGAATACGGGGCAGTAGGGTGTCGATGATCTTCTGTTTGGCATCGGACAAGGGGTTAGGCGCTTGCACCAGTACTGCCTTGGAGCGGTAGATCACCTCTACCTCTTTGAGGCCGTTGGCCTCAAGAGTAGCGCCGGTGGAGACCAGATCGCAGATGGCATCGGCCAGGCCCGCGCGGGGGGCCACTTCCACCGAACCTCCCAGCATCACGCTCTTGAAGCCGAGCCCTTTTTCGTCGAAGAAACGCTTGAGCAGCCCCGGGTAAGAGGTGGCTATGCGCTTGCCGGCGAGGCTCTGTGGCCCGGTATAGGTGACGTCGTCCGGCACCGCCAGGGAGAGGCGGCAGCCGCCGAAGTCGAGCTGCTTGAGGGTCTTGACCGCAAAGGGCTGGCCCTGGGAGGCGCGGATGAGCTGCACCTCTTCCAGCACGTTTTCACCGATGATGCCAAGGTCGACCACCCCTTCCATCACCAGCCCTGGGATGTCGTCATCGCGTACCCGCAGGATGTCGATGTGCATGTTCTCGACATGGGCGATGAGGCGCTGTTCGCGCAGGTTGATCTTGAGGCCGCAGCTCTTGAACAGGGCCTGGGAGTCCTGGCTCAGACGACCGGATTTTTGCATGGCGATGCGCAGACGTTGTGTTTCCATTGCTCGATTTCCTTCTAGTCAAAAACGAAAAAGCCCTCGGAAGTCAGTGCTTCCGAGGGCTTATGAATCTTGCGGTCCTTTTGGAAGTCACCAGTTAAGTGTCTTCCAGCAGTCAACCTCCTGAAAGACTATTCGGGATGATGATGGTGGTGATGAGTCTTCAGGCTGGTGAACTGCATGTAATTAATCCTTTACAAATAAGATGTCGTAGTTGACGCCCGATTTAAACTACCTGCCTTGACGGAAAAAGCAACCGGAAAATGTGATTTGGTCGATTAAAGTTGAGAAAACGGTTTTTTGGTCGATAACTAGACAAGGTGAGCCAGAGGAGGCGACATCATGCCCAGCCAGGACCTGTTATTCCCCATTCTGCCCCGGGCACCGGCTGCCCCGAGCAGTGACGACATCAAGCGGGAAGTGACCCAGATCAGCCAGAAGCATCAGCTGCGCAAGACCAGCACCGACAACGGTGACTCCCAGCAGCGCCAGCAGCCTTACCCATCGGCCAAGCATGATCAGCCAGCACCTGAAGAGGATGATCACAAACCGGATCCCGATCACCAGATCGATCTCTTCGTCTAGGCGCAGAATCAGTCCCGCTTTTGCCACACTTTTGGCATAATGCCTCCTTTTGCTGCGGGACGCCCTTTTGACCATCCAGACCCTGTTCAAGCCAGACGGCCCTCTGGCCAGCCATATCGACGGCTTCAAAGCCCGTGCCCCGCAACTGGAGATGGCCGAGGCGGTGGCGCGTGCCATCAAGGAGCATGGTCGCTTGCTGGTGGAGGCGGGCACCGGTACCGGCAAGACCTACGCCTACCTGGTGCCGGCACTGGAATCCGGCAAACGGGTGGTGATCAGCACCGGCTCCAAGAACCTGCAGGAGCAGCTTTTCTACCGGGATCTTCCCACCATCACGGGGGCGCTCTCCTATACCCCGCCGGTGGCCCTGCTCAAGGGGCGCAGCAACTATCTGTGCATCGAGCGGATGAACCGGCTGCTCAGCGAATCCCACCTGCAAAAACCGGAAGTACTCAATGACCTGGTCAAGGTGAAGTCCTGGTCCACCGCCACCGACAACGGCGACGTGGGGGATATTCCGGGGCTGCAGGAGAACGCCGAGATCCTCGCGCACGTCACCAGCACCAATGAAAACTGCCTCGGTCGCGACTGTCCCTATTACGACGACTGCCATCTGGTGGTGGCTCGCCGCCGTGCCATGGATGCCCAGGTGGTGGTGATCAACCACCACCTCTTCTTCGCCGACATGGCGGTCAAAGACACCGGATTTGGCGAGCTGGTGCCCGAAGCGCAGGTTTACGTATTTGACGAAGCGCACCAGCTGCCCGAGATCGCCACCAACTACTTCGGCAAGTCTGTGGGCAGCCGCACCATCCTGGATCTGGCGCAGGATATCCAGCTCGCCTATCGGGCCGAGGCCCACGACATGGCCCAGCTCGGCAAGGCGGCCGACCGGCTCGCCATCGCCAGCCAGGATTTGCGGCTCGCCTTCGGAGTGGATGGTGGGCGCGGCAACACCCGCGACATGCTGCGCCAGCCGCTCTGGGGCCAGGCGCTGGCCCGCCTCAACGATGCTCTCGGACTCTGTTATGAAGTGCTGAAACTGGCGCTCGGGCGCGGCGAGCAGCTGGATCACTGTTTCGAGCGGATCAGTGAGCTGCGCACTCGGTTGGGAGAGGTATTGGCCATCAACCAGACCGGTTTCTCCTACTGGTATGACTGCTCGCGGCTGCACTTTACCCTCAACCTGACCCCGCTGTCGGTGGCTGAGCGCTTTGGTGCCGAGGTGCTGCGCCCAGAGGTCGCCTGGGTGTTTACATCGGCCACCCTGACGGTGGACATGCGCTTTGATCACTTCAAAGCCGAGCTGGGGCTGGCCGGCAGCGCCGAGCTTATTCTCGACAGCCCGTTCGACTATGGCGAGCAGGCGCGGCTGTGCGTGCCGCGCTTTCTGCCTGAGCCCAATGCCTTTGGCCGCGGTGAGCAGCTGGCCAATCTGATGATCCCGCTGATCAACAAGACGCCGGGGGGCTGTTTCTTCCTCTGTACCAGCCATCAGGTGATGCGCCAGGTGGCCGAGGTGCTGCGCCGGGAGATCGGCCGTACCGTCCTGTTGCAGGGGGAGGACAACAAGCAGCGGCTGCTCAAGGAGTTTGTCGAGAATGGCCGCGCCGTGCTGGTGGCGACCAGCAGCTTCTGGGAGGGGATCGACGTGCGGGGAGCGGCGCTCTCCTGTGTTATCATCGACAAGCTGCCGTTTGCCAGCCCCGATGATCCGCAGCTTAAAGCGCGAGTGGATGACTGCAAGCTCAGGGGCGGCGATCCCTTCGCCGATATCCAGCTGCCGAAGGCGGTCATCGCCTTGAAACAGGGGGTAGGGCGGCTCATCCGTGATCGCGGTGATCACGGAGTACTGGTCATCTGTGATCCCCGCATGGTCAACAAGCCCTACGGTGCCACCTTTATCAAGAGTCTGCCCGCCATTCCACGGACCCGGGAGCTGGCGATGCTGGGGAATTTCTTTGAGCAGCAGGCGCTCGCCGGTCGGTGATCGCGTTTGCGCGGCCGCGGCCGGCCAAGCCTTGCAACATTTTGAAAAACTGCTGGCACTGTCTGCTTGCAGATTATGTAATTGACTGATTTTATAGAGATTGGAAAGCATGAACGAGTTGAAGATCCTGGCCGTTGATACCGCCACCGAAGCCTGCTCCGCCGCCTTGCTGGTGGGGGAGCAGGTGTTCTCCCGCTGGGAGGAGGCGCCGCGGGATCACACCCGCAAGATCCTGCCCATGGTTCAGGCTGTGTTGGACGACGCCGGGATAACCTTGGATGAGCTCGATGCCATCGCCTTTGGCCGTGGTCCCGGCTCCTTTACCGGGGTGCGCATCGGCATCGGTGTGGCGCAGGGCCTGGCATTTGGGGCTGGCGTGCCGCTGATCGGCCTCTCCACCCTGGCCGCCATGGCGCAAGGTGCCCATCGTCTGGATGGCGCCGAGCAGGTGCTGACCGCCATCGATGCGCGGATGAACGAGGTCTATTTCGGCCGTTATGAGCTGATCGACGGCCGCATGCAACTGGTGGGCGACGAGGTGGTGAGCGATCCCGCGGCACTGGTTGACGCCCGTGGCAAGCTGGCGGGTCGGGTGACCTGCGTCGGCACCGGTTTTGAGACCTATGGCGAGATTTTGAGTGGTCTTGCCGACGAGCTGGTGGTGAGCCAGGTGCGTTTCCCGGCGGCGCTGGACATGCTGCCGCTGGCGCGCTGCGCCTGGCTGGCTGGCGAGGCGGTGGCAGTGGAGCAGGCGACACCGGTTTATTTGCGTGACAAGGTGACCTGGAAAAAGCTGCCGGGTCGCGAATAAGGGCGGGAGTGGCAGGCATGTCGCTTACGCCGATCGGAACATGCCCCATTGCGGGTGGTTGACAGGCCGGTTTCATCCGGCCAAAGGAGCGTGACATGTTGAAGCGTGCAATGGTGATGGGGGCCGCAGGGATCTTGCTCGGTGCCTGCAGCTCGGTCCCGAAAGAGCTGGCCTATGAGCCCGCCAACCAGCTGGTGGCCTATCAGCCGGCCCTTGCCGGCCTGGAGGGCAAACCGGCACGCTGGAGCGGGGTGATCTCGGCGGTACACAACAAGGCGGATCAGAGCGTCATCGAGGTGGTCTATCTGCCGCTCAAGTCCAACGGGGTGCCAGAGCAGACCGAGCAGAGCCCGGGCCGTTTTCTGGCCATCATGCAGGGCTTTGTCGACCCGACCCTCTATGCCAAGGGGCGCAGCCTGACGGTGCTCGGCACCATCGACAAGCCGCTCGACAGCCAGATAGGTGAGCACAAATACCGTTTCTCGGTGCTCAAGGTGACGGGCAGCAAGCTGTGGCCGCCGGTCAAGGAGGTGGAGGTTCGCTATGTGGATCCCTACTTCTACGACCCCTTCTATGATCCCTACTGGCCGAGACGGCCGCTGCGCCGCTAGGACCGGGAGTGAAGACCATGCTGCAGGAGCGCTTCCTGACCCTGGCCGATGGCCGCCGGGTGGCCTTGCTTGAGAGTCAGCCAGCGCCGGGTGAGCAGACCAGCAAACCCTTGCTGGTTGCGCTGCATGGCTGGCTCGACAACAGTGCGAGCTTTGTGCCCCTTGCGCCCTATCTGACCCACTTTCAGCTGGTCTGCATCGATCTGCAGGGGCACGGTCACTCGGATCACAAGAGCACGCCCTATGTCTTCGTCGACTGGCTGGACGATCTCTACCAGATCGTCCAGGCGGCGGGCTGGACGGCCTTCACGCTGCTTGGCCACTCCCTCGGGGCCTTGATCGCCTCCGCCTATGCCGGGGTCTTCCCCGAGCAGGTGGAGCGACTCATCCTGCTGGAGGGGCTCGGGCCTCTCAGCCAACCCGACGAGGCGGTGCCGGAGCAGCTGCGCCGCGCCATCCTGAATCGCAGTCGTACCCGTGAGCGAGCCTCCCTGGGCTTTGCGTCCATCGATGAAGCGGTGGTGGCGCGCTGCAAGGTGGCCGACATTGACCCAGGTTCGGCACGCCTCATCTGCGAGCGGCAGCTGGAAGTACGGGCAGGGCGCTGGCATTGGCGCAGCGATCCTTGTTTGCGGGATCTCTCCCCCATGCGCATGAGCGAAGGGCAGGCCCAGGCGCTGATCCGGGCCATCCGTTGCCCGGTACTGTTTATCGCCGGTGCAGAGGGTTTTGCCAGCCTGCAGGCGCAGTGGCAACAGCGTCATGCCGCGTTTACCCAGATAGAGCGGGTCGTTTTGGCGGGAAACCACCATTTTCATATGGAAAATTCGGCAGAGACCGCGGTTTGTATCGAAAAATTTTGTCAAATTCGGTAGAATCGACGGCTTTCAATAATTCCAGGTTTGTCTTCTCCCTCACATTTTTCCGTTGTTAATTTGCTGTTAATTGATGTTGCCCTATGTAAATATGGGCGGCATTAGAGTATGAGCTTAAAACAACTGCTTGAAATGGATGTGAACAGGGACGGAGGCAACACAGTGAGCGCACAGGTGCTAGTTATGCAGGAGAAGTTCGTGGAAAAAGTCTGGCTGAAGCGTTATCCAGAAGGGGTGCCCGCCGAGATCAATCCAGACCAATACAGCTCCCTGGTCGAAATGTTTGAAGAGTCGGTGAACGAATTCGCCGACCAGCCTGCCTTCGTCAACATGGGGCAGACCATTACCTACCGTCGCCTCGAAGAGCAGTCCCGCGCCTTTGCCGCCTACCTGCAAAACGAGCTCAAGCTCAGTCAGGGTGACAGGGTCGCCGTGATGATGCCCAACCTGCTGCAGTACCCCATCGCGGTGTTCGGCATCCTGCGTGCCGGCATGATAGTGGTCAACGTCAACCCGCTCTACACCCCGCGCGAGCTGGAACATCAGCTCAAGGACTCCGGTGCCAAGGCCATCGTCATCGTCTCCAACTTTGCCCATACCCTGGAAAAAGTGGTCTACGACACCCCGGTCAAGCACGTGATCCTGACCCGCATGGGCGACAACCTGGGCCTGGCCAAGGGCACCCTGGTCAACTTCGTGGTGAAATACGTCAAGAAGCTGGTACCCAAATACAATCTGCCTCACGCCAGCACCATGCGCCAGGCGCTGGCCAAGGGCCGCTATCTGCAGTACATCAAGCCCGAGATCAACAACGACGATCTGGCCTTCCTGCAGTACACCGGCGGCACCACCGGCCTCTCCAAGGGGGCCATGCTGACTCACCGCAATCTCATCGCCAACGTCGAGCAGTGCCTCGGGGTATACGGCCCCATGCTGGAACGAGGCAAGGAGTTCGTGGTCACCGCGCTGCCGCTCTATCACGTGTTTGCATTGACCGTGAACTGCCTGCTGTTCATGCGCATCGGCGGTTACAACCTGCTCATCAGCAACCCGCGCGACATCCCGGGCTTTGTCAAAGAGATCAGAAAGTACCCCTTTACCTGCATCACCGGGGTCAACACCCTGTTCAATGCGCTGGTCAACAACGGTGAGTTCCAGTCGATGGACTTCTCCCGCCTGAAGCTGACCATAGGTGGTGGCATGGCGGTGCAGCGGGCGGTGGCCGAACAGTGGAAAGGGCTGACCGATACACCGCTGCTGGAAGGCTATGGCCTGACCGAATGTTCGCCGCTGGTGAGCGTCTGCCCCTATGATCTGCTCGACTACAACGGCTCCATCGGCCTGCCGGTCTGCTCCACCGACATCCGGCTGGTGGATGATGCAGGTCAGGTGATCCACGAGCTTGGCAAACCCGGCGAGATGCAGGTGCGTGGTCCGCAGGTGATGAGCGGCTACTGGCAGCGGCCGGAAGCCACCGCCGAGGTGATGCAGGATGGCTGGCTCTGTACCGGTGACATTGCGGTGTGCGACGAGCAGGGCTTCTTCAAGATCGTCGATCGCAAGAAGGACATGATCCTGGTCTCCGGCTTCAACGTCTATCCGAACGAAATTGAAGACGTGGTGGCGCTGCACCCGAAAGTGCTGGAAGTGGCCGCTGTCGGCGTGCCGCACAAGGTCTCCGGCGAGCTGGTGAAGATCTTCGTGGTCAAGAAAGATGCAAAGCTGCAGGAAGACGAGATTATTGCTCACTGCCGCAAACATCTGACTGCCTATAAGGTACCGAAACTGGTAGAATTTCGTGACGAACTTCCCAAGACCAATGTGGGCAAGATCCTGCGCCGCGTGCTGCGCGACGAGGAGATTGCCAAGCAGTAACCGGCGTGGCGCTGCCAAGCAGCCTGCCGTCGTTATGCAAAACCGTGGGTCAGCCCACGGTTTTTTCTTTTGGCCCTGATCAACGCGCAGGCACAGATGCACTATCAACTCATTTCACAGCAAGCCGAACTGGATCAGTATCTCGCCTCCCTGGCCGATGTTCCCCTGGCCATCGATACTGAATTCGTTCGCACCCGCACCTACTATCCCCAGCTGGGCCTGTTCCAGATCTATGACGGTGAGCATCTGGCACTGCTGGATCCGCTGACGCTGGATCTCTCCTCCCTCTGGCAACGGCTTGGCCGGGCAGGGCAGATCGCCATCTTGCACGCCTCCGGTGAAGATCTGGAGCTTATCCAGCATCAGGCGGGCCATCTGCCCAACCAGATGCACGACACCCAGCTGGCAGCCGCCTTCCTGGGTTACGGGGTATCGGTCGGCTTTGGCGCCCTGGTCAACGAGTTTCTCGCGGTGGAGCTGGAAAAGGATCAGGCCCGCACCGACTGGTTGGCGCGCCCGCTGACTCCCCGTCAGCTCGAGTACGCGGCGGCCGACGTGTTTTATCTGCTGCCGCTCTACGAGAAGGTGATGGCCAAGCTGCATGAGAGCGGCAAGTTCGCCTGGTTCGAGCAGGAGTGCCATAACCACTCCGCCCGCAAGACCCAGACCAGCGATCCCCGCCAGGCCTATCTCGACATCGTCAATGCCTGGCAACTGGGGCGTCGTGAGCTGGCGATTCTGCGTGAGCTGGCCGCCTGGCGTCAGCAGGAGGCAGTGCGCCGTGATCTGGCCCTCAACTTCGTGGTCAAAGAGCTGCACCTGTTCAAGGTGGCGGAGCGCAGACCGACCTCGCTGCGCGATCTGAACGAGCTGGGGCTGGCCCCCATCGAGATCAAGATCCACGGCAAGCGGATGCTGGATATCGTGGCCGCGGCCCAGCAGAGCGATCCCGACAGCTGGCCCGAGCCCATTCGCCGGCTGGTGGACTACCCCCAGTACAAGGCCGAGCTCAAGCGGATCAAGGGGATGGTGGAAGAGAAGGCCAAGGCCAGCAACATTCCGCCCGAGCTGGTTGCCAGCAAGAAGATCATTCACCAGTACTTCACCTGGAGCTGGCGCATGAACGAGGAAGAGCGCGCCCGGGCCGACAAGCCGATGCTGCTGCAGGGCTGGCGCCATGAACTGGTTGGCCATTTGCTGGCACAGTGATCACAAGATAAAAAAGGGGCCCTTGGGGCCCTTTTTTTGTCGGCGTTACTGCAGCGGATAGCGGTAGCGAGCCAGGATCTGCCCGTACTCCGGACTCTGCAGCAGGGCCCGGATCGCCTCATCAAGCCGTTGCAGCTGCTGCGGCGTGGTGGTGCGTCGACTCAACATCAGGTGGACAGGGGTCTGCTGGATGTCGAGCAGGGTGGTCAGTTGATCGAGGGGGATCCCGGCCAGATTGAGCTGCTGCAACCCCATGGGGTCCATGACAACCCCCTGGATCCGGCCGGCCAGCAGCAGCTTGATCAGCGGTTCCATTTTCAGCCTGACCAGCAGTCGCTGCTGCATCTGGGGTGACAGCATGAAGGTGCGAAAATCGGTGCCGTAATCAAAATCACGCAGCAGGCCGATGGTGAAGTCCGGCCGGGAGAGCAAGTCGGAGAGCTGGGTTATCTCCTGCCAGCGCCCCTTGTCCTGACGGCGGATGAGCAGCACAGTCTCTTCATTGCGATAGGGCAGGGTAAAGCGGGCATACAGGTTGCGCTCGGCAGTCTGGTTGGCGGACATGGTCAGTTGGATGGTGCCGAACTCCAGCTCGCGCAGCACACGGGCCCAGGGCATCTCGCTGTAGTTGGCGTGAAACCCAGCCCGGTTGAAGATGGCTTCCAGCAGGTCGATATCCAGCCCCTGCAGTTGCTGCTGTTCGTCGCGAAAGCTGAACGGGTGCCAGCTTGACCAGCCTACCAGCAGCGACTCTTGCGCCCAGGCGGAGCAGCACAAACACCATAACAACAAGACTCTGTACACGGAGATGTCCCTGTTCAGCGTGGTTGTTGTTGATTATTGAATAGAAATGTCGGGCTGACCAGCCCGCAGAAGAGGATGCACGGGCGTGCATCCCTCAGAGTTCGTGGGCGTGGAATCCCTTGCGATAGCGGGCCTCGCAGCGCGGGCAGCGTTGCAGGGTCGGGTCTTGTTCCAGCTGTTCGATGGCCAGCGGCTCCTCGCAGTCGGAACAGAGGCCATAGAGGCCCAGATCCATCTGACAGAGGGCGGCATCGATACGCTTGAGGCGAGCCACGCTCTGCTCCACCTTGGGCAAGTCGAGGCGGCTGGTCAGATCAACCAGTTGATCCCGCTCGCAGTGATCCACCTTCTCTGCCCACTCGTCACGCCGACAGGCTTTGAGCTGACCGATCAGCTCTTCTCTTACTTGCGCCCAGTCAGTCAGCAGGCGATCACGCCACACGGCCAACTGAGCTTGCGTCATTTCACACACACTAGCCCCCAACAGTCGAATTACGAATCTGGGGCAGTATAGGGAAGCGACAGGATTATCAAGATGATATGCGTCAAGTAAAGGACGGTTAGATCACAGTTTTCGACGCCTGCAGCAAGGCATCCCGGATGGGGTGGGTCTCCTTGAGTACCCGTATTTCCTCAAACAGCCGATCCGCCTCGGGATACTCCCGCTTGAGATAGCTGAACCACTGCTTGATCCGGCTCGGGTAGTAGTCCGCCTTCTCGCTTGCCAAGTCCTGCTCGGTGTAGCTCACCATCAGCTGCAGCACCTCGGCCCAGCTCATATGGGCACAGCCGGTTTTCATCACGTTGGCCAGATTGGGCAGGGAGATGGCGCCGCGACCCACCATCAGGGTGTCGCAGCCGGAGACTTGGGCGCAGGCGAGGGCATCCGCATGATCCCAGATCTCGCCGTTGGCGGTGACGGGAATGGGCAGGGCACGGCGAATGGCGTCCACATACTCCCAGTGGGCCGGCGCCTTGTAGCCTTCGCGCTTGGTGCGGGCGTGCACGGCCAGCTCGTTGGCGCCCCCTTGATGAACGGCATGAGCGTTCTCCAGATAGAGCTCCTTGTCATCGTAGCCGAGGCGGATCTTGGCGCTCACCGGCAGATGGGCAGGCACCGCCTCGCGTACCGCCTTGACGATGCGATAGATGGTGTCGGGCTCTTTGAGCAGCACGGCGCCCCCCTTGCTCTTGTTGACCGTGGGGGCAGGGCAGCCGAAGTTGAGATCGACGCCAGGGGAGCCGAGTTCGATGGCTCGCAGCGCGTTTTCGGCCAGCCATTCGGGGTGCTGGCCCAGCAGCTGTACCCGCACCGGGGTGCCGGCCCGGGTCTTGCCGTCCTGTTTGAGCTCGGGGCAGAGGCGATGGAACACCTTGGCCGGCAGCAGCTGATCGACCACCCGGATGAATTCGCTGACGCAGAGGTCGTAATCGTTGACGGAGGTGAGCACCTCCCGCATCAAGTGATCCAGTACCCCCTGCATGGGGGCCAAAATAACGCGCATAACCGGTTCCGAAGGGCAAACAGAGAAAAAAGAGCGCAGATTGTAGTGGTAACGGGGCAGGTTGTCAGCCGTCATGCCACGGGAATGGGCAGGTTCAGGCCATGACTGGTGCGCAAGCCCCGCAATCCAGGGCATCAGTTGCCATGATAATGGGAATCGTTGTCAACATGGGGGCGGATCCTGTTAGGATGACGCAAGGGCATGGTAAGAGGGGCTACGATGAAACGTTTGTGTTTGATGGGGTTGGGCTGGCTGGCATTCGTGACCGGCATCATCGGCATCGTGCTGCCCCTGTTGCCGACCACGCCCTTCATGCTGCTGGCGGCGGCCCTGTTTGCCCGCTCGTCGCCCCGTTTTCACCGCTGGCTGCTGGCCCATCCCTGGTTCGGGCCGCCCATTGCCGACTGGCAGCAGTATCGCGGCATTCGCCGCCATGCGCGGCGGCGCGCCATCCTCTTCATTCTGCTCTCCTTCTCGGTGTCGCTGGCGGTGGTCCCCCTGCTGTGGGTCAGGCTGCTGCTCATTGCCATAATGGTGATCCTGCTCACCTGGTTAATGCGTCTGCCGGTGCTGGAGCCAGTTGCAATGGAGAAGTGAAGTCCCTAAGCTATTGCGGCAATAATGCTATGGAGTCGGCCTGTCATTTTTGCGTGACGGGCCTTTTTATTTCCCGCTGGCGGGAAGCTGAGAGAAACGACCATCTGCGTCGAAAAACAAACGGTCAAACCATGAATCCGGAAACCCTGAAATTTATCGAAGCGAGCATCAAGACCATTCCCGACTATCCGAAGCCGGGCATCCTGTTTCGCGACATCACCAGCCTGATCGAGAATGCCGATGCCTTCAAGGCCACCATCGATCTGCTGGCCAATCACTATCGTGATCAAGGGATCACCAAGATTGTCGGTACCGAAGCGCGCGGCTTCATCTTCGGCGCGCCGGTTGCCTACGCCATGGGTCTGGGCTTCGTGCCGGTTCGCAAGCCGGGCAAGCTGCCCCGCGCCGTCATCGAAGAATCCTATGCCCTCGAATACGGCACCGATACCCTGCAACTGCACACCGACGCCATAGTACCCGGTGACAAGGTGCTGGTCGTGGACGATCTGCTGGCCACCGGCGGCACCGTCGATGCCACCGTCAAGCTCATTCGCCGCGCCGGCGGTGAAGTGGTTGATGCCGCTTTCATTATCTCCCTGCCGTCCCTCGGTGGTGATGCCCGCCTGACCGCCGCCGGCGTCAAGGTGGTTTCTCTGGTCGAGCTGCCGGGCGAATAAGCCCCCAGTTTCACCAAGCAGGCAGGTCTCGTCAGCCTTGCCTGCGTCCAGACCGGTGCCCGTACGGGCATCGGTTTGAAATTCAAGCGATCCCTCCCGCCCTGGCCGATAGCCGATACAGCCCGCCCCGCATTTGTGTTAGCATCCAGCCTCAATGCCTTGTCATCCCTGCATCGAGATCTATGAGCTATCAGGTTCTGGCGCGTAAATGGCGCCCCCATACGTTTGAACAAGTGGTAGGCCAGCATCATGTGCTGACCGCCTTGACCAACGCCCTGGATCAGGGACGGCTGCATCACGCCTATCTGCTGAGCGGCACCCGCGGGGTCGGCAAGACCACCATCGCCCGCATCCTGGCCAAGAGCCTCAACTGCGAGCAGGGGATCAGCAGCCACCCGTGCGGGGTGTGTGACACCTGCCGCGAGATCGATCAGGGCAACTTCGTCGATCTGCTGGAGATCGATGCGGCGTCGCGCACCAAGGTGGAAGATACCCGCGAGCTGCTCGACAACGTGCAGTACCGGCCGGCCCGTGGCCGCTTCAAGGTCTATCTCATCGATGAAGTGCACATGTTGTCGCGCCACAGCTTCAACGCGCTGCTGAAAACCCTGGAAGAGCCGCCTCCCTATGTGAAGTTCCTGCTGGCCACCACGGATCCGCAGAAGCTGCCGATCACCATCCTCTCGCGCTGTCTGCAGTTTCATCTGAAGAGTCTGGATCAGACCCAGATCGCCAAGCAGCTCGAATGGGTGCTGGATCAGGAGGGCCAACCCTTTGAACCACGCGCCTTGTTGGCGCTGGCCAAGGCGGCTGACGGCAGTATGCGCGATGCCCTGAGCCTGACCGATCAGGCGCTGGCCCACGGTAATGGCAGCGTGCGCCTCGACAGCGTGCTGGCCATGCTGGGCACGCTCGATCATCGCCATCTGCACCAGCTGCTGGAGGCGGTGCTGCGCCAGGATGCGCCGGCCACCATGGCCAAGATCACCGAAATCGCCACCCTGGGTCCCGACTTTGATCAGCTGCACGCCGAGCTGGAAGGCTTGCTCCATCGCATCGCCATGGCGCAGCTGCTGCCGGCCACCGTGCAGGAGCAGGGGGCAGATGCCGATGCCCTGCTGCAGCTGGCCCAGGCCATGAGCCCGGAAGAGGTGCAGCTCTGCTATCAAATCGTGCTGGGCGGTCGCAAGGATCTGCCCTGGGCCCCCGATGGCCGCACCGCACTGGAGATGACCTGCCTGCGGATGCTGGCCTTCTCGCCCCGGCGCGAAGTACTGCACCCTGCCAGCCTGACGGCGCTGCCCCCCGCCATGGGAGGGTTTGCGACAGAGGCGAGAAGTGGCGCAGCGGCGCCGGGAAAGCCCCAGGGGGCTGAGCCGGCCCCGGCTGCCAGCGCAGCGCCACTGGCTTCGTCTGCGGTTGCCGCCACCGCGCCTGCCGCGACCATGGCCCCTGTGGTGATGGCCGAGCCTACAGCTGTCGAGCCAGCTTTGGAGAGACAGGATAACGGCGCCGAGCTGGATCCGCTGTTTGCCGAGCAGGATGAGTTGCTGCGCGAGGCCGAGCAGATGGGCTACGAGGCGGCGACGTTGCCGGCCGCGTCCGGCAACCTGCCGGCAGAGCCGTCTGTGGCTCCTTCCTCAGTGCCTGTCATGGCCGAGCCCGAGCCCGAATCAATCCCGCAGGCCGAGGTGGTGGCCGACGCAGAGGCCGTTCCCTCGACGGTCTCCAGCATGCAAAGCCTGCTCGGCAAGCGCAATCTGCTGCGCAGTCGCTTGCGTAGCGAACCGTCGGCGGCGACCAGCGCTGCGCGCACAGCTCCTGCCAAACCGGTGGCAGCCGCCAGACCGGTAACTGCGATACAACCAGCCGTCGCCACGCCAGCCCCGGCTTTCGAGCCGCAACCGGCGCGGGTTGATGGGCAAGGGCAGGCGTCTGCCCGGCCAGCCCCGCAGACGGGGTATGACGACTTGCCGCCGCTCGATGCCTATGAAGAGAGCGGCAGCGACTACGAAGAGTATTTGAGCCAAGGTTTCAGCGATGCGTTCGCCAGCGCCCCTCTGCCGGAGCGGGCTGCCGAGGTTTTGTCGCCGGCGCCTGTCCCCGCGGCCGTTGCTCGTCCTCAGTCAGACGATCTGCCACCCTGGGATCTGGACGGTAGTGTACCTCGGCAGGTTAGCGCTGCGCCTGTTGCGGCTCCTGTGATGGCCCCTCGCGAGGTCGTTGCCAGCGAGCCGGCGCCTGCCGTCTCGGTGATGGAGACCATCGACTGGGACGAGCTGGAGGGTGACAGCCAGCCGCAAGCGGGAGAAGTGGCGGCCAGATTGATCCCGTCTTCCCTGCTAAGCAGCTGTGGCGATCCCTGGGCCGAGCTGATTGCCCGCACCGGTGTCGGTGGCCGGCTGCGTCAGCTGGCCATCAACTCGGTCATGAGTCAGCAGGGGGACAAGGTTCTGTTGACCCTCAAACCGGAGCAGCGCCATCTGATCAGCGACAGGGCGCGCGCCGATCTGGCCGAGATCATCGGCCCCGAGCTGGGGCAACCGGTGCAGGTGGAGGTCACGCTGGGCAACGTGCCTGAGCAGGAAACGCCGCTGGAGATAGAACATCGCCTCTATCTCGGGGTGCGTGAGCAGGTCACCCGGGATCTGGAGCAGGATCCCAACGTGCAATTTTTGCAGCAGCGATTCGGCGCCGTGCTTCACCACGACAGCATAGAGCCGCTGAGTCGCTGACAAACACCATGCCGGGCCAGGTGCCCGGTTGAAAAATGGTTTGGCCGTCCCCACTTAGGACGGGTAAACCCACGGCCCGGCGCTGGATGCCGGATTTCAAGACGAGAGACGACATATGTTTGGTAAAGGTGGAATGGGGAACCTGATGAAACAGGCCCAACAGATGCAAGAGCGCATGCAGAAGATGCAAGAGCAGCTTGCCCAGATGGAAGTGGTCGGTGAAGCCGGCGCTGGCATGGTCAAGGTCACCATGGCCGGCAGCCACAGCGTGCGCCGCATCGAGATCGACCCGAGCCTGATGGAAGATGACAAAGAGATGCTGGAAGATCTGGTGGCCGCTGCCGTCAACGATGCCGTGCGTCGCGTGGAAGAGCAGAACAAGAGCAAGATGGGCGAACTGACCGGCGGCATGCAACTGCCCCCCGGCTTCAAGATGCCGTTCTAAGCTCGGCCTGGCAAGTGCGCCGTACCGCGTTACTTGCGGATGACGGTGTGACCAGATGACACAGCGGATACAGAGATGTATTCGCCGTGTTTTTTTATCCGGTTTGCAAGGCGATAGCCGGTCTTGTTTGGTCGCCTGCTGGCGCGCAACTGTGCAGTGCTAACCCAGCCATGCAGGGGGGATCATCAAGGCAGGCAGCGTCCCTTCACCCAATAGATGGCTCGGGCATCCTTGTCCACCCTGGGGTGGCCTGTCGCCAGCAGCCGGTAAGGCTGCTCTGCCAGCAACTGGGTCAGCTGGAAATGCGGGTCATCCTGGTTGATGAGCAGGCTAGTATAGACGGGGTCCTTGCAGGTCAAAATAGCATTGAGGCGGGCCTTGTCGACATTGGTTATTTTCCAGTTGCCATATACCGAAAATAATCCGCGTTCGGTTTCACCAAATTGCCAGCCGGCAATATTGGCGCGTTGTTCTATCGGTATTTTAACCAAGAAGTATTGGGTGTCATCTTTCATATTTTTGGCAGCATCAATGGCGGGGTAGGCCAGAATAAACGTCAGCAGAAACATAATACCGGCAGCGCTGGCCAGCAAGGTCGCACCGTGTATTTCACGCCAGCGCCACAACTGTTCTACCGCAAAGATAAGCAATATGGCCGCAAATACATGCCGCCAACCCAGCGTACTGATGACCCTGAGCACGTTATCGGGTATTTCCAGCGGCAACAGCGGCAGATAAAAGGGAGCCATCAGCAGCGCCAGTGCAAACAGGAACATGAACAAGGTCCAGCCACAGCCATAACCATTGAGCCAGCGAGGCCAGCAGACGCCCAGTTGCCCGATCATCAGGGCAAAGACCGGCATCAGTGGAAAGAGGTAAAGAGTCCGCTTGGTGGAGGCGATGCTGAGCAGCAGCAGGGTGCACAGCGCCCAGCTCAGCAGAAACAGGCGGGAGGCACTCCACTGCTTTTGCCTCAGGGTTTGCCAGCACCAGAGCAGCACCAGGGGCAGCCAGGGCAGGGTGTATTCGGCCAGCCCGCCAAGGTAAAAGAGGTATTCACCGGGCTTGATGTGACCGAGTTCGGTCGAGCTGCCCGTCAACCTGCCCACCTGATTTTGCCAGAACCACTGCTGCCAGAGCGACTCCCCCTCAGGATGCTGCCACAGGGCCAGCAGCCAGCCGGCGATAGGGGTGATAAACAGAAGGGTCATGCCGAGGTGCTGTATCACGAAGCGGCCTCCCTCCTGGCGTGCAAGATGGCGTTTGAGTGCCGGCAGAAACAGCGCCAGCCAGCCGAAGAAGAGGGTGATGGGACCGATAGGGCCCTTGACTAGGAAGCAGAGGGAGAGCCCAAGCCCTGCACACCAGAGCATGTGCTGGCGATCCGCCAGATACCATTCGGCAAATGCCCACATGGTGAAAGCGACGAGAAAGGCGAGGCTGGTATCGACCCGGATCCAGTGGCTGTTCATGATGAAGCCCTCCATGGTGCCCAGGGCGATCACCGACCAGATCGCAGCAGTGCGGGAGCCAAGTACCCGCCTGGCCAGCAGGCCGGTGAACAGCAGGGTTGCCATGGCCCACAGCGCCCCCACCAGACGCAGCGCCACCGTGATGCCGAGGTTGTCGCGGAGCAGGGCAAGAAAGGGAATGGTGAGGATGTAATAGAGGGGCGGTTTTTCGATGAAACTGCTGCCGCCCAGCGTCGGGATGGCCAGTTCACGGCTGGTGAACATCTCCCAGGCGATGGCTGCCTCGCGAGGCTCGTCGGGGGTCCACAACTGGTGTCCAAACTGGCCCATCAGGGTGATGGCCAGCACCATCAGCAATAATCCGTACAGATGTGTATTCGGGGCTGTGCTAGTGGGCTGCATGAGGTCCTCTCGGCAGACAAGGCTGCGCTTTGATAACGAACAGACTGACATCCGTGGTCTGAAAATGGGTCATGGTAATATCCATATTGATAAAGGTTCATCACACTAAAATATCGATGTTAAATCTAGTATCACATATTCTGAAGAATGCTAATGAACAAGTTGTTACCAAATATTACTTAAGAGGTTCACCTTTATTGTGGTGAGACATTTTGTCTTGCTTTGCTACTTGCAACATAAATGCATTAATTGCTTCACTTATTCTTTTTATCTGTAGTCAGCAATGTGCTTGACGAGCCATGGATAAACATATCGGCCATATATTGATACCGCTGACCGCTTCCATGTTTTTATTTTTCATATCGGTTTTCTGGAGCTCGATATGCGCGACTCCTGATGGAAGATGAACCTGGTATCGAGGCAATGGTGAAGGCAGGCAGAGCAGATGGCATTGCGTTGAGATCTTCGCTTGACTGGAGACGTCAACAGCAAGTGAGGTGATAGCGTCTTTTGGGTGTGCTCATTCTGCAGCCAGATCACCACCAGCTGATCCACGTTGACCAAGACGATGAGGAGGATGCTGGGGACAAAGGTCGAGATAAAGCGCTTCGAGTTGCCGAGAGAACCCTGGTTGTTGCCCTCAGCTATCCGGACAAGTTGCCAGCCAATACGCTCGAATCGAGGAGTGCATAGCACCAGCGGCAGGCCCAGAATAACTGGGGCAACGGCCCGGCTGGCGGGATGATTTTGTCGCTGCAGTGCAACTTGTCGCAACAAATGATGCAAGAGGAGTGCTTTTGCGCACAATTGACCGTGGTACTGGCCTGTTGCCTTGTTGCAGACAAATCCAACATCAGCGACAAAAATCATATAAAACATTAACTTGGATTTAAGATTTTCGCTTTCGAAGACGCTTATGTCGTTTCATCATTACTATTTATGGATCAGTTATAAAACCTTTGTTCATTTGACTACTTTTCGCGTTTCTCATTGCAGAGTAAGATGCCACTTCAATAAAAATAAGAATTAGGAGTTCGGGTGTGAAGGCATTAGTAAAAGAAAGGGTATCGCCCTATATAAGCCAGTTATATGAGTGCGGTATTAATGATTCTGACATTAAGTTGGTAGTGGATCAGTTCCGCTCCGACGTGTCGGGCAGCTCGTCGCTGTTCTTGTTGCGCGATGATGACAAGAGTGATGGCATCAAGCTCTTCGCGAGCGGCTTGACTGAGGCCCAGCAGCAGTTCTACGTCCAGCACCATCGCCAGGATGTGTGGTTCAATCACTATCTGGACAAGGGCTGCCAGGGGATCGTCAGCGCCAACACGCTGTCCAACTCGGCGGGTCTGCTGGCCAGCTTCGGTGCCCAGTTCGCGGCCGGCGGTGTCTGCCGGGTGAAGGGGCGGGGGCTTAGCAGCCTGTGTACCTACCGGGCGGCCACCCAGGATGATTTCAGCGCCCAGGAAATTTCTTCCCTTGGCGAAGTTTATTCTGGCCTCGCGGCCTGGAGCCAACATTATTGGAACCTGCTGGCCCTGGAAACCCAGAACTATCAGCTGCAACAGCTGGTAAAAAACCACAATAAACCCAGCGCCATCGTGGATGACAAAGGGCATATTCATTATTCCAACGTGGCCTTCAATCGTATTGCCGACGAGAACGTGGAGTTGCGGGCAGGCAATGGTATTTTCTCGCTGCAAAATAAGGAGCAGCAACGCCAGTTCAAAGAGATATTGAATGGCTTTGCCTATCTACTACCCGGTGCCAGCGCTTATATGTCCATTCCCCGTCAGCCCAATCTGCGGCCGTTGCTGATCCAGTGCACCCTGATGAGCGGTCTTAACCGCTTCGAGCGGTATGTGGAAGTGGTGCTGCGGGATCCCGAACACTCCTTCAATCCCGACATCGAAGCGCTGGCCAGTCTCTATCCGCTCACCATCGGCGAGAAAGAGTTGCTGGTGCTGATGAGCAAGGGCTACAGCAGCAACGACATCGCCGAGCTGCGCGGCGTCAAGGTGGAAACCGTGCGCTCGACCCTGAAAGGGGTCTTCAAAAAGACCGACTGCCACAGCCAGAACGAGCTCTTGCTGTTGCTGCAATCCATCTCCTGATCCATGCAAGCTATGCTTGGAGTGAGCCGGACATAGTGCCCGGCTCGCGCCTCCCGGCCGGGAGGCCGGTTGGGGGAATGCAGGATGGAATCACTCAAGGCAAAGGATTACATGCAGACTCGGCCCATCACCTTCAGCGCGGAGATGATGGTGCAGGCGGCGGTGGAAAAATTTCTCAACAGCCGTCAGCTTGGCGGTCCCGTGGTGGATGGGCGGGGTCATCTGATTGGCTGGGTCTCCGAGCAGGACTGCATCGCCGTCATGTTGAAAGAGGCCTATCACTGCGAACAGGTGGCCCAGGTACGGGACGTGATGCGCAAGGAGGTGCTGGCCGTCGGCCCCGATACCAGCATCCTGGAGCTGGCCGAGATGATGATGGGGCAAAAACCCAAGATCTACCCGGTGGTGGAGGAGGGGCATCTGCTTGGGGTCATCAGCCGCCACGACGTGATGCAGGCCATCCATGCCCAGCTGGGAGCCTGCTTCGTGCGCAAGGCGCGGGCCTGAGCCCGGCTGATGGGGGCACTGTTGTCATCCCAAGAGCAGGCATCTGGCCTGCTCTTTCTTATGGTGAGTCCGTCATGAAGGGCTTGCTACCCGGATAACGCCTCTTTCATCGCCCTTGCGGCCGCTTTAAGGCTTGCACCCTCCGGCCTCGCTCTTTAGGATCTCTCCCAGCTATCGATATGGCCCCCTTGCCGGGCACTCTTTTAAGGAATTCGTACCTTGTCTCTCTCTATCGAGGCGCTGCGCCGCCGTCTCCCTGCCTGCATGAATCTCGACGCCCGCCGTCTCTCCAGCCGTCTGCACGGGGCCAAGAAGCTGCCCGAGGGCAAACAGGCCGCCGTACTCGAGACCATCGCCGCCGATCTGGATGCGGCACAGGCGCGCTACCAATCCCGTTTGGCGGGCGTACCCAAGGTCACCTATCCGGACAACCTGCCGGTCAGCCAGAAGCAGGCGGAGATCGCCAAAGCCATTGAAGAGCATCAAGTGGTGATCATCGCCGGTGAAACCGGCTCGGGTAAGACCACCCAGATCCCCAAGATTTGTCTGGCGCTCGGGCGCGGAGTGAAGGGTTTCATCGGCCACACCCAGCCAAGACGTCTGGCGGCCCGTACCGTGGCGGCCCGTATTGCCGAGGAGATGGAGTCCGAACTCGGCCACTACGTGGGCTACAAGGTGCGCTTTACCGATCAGGTGAGTGAGCAGACTCACATCAAGCTGATGACCGACGGCATCCTGCTGGCGGAGATCCAGAACGATCGGATGCTCACCCAGTACGACACCATCATCATCGATGAGGCCCACGAGCGCAGCCTCAACATCGACTTCATTCTGGGCTATCTCAAGCAGTTGTTGCCAAGGCGCCCCGATCTCAAGGTGATCATCACCTCGGCCACCATAGACCCGCAGCGCTTCTCCCGCCATTTCAACAAGGCGCCGGTGATCGAAGTGTCAGGTCGCACCTACCCGGTGGAGGTCCGTTATCGTCCGCTCACCAGTGACAAGAGCGAGGGGCTGGAGGAGCGCGACGAGCTGCAGGGGATCTTCGATGCAGTGGAAGAGCTGGCCCGCGAGGGGCTGGGGGACATCCTCATCTTCATGAACGGCGAGCGGGAGATCCGCGATACCGCCGATGCCTTGCGCAAGCTCAACCTGCGCGACACCGAGGTGCTGCCGCTCTACGCCCGCCTCTCCAACGCCGAGCAGAACAAGGTGTTCCAGCAACACGCAGGGCGGCGCATCGTGCTCGCCACCAACGTGGCGGAAACCTCCCTCACTGTGCCCGGTATCCGGTATGTGATCGATCCGGGTACCGCTCGCATCAGCCGCTACTCCTGGCGCACCAAGGTGCAGCGCCTGCCCATCGAACCGGTTTCCCAGGCCAGCGCCAATCAGCGTAAGGGGCGTTGCGGTCGGGTGGCGGACGGTATCTGTATCCGTCTCTACTCCGAGGAGGATTTCAACGGCCGTCCGGCCTTCACCGATCCCGAGATCCTGCGCATCAACCTGGCCTCCGTCATCCTGCAGATGCTGGCGCTCGGCCTTGGCAACATGGAGGCCTTCCCCTTCGTTGAGCCGCCTGAGTCGCGCCATATCAAGGACGGCCTGACCCTGCTCAAAGAGCTGGAGGCGGTGCGCGAGCTGCCCGCCACCGGTGATCGCGAAGCGAAACTGCAGCTGACCGAGACCGGTCGCCAGCTCTCGCGCATCCCCCTTGATCCGCGTCTGGCGAAGATGGTGATCAGCGCGGCGCAGACCGGTTGCCTGAGCGAGGTGATGGTGATCACGGCCGCTCTCAGCATTCAGGATCCTCGCGAGCGGCCCATGGAGAAGAAGCAGGCCGCCGACGAGCAGCACAGACGCTTCGAAGACAAGGATTCTGACTTCCTCGCCTTCGTCAATCTGTGGAATTACCTGAAAGAGCAGCAGGATGCCCTGGGCAGCAACCCGTTCCGCCGCATGTGTCAGAAGGAGTTTCTCTCCTACCTACGGGTGCGCGAGTGGCAGGACATTCACTTCCAGCTGCGCCAGACGGTCAAAGAGCTGGGTTTTAAAGCCAACCATGAACCGGCGGATTTCAAGACGGTGCACTGCGCGCTGCTGACCGGCCTCTTGAGCCATATCGGCAACAAGGATCTGGAAAAGCCCGAATTCCTCGGGGCCCGCAATGGCCGCTTCCACCTGTTCCCGGCCTCGGGTCTGTTCAAGAAGCCACCCAAGTGGGTGATGGCCGCCGAGCTGGTGGAGACCTCGCGCCTCTACGCTCGCATCAACGCCAAGATTGAACCCGAGTGGGTGGAGCCGCTGGCAGGTCACCTCATCAAGCTGCACCATAGCGACCCCCACTGGTCGAAGAAAAATGGCGCCGTGATGGCCAAGGAGAAGGTGACGCTTTATGGCCTGGCCCTGGTCAATGAGCGCACCATCAACTTCAGTCGCATCGATCCGGCGCTGTGCCGTGAGCTGTTTATCCGCCGTGCCCTGGTGGAGGGGGATTTCGAGACCCGCCATCGCTTCTTCAGCGATAACCGCAAGCTGCTGGCCGAGGTGGAGGCGCTGGAGCACAAGTCCCGTCGGCGCGACATCCTGGTGGACGATGAGGACTTGTTCCGCTTCTACGATGCCCGCTTGCCGGAGGAGGTGATATCAAGCCGCCACTTCGACAAGTGGTGGAAAGAGGCGCAAAAGCAGGACGCCGAGCTGCTCAACTTCGAGAAAGAGATGTTGATGAAGGGGGATGCCGCCCATATCAGCGATCTCGACTACCCCAATTTCTGGCAGCAGGGGCGCCTCAAGCTCAAGTTGACCTATCAGTTCGAGCCGGGGGAGGCGGCAGATGGTGTGACCCTGCATATTCCGCTGCCGCTCCTGAACCAGGTGGAGGTGAAGGGGTTCGAGTGGCTGATCCCGGGGCTGCGCCATGAGTTGTTGGTGGCTCTCATCAAGTCGATGCCAAAGCCGATGCGCAAGAACTTTGTGCCGGCGCCCAACTATGCCGATGCACTGCTCGCCAGCATCAACCCCGAGCAGGGGCCGCTGCTGGACGAGATGGAGCGCCAGCTGCGCCGCATGACCGGTGTGACCGTGCCCCGCGAATCCTGGGACTGGGCTGCGGTGCCCGAACACCTGAAACTCACCTTCCGGGTGGTGGACGACAAACACAAGAAGGTGGCGGAAGGCAAAGATCTGGAGGCCTTGAAAGAGTCGCTGCGCGGCAAGGTGCAGGAGACTCTGTCACAAGTGGCGGACGATGATATCGAGCAGTCTGGCCTCACCCTGTGGAGCTTTGGCGAGCTGCCGCAAGAGTACAGTCAGAAGCGGGGCGGGTTCGAGGTGAAGGCCTATCCGGCGTTGGTAGATGAGAAGGATTCGGTCGCCATCCAGCTGGTGGAGAGCCCGGTGGTGCAGCAGCAGCTGATGTGGGCCGGTCAGCGCCGGCTGGTGCTGCTCAACGTGCCATCGCCCATCAAGTATCTGCAGGAGAAGCTGCCCAACAAGGCCAAGCTGGGGCTCTATTTCAACCCGTTTGGCAAGGTGGCCGAGCTTATCGACGACTGTATCGCCTGTGGTTGCGACAAGCTCATCGAGCAGCACGGCGGCATGGCGTGGGACGAGGCCGGTTTCGAGGCGCTCAAGGAGTATGTCCGCGCCGAGCTCAACGATGCGGTGGTGGAAGTGGCCAAGCAGGTGGAAGCCGTGCTGACCCTCTCCCATGAGATCAAGAAACGGCTCAAGGGCAAGATGCAGCTCGACACCGCTTTTGCCATGTCCGACATCCAGCAGCAGCTGGGCAACCTCATCCACAAGGGCTTTGTCACCGAGACCGGCTGGCAGCGGCTGCCTGACTTGCTGCGCTACATGCGGGCCATCGAGCGGCGCCTGGAGAAGCTTGCCATCGATCCCAACCGGGATCGGGTCTACATGCTCAAGGTACACAGCGTGGAGTCGGAGTACAAGGCGCTGCTCGCCAAGATCCCCAAATCCCAGCTTATTCCCACCGAGGTGGCCAATATCCGCTGGATGATCGAGGAGCTGCGGGTGTCGTTTTTTGCCCAGAATCTGGGAACCCCCTATCCGGTGTCGGATAAACGGGTGCTGAACGCTATCGCTCAGTGCTAATCTGCTGTAAAGGAGAGAGGCCGGTGCCGTATTGCCGGCCGGTTGGACGCTGACGGAGGAGCAAGGATGCTTGGAATCTGGTTAGGGATGGCGATGGTCAACATCAGTGGCTATCAACCCATTGCCGAGCAAACCTGGGTGCAACTGAATCCGGAATACTACCCGCTGCAACGCACCCCGCCCGCCATGTTCGTGGCCTGGCGGGGCAATCAATTTCCCACCCTGGAACTCAAGAAGAAGAAGGGGCGCTGGCAGGTGCTGTTTCCGGCCAGGCTGGTGCCACCGTTCGATCTGTTCGAAGGGGAGGCGGAGCTTTCCAAGGCCTATCTGGCCAGGTTAAGGCGCATTGACGAGGCGGCCTACGGGCTGGCACCCGTTGCGGCTCCCCCTTACCAGCAGCATCAGCAGCAAGAGGTGGCCACCCTTGGTGTGCCCTTCATGGCCGAGTTTGCCGCGCCACAGCGACCAGGTCAGCCCCGTAGCAATAGTACAGAGGATGCCGAGCCCCTGCTGGCCGTTCTGAATCTGCGAGCCGCGGACTGGCAAGCGCCTGCGACGCTGCTTGCACAAGCAGGTGAGGCGCAGGATCCCGCGCTGGTTTCACTGGCAAGCGAGCCGACCGGCAGTACCCTCACGCTGGCGGCGCCAGCGGCGGGCGGCAAACGGGTATGTCATCAGGTTGCGGCGGGGGAGACGCTCTGGCGCATCGCCGCCATGCTGGCCCAGAGCGGTACCGTGACGGGGGCGGCGGGGGATACCTACAGCTATCTGCTGGCCATCGTCGATGACAATCGGGCGCTGATGGGCAACGGCATTCGGGTCAAGGCCGGAGACACCCTGTATTGTCCGGCGCCACAGACCCTGGCCCGCTTCGATGCCCTGAGCCCGGCTCAGCGGCAGCAGCGCTTTGCCCGCTTGGAGCAGGGGCGTTAAGGTCTCTTGTCACTGTTCGGGGCCCGTGATAGTATGCGCCCTCGTTTTGCGAGGTGCTGACCGGTCGCAGTCAACACCATACATTCATCCATATGAGATAAACATTATGTCTTTCGTATTCCAAGCTGAAGTCCGTTCTGACCTGGGGAAAGGTGCGAGCCGCCGCCTGCGTCATGCTGACCAAGTTCCTGCCATCGTTTACGGTGCAGGCAAAGAAGCCCAGTCCATCACCGTTGACCACAAGAAATTCATCCTGGCCCAAGAAAAGCCGGAATTCTACGAGTCTGTACTGACTCTGGTTATCAACGGCGAAGAAGTTAACGTGAAAGTGAAGGCTATCCAGCGTCACCCGGTACGTTACAAGCTGGTTCACCTGGACTTCGTTCGCGTTTAATCGACAGCAAACGTTCCAGTAAAGAGGCCACCCAATTGGGTGGCCTCTTTGTTTTTACAGCATTTTTCCCCGATAAAAATAAAATACTCAAATAGTACTGTTAGTCTTTACTTGAAGGCATGATTGACAGCAACACACCAACTGTGATGCTCTGGCATCTATAAAGTATTCGAACAAGTCCAAATACGGGGTAATGTTGACCGTGATGAAGGGAATCATACGGGGATATTTCCTGCTGTTCACACCCATTCTGGTACTGGTTTTGGTGGGTGGGTATCTGCTGGGTGACGCACTGATCGAGCGCGAGCTCTACCGTGTACGCAGCGATGAGAGCACCTTCCTGTCGCTTGCCAGCGGTCGTCTCGATGACGAACTGGCGGTGCCGCTGCGCCATGTGCGCAGCATGTCTGAAGAACCAATCCTGCTCGAGGCGGCGGGTCGCAACGAGCGTGACAACATTGCCGCCCAGTTTACCGTGTTGATGAACCGCAATCCTGACTATGCCCAGGTACGCTGGCTGGCGCCCGATGGCATGGAGTTGGTGCGCTTCAATCGTCAGGGCCAGCATCTGCAGCGTGTGCCCGATGACCAGCTGCAAAACAAAAAGGATCGTTACTATTTCCGCGATGCCATGGCGCTGCCCTGGGAGCGGATTTACGTCTCGCCGCTTGATCTCAACGTCGAGCAGGGGGTGATCGATCGTCCCTTCAATCCCATGATCCGTATTGCCAAGCGCCTGCGCCTGGGAAATCGCGATCTGGGTTTGCTGCTCATCAACGTGCAGGCCGGCCGTATGCTCAAGGTATTCGCCAACAGCAGTGGCAGGGCCGCCGATCATACCATGCTGCTCAATCAGGATGGCTATTGGCTGCGCAGCCCGGATCCGGCACAAGAGTGGGGCTTCATGCTCGAGCGTCCGGACCTCACCTTGAAGCAGTATTCTCCCCAGGCCTGGCAGGCATTCCTGGGGGCTTCGAGCGGCCAGGTTGAGCTTGCCGACGGTCTGTGGAGCTGGACCACGCTGTACCCGGCACTGAATCACGATCAGCTGGCCTGGAAGGCTGCCTCCATGGTGCCACGCAGCGAGCTGCTGGCCATTCGCACTCATATCTGGGGGATCATCTCGGCCACTTGCGCCATCTTGCTGTTGCTGTTCGGCGCCGCAGTGGCCTCGCTGGTGCTCAGCCGGCATCGGGAGCAGCTGGCGCAGCAGGAGGCGGCCAGACTGGCGCGGGTCAAAGGGGATTTCATCGCCAACATGAGCCACGAGATCCGCACCCCCATGAACGCCATCATGGGGCTGGCCTACCTGCTCGAACAGGGGGGGCTCGACGATGGCCAGCGCGCCCTGGTACGCAAGATCCATCAGGCCGGGCAGGCTCTGCTCGGGATCATCAATGACATCCTCGATTTTTCCAAGATTGAATCGGGCCGGCTCGAGCTCGAGCAGGTGCCATTCAGCCTGGAAGAGGTGCTCGATCATGTGGCGGCCATCATGTCCACCTGCGTTGGCAACAAGCACCTCGAGCTGGTGGTGAGCAGCGCCCCCGAGCAGGCTGCCCACCTGGTTGGGGATGCCCTGCGCCTCGAGCAGGTATTGCTCAACTTGACCGGCAACGCCATCAAGTTCACCGAGCGCGGGGAGGTGGAAGTCAGGGTCGAGCTGGAAGCCGAGCAAGACGGCATGGCCACCTTGCTGTTTCGGGTGCGCGATACCGGGATCGGCATTCCGCCCGAGCAGCAGGCCAACATCTTCAATGCCTTCTCCCAGGCCGACACCTCCACCAGCCGCCGTTTTGGGGGAACCGGGCTCGGCCTAACCATCAGTCGCCGTCTGGTGAACCTGATGGGGGGCGACATCGGTGTCACCAGCGAACTGGGCAAGGGGAGCGAGTTCTGGTTCCGCGTCCGGCTGGAGCAGGTAGAGCGGCCAGAGGCTTTCCACGAGCGGTTGCAGCACGTCTCGCTGCTTATCGCCGACGACAACCAGGTGACCCGCGACACCCTGTCGATGACGGTGGGCTCCCTCGGCTGGCAGTCACGGGTGGTGGAGTCGGGCGAGCAGGCCTTGCACCATCTGCTGCGGCAGGGGGAGCGTTTCGACGTGATCCTGCTCGACTGGATCATGCCGGGCATGGACGGTCTCGAGACCTGCGTGGCCATTCGCCAAGCCTTCGAGCAGCAGGATCGCTCGCCCATCATCATCATGGCAACGGCCTATTCCCAGGAAGAGTTGATGCGCCGCCCCGGCTCGGAGCAGGTGGATCTGGTGCTGCACAAGCCGGTCACCGGCTCCAGCCTCTACAACGCAGTGGCGCGCCTCATCCATGAGAAACGCGAGCACGTGGATCTGCTGGAGAGCGGCCAGCGCCGTCTGCGCCTGCCTGGCATTCACATACTGCTGGTCGATGACAGCGACATCAACCTGGAGGTGGCAACCCGCCTGCTGCAGCGGGAGGGGGCCGAGGTGATCACCGCGATCGACGGGGAGCGGGCCCTGGCCTGTCTTGCCGACCCGGCGCAGCGTATCGATCTGGTGCTCATGGACGTGCAGATGCCGGTGATGGATGGCTACGAGGCGACCCGTCGCCTGCGCCAGCTGCCGGGACACAAGGAGACGCCCGTGCTGGCACTCACCGCCGGGGTGTTCAAGGATCAACGCGAAGCGGCGCTGGCCTGCGGCATGAACGATTTCATCGCCAAGCCGCTCGACGTGGAGCAGCTCATCGCGACCCTGTTGCGTTACCTGCCCGACAGCGTGGTGCCGCTCACGATCAACGACGCGCCACCTGCCGTGGAGCCGGTGGCCGGCATTGATATCGATACCGGGCTTCGCAACTGGGGCGAGGCCTCCGTCTATCTCAAATACCTGCGCCGATTCCGCGATGACTACATGACGGTCGGTACCGTGCTGCCGGACTACATCGCCCAGCACGAGACTGATGCGGCCGCGAGCCTGACACACAAGCTCAAGGGGGTGGCGGGCAGCCTGTCGCTCACCGATGTGGCGCGCATCAGTGCAGAACTCAATGAGGCCATCGAACAGGGTGGGGACACCAGTCAGCTGATGGCTCCCTTCCTTGAGGCGCTGGAGCGGGCGCAGCAGGCCATCGACCTCTATGCCGGACGCGAGCCGGGGGCCGTCAGCTCCCCGTTGGCGCAAGGTGAAGCGCAGGAGGTGTGCCTGCACGCCCTGCGTGAGGCCCTTGTAAGCGAGGATCTGGAACTGATTGAACCGGCGCTGGGCCAGGCCAAGAGTTACTTGCCTGCTGAGCTGGTGAGCGAGATCAGTGCGGCCCTGGAGCTGTTCGACATCCAGCTCGCGACGTGCAAGCTGGAGGGGTATCTGGACAATCGGGAGGTACCTGGATCATGAATCGACCGCGCGTGTTGATCATCGACGACGAGCCGAGCAACCTCGGGCTGTTGCGGCAAATCCTCAAGGAGGAGTACAGCCTCTTTTTTGCCAAGGGCGGCGAGGAGGGGCTGGCCGCCGTGGCGCGCCACGAACCGGCCCTGATCCTGCTTGACGTGCGCATGCCTGACATGGACGGCTACGAGGTGTGCCGCCGGCTCAAGGCCGATCCGGCCCACGCCGGGATCCCGGTACTGTTCATCACGGCGAGCGACAACCCGGACAGCGAGAGCCAGGGGTTCGAGGCGGGCGGGGTGGATTACATCTACAAGCCGGTCTGCCCAAGCACAGTACGGGCCCGAGTGCGCACTCACCTCTCGCTGGTGCGCCTCGATCAGCTCGAGCGCAGCTACCGTACCGCCATCGTGATGCTGAGCGAGGCGGGTCACTACAACGACACCGACACCGGGGTACATATCTGGCGGATGGCCGCCTATGCCCGAGCCCTGGCCGACGCGGCAGGCTGGAGTGCGGATCAGTCCGAGCTACTGGAGCTGGCGGCCCCCATGCACGACATGGGCAAGATTGGGATCCCCGATCACATCCTCAAGAAGCCCGGCCCCCTTACCGAAGATGAGTGGGCCATCATGCGCACTCATCCGCGCATCGGTTACGAAATCTTGAAGCGCTCAGACGGGCTCATCTTCCGGATGGCGGCGGAGATTGCCCTGCATCACCACGAGAAGTGGGACGGCTCGGGTTATCCCGCAGGAGAAACCGGCGAAGGGATCCCCGAGGCGTCGCGGATCGTGGCCATCGCCGATGTGTTTGACGCCCTGAGCGTGCGTCGCCCTTACAAGGAGCCTTGGCCGTTGGAGCAGGTGCTGGTGACGATGCGTGACGGTGCTGGCCAGCACTTCGATCCCCGGCTGCTCGCCTGCTTTCTCGAGATCATGCCGGAGATCTTGCGCCTCAAGGCCCAGTGGGACACCCGCGAGGAGCGGGGGATCACCAGATAGGTTGCGTCAGGTAGGGATTGCTTGCCTGCTCGCGGCCGAAGGTCGAGCTGGGACCGTGGCCGGGGATGAAGACGATGTCATCGCCAAGGGGCAGCAGGGTCTCGGTGATCGACTTGATCAGCGTCCCGTGATCGCCACGGGGAAAGTCGGTCCTACCTATGCTGCCGGCAAACAGCACGTCGCCCACCCAGGCGAGCCGCTCGGTTTGAGAGAGCAGCACCACATGGCCGGGGGTGTGGCCTGGGCAGAAGTACACCTCCAGCTCGCATTGACCCACCTTTACTTTGTCACCTTGCTCAAGCCAGTGATCCGGCGTGAACGCGGGGGTATGGGCGAAGCCGAACATCTGGCTCTGCTGGGGCAGCATGTCGAGCCAGAACCCATCCTCTTTGTGGGGGCCGGTGATGGCCACCCCGGTTTTCTCCCGCAGCTCGACAGCGGCACCCACGTGATCCAGATGACCGTGAGTCAGCAGGATATGGGTTAGGGTCAGCCCGCGTTTGGCGATGGCGGCCAACAGCTTGTCTGCTTCGCCGCCCGGATCGATGAGGGCGGCCTGATGGGTCTCGTCACACCAGATAAGGGAGCAGTTCTGGGCAAACTGGGTGACCGGGATCACCTCGAATTTCAACATATGGGGTCCTCTTGATGGGCCGCTGATTCAGGCGCGCTGCTTGGCAAAGAAGTCGAGGCAAGCCTGCTTGTCACCCTGGAAGATGATGCGCTCGCGCTTGTTGCCAAGCTGGTAAAGATACATGGGATCGTAATAGCGGGTCAGCAACAGGGTGATCCAGGCCAGGTGCAGCGAGGTATCACCGCTGCTGGCCTGCTCGGTGAGGGCCGTCTGCATCAGCGCATCCAGCTCGCGGTGAGCCTGATCGCCGAGACGGCGCTTGAGGCGAGCCAGCGCATCGGTCAGGTAGGCGGCAAACAGCGGCCAGCCCTCTTCAGCGCCGAACATGGCCTGATAACGCAGCCAGAGATCGTGCACATAGTCCTGGCGGATCTGTTCAGCCCGCTCGCTCTGCGGCACATCCACCACCACCAGCGGGGCCTCGCACATGGCATCGAACAGGGTGTTCGGCAGGCAGCAGCGACCGATGAGCCGGCTCTCGTCCTCTACCACGAAGGCCTGTTCGCCCTTGTGGCGGCGCTTGAGCAGCTCGATGGCCATGTTGTTTTCAAAGTTGATGTTGCCGGGCTGGCCGCCGGGCAGCTGGCCAAAGGAGGATCCCCGGTGGCAGGCATGGCCTTCCAGATCGAGCGCCTGGGACACCTCGGCCAGCATGTGGGTCTTGCCGGAGCCGGTCATGCCGGTCAGCACGGTCCACTGGCACTCTGCCGCCGCCCCATCGAGCGTGTCGATGAGGAAGCGGCGCAGATCCTTGTAGCCGCCGGCGATCCGCGGGCGGGTGACCCCAGCTTCATGCAGCCACTGCTGCACCGTTTGCGAGCGCAGGCCGCCGCGAAAGCAGTAGAGCACGGCATCCGGTTGCCGGCACAGCTGGGCCAGCCAGCCCTCGAGGCGTTCTGCCCGTACGGCGCCACCGACCAGTTGATGGCCCAGTGCGATGGCGGCCGCCTGCCCCTGCTGCTTGAAGCAGGTACCGACCTGAGCCCGCTCATCATCCGTCATCAATGGCAGATTGGTCGAGCAGGGGAAGGCCCCCTCCTTGAACTCGATGGGCGCGCGCAGGTCGATGAGCGGAACGTCATCCAGAAAAATCCGGGCGTAATCCGTGGCCAGTGGCAGTGCACTCATTGGACAACCTCGATGAACTGGTTGCCGGTGCGGGCCTGCAGCTGGCCGATGGGGGAGAGGGTCAACCCTGCCTGTGCGGCAATGGCGAGGAGCTCGGCTTCACTTTCTTTACCGACGGCTACCAGCAGGCCGCCGCTGGTCTGCGGGTCGCACAGGATGTTGCGGGTGCGATCATCCATGGCGTCCAGCTTGTCGCCATAGGAGTCGAAGTTGCGCAGGGTACCGCCCGGTACGCAGCCCTCACTCAGGTAGTAATCCACCTCGTCCAGCAGCGGCAGCGCCTTGAAGTCCAGGCGGGCACTGACGCCGGAACCTTCGCACATCTCCAGCAGATGGCCGGCCAGACCAAAGCCGGTCACGTCGGTCATGGCGTGTACGCCGGGTAGCTCGGCAAAGCGCTGGCCAATCTTGTTGAGGGTGCACATGGCGTTGGGGGCCAGTTGCTCGTGCTCGGGTTTGAGCTTGCCCTTCTTCTGGGCGGTGGTGAGGATGCCGATGCCAAGGGGCTTGGTCAGATAGAGGGTATCACCCACCTTGGCGGTGTCGTTCTGCTTGATGGCGTTGAGCGGCACGATACCGGTCACCGCGAGGCCGAAGATGGGCTCGGGGGCATCGATGCTGTGGCCGCCGGCCAGAGAAATACCCGCTTCGTGGCATACCTGGCGGCCGCCGTCGATCACCTGCTGGGCCATTTCCGGCGCCAGGGTGTTGATGGGCCAGCCGAGGATGGCGATGGCGACGATGGGTTTGCCGCCCATGGCGTAGATGTCGCTGATGGCGTTGGTGGCGGCGATGCGGCCGAAGGTGAAGGGATCATCGACGATGGGCATGAAGAAGTCGGTGGTGGAGACGATACCCTGACCGTTGCCGATATCGACCACGGCCGCGTCATCCTTGCTGCTGTTGCCGACCACCAGCGTCGGGTCGTCAAAGCCCGGGATCTGGCTTTTGAGAATGGTGTCGAGCACCTTGGGAGAGATTTTGCAGCCGCAGCCAGCGCCGTGGCTGTATTGGGTCAGACGAATGGAAGACATACTTTCCCCTTGTGTGTGCAAACTTGCGTGTACAAATAAGTGCAGCGGCTCTGTGGAGCCGTCAAATGTGCGCGTATGCGCGCGAAATTCGGGTGGCCTTGGCTGGCTTTGAGCGCAGCGATGTCAGGCAGCCGTGCAAGGCAGTCTGGCAGGACGGGGGAGGAGAGGCGACAGATGCGCCGGCGCAGCCCCGCCAAGGGCCACAGGACGGGCCATTATGCCATAAATGGTCTTTCAGGTTCGAACTGGAATTCACACAAAGCGCAGGGAATTGGCGGGTTTAGAGGAAGGGATCCGTTGGGCATGACGCCGGCAAGGTCCTCCCCCGGCGTAGCCCCGAAGGCGAGCCATGCTGCCATCGGGGCCATCTTTTGGTGGGGAACTTAGCCGGCTTGCTCCATTACCGGCTGGCGAGTTTTGCCGAGCCGGCGCAGACGCCGTTGCAGCGGCCGCTCCAGCAGGGTGTAGCTCAGCGCCGAGAGCCCGATCAGCACCGCCAGCATCAACAACGTGGCCAGCACACCCAGCAAGGGGTTGGTCTGGGCGTACCACCACGCGGTGAGCCCTGGCGCCAGATAGTGGACAAGCTCGCAGCCGGTGAGCAGCACCAGGGCGTGCAGCAGGTAGATGGAGTAGGAGAGATCCCCCAGCCAGTTGGTGACGCGGTTATCCAGCAGGCGCAGCAGCGGGCTCTGGCGATCGCCCTGGCAGGCGGCAATCCAGATCAGCAACACGTAGGCGCTGATCAGCAGCAGGGTCAGCTGCGGCGTCATGGTGAACTGCATCAGTGCGAAGGGGAGCAGAAAGGCGATCAGCAGCGGCAGATCCTGCTGCATCATGGGCCACTGGCGGGCAGCCTTCACCTTCGGCAGCAGCCAGAGGCCGAGCACGAATTCACTCACACCGCGCCCGATGGCCAGCGCCCCGCTGGTGACATCCAGGGTACCCCGGCTGTGCACGATAAAGGCCAGCACAGTCAGGGCCAGCAAGGGGGCGAGGTTGCTCCAGCGGCTGTGGGTGACGGCGAGGGGAATGAGCAGCGGAAACAGCAGATAGCTAATCCACTCCACGCTGAGCGACCAGGCGGCGAAGTTCCAGGTCAATCCGTGATCGGTCACCACCTGCAGCAGCAACAGGCTGCTTGGCAGCGCCTCGGCCGGGGTAAAGGGCGAGCCGAAAGGAGGCATCCCCTCCCACTCCCACATTTTGAACAGGGGGCCGGCGTAGAAGCCAATCCCATGGTGGGCCTTGTAGAGCTCCCACCCCACCAGCAGCAGCAGGGTCACCAGGTAGAGGGGATAAACCCGGGTCAGTCGCAGCCAGAGGAAGCGGCCATAACTTATGGTGCGGGGCGTGCGGGCGAAGGCCTCCCCGTAGACGTGGGCCAGCACCAGCCCGCTCAAAATAAAGAACAGATCGACCCAGAGGTAGCCGTTCTCGATGAGTTGGGTGTGGCCGGCGATCGACTCCATCCACTGGGGAAAGAGCAGCAAGCGGGCGTGGAACAGCACCACCATCAGGGCAGCGATGCCCCGCAGCGGCGTCAACAGCGGCAATGATTGATTCATGACGGGATCCTTGATGATGTTCAGCTTGGCCTGACATCAATTTTTGTTGTGGTGCCGCTCATCAACCCTGATGAGTCGGCTGCCCTGGCTTGGCGGCCACAGGCGGGATCACCCTACCTAAAAGAGAGCCATACGGGTGTGATTGTCGTCATGAATGCGCATTTATCATCCAAAAACCAGCAAGGAATAAGCGCTGCAGCGAAGGTGAAGAGGGGATCTAGACTAGGGAAGTCATCCATCAGCGTGCAAGGATTGTCCCGATGAAACTCTATGCCCATCCTTTCTCATCCTACAGCCAGAAGGTGCTGATCGCCCTCTACGAGAATGCCACCCCGTTCGAATACCTGAATCTCGAAGAGCCGGCGGCCAACGCCGAACTTGCCGCCCTGTGGCCACTCAAGCGCTTTCCCGTGTTGCTCGATGACGGTCGCTGCATTCTCGAGAGCAGCACCATAGTCGCCCATCTGCAGGCGCACCACCCGGGCCCCGTCAGCCTGATCCCGCCTGGCGATGCGGGTCTGGGGGTGCATATGCTGGATCGCGTCTTCGACAACTATGTGATGACGCCGATGCAAAAAGTGGTGCTGGATGCACTGCGCCCGGTCGCGGATCGCGACCGCTATGGCGTATCGGAGGCCCGCGAGCTGCTCGATCAGATCTACCCCTGGCTCGATCTGCGGCTCGAAGGGCGCCACTGGATTGCCGGCGCTGGCTTCACGCTGGCCGATTGCGCCGCCGCCCCCTCGCTCTTCTACGCCGACTGGGCCCACGAGATCCCCGTTGGCTATGGCCGTCTGCGTGCTTATCGCGCCCGGCTGCTTAGCCATCCCTCCATCGTGCGGGTAGTGGAGGAGGGCAGGCCATTTCGACACTATTTTCCGCTGGGCGCGCCGGCGCGTGACTGAACGGAATGGTTTGTGGCGGGCGGGCATTGCCGCCCCGGGCAATGTGCGAGGCGGACAGGGCATGGCGGCATCAACCGCAGGGAAAAAACAGTGATATTCATTCAGGTGAGTGAGTATGCGTTTATGGCCGATATTTCCCCGAGGGATTTTTAATGTTGATGCGTAATATTTCATGTTTTTGCATAAAACAAATACCGGGCATGTCTCTGCTGGCGGACTGTGTATGCCATGCTTAGGGTGAAAGAGAGATGAGGATCGGGCTAACGAGGCGGCAATTCCAGCTTAAGGATGGCAGTCGTCAGTTGAAGAGGAGAGACAGGAGCACCCATCGCTGCTGGTGGCAAAGTCGGGGGGCGGTTATCTCTTTGGCGGCTGCATAAAAAAGCCCGCTTTGATCGCGGGCTTTTTGATGGCTTGCCGGACCCAGTCCTGGCCCGGATCTGGAACCGGGAACAAGGGGGGGGCGCTGGTCTGCTCGGCTTAGCGGGCGCGCACCACCAGCCCCTTGAGGTAGAAGCCTTCCGGATAGGCGGTACCGATGGGGTGATCGGATGCCTGGGACAAGAGCTCCAGGATCTGGGCGTCGCGGCCGGCATCGAGCGCCGCATCGGCGACGATCTTCTGGAACAGGCTCTGCTCCATCAGGCCGGAGCAGGAGTAGGTCAGCAGCACGCCACCCGGTGCCAGCAGCTGGAACGCCAGCATGTTGATGTCCTTGTAGCCGCGACAGGCGCCCAGCAGTTGGGCCTTGCTCTCGGCAAACTTGGGCGGATCCAGCACGATGACATCGAACTTCTCGCCCTTCTCGCGGTATTCACGCAGCAGCTTGAACACGTCGTGACGGACGAACTGGGTGTTGCTGGTATCCAGCCCGTTCAGTTCGGCGTTCTGGCGGGCGATGTCCAGCGCATTTTGGGAGAGATCGACGTTGACCACTTCCTTGGCGCCGCCCTTGAGGGCGTAGACGCCAAAACCACCGGTGTAGCAGAAGCAGTTGAGCACCCGCTTGCCTTCGGTGTACTTGGCGGCAGCCTGGCGGTTATCCCGCTGATCCAGATAGAAACCGGTCTTGTGGCCGTTGCGAATGTCCACCAGGATCTTGACGCCGCCATTCTCCTCGATCACCACCGGCTCGGTCGGGGTCTCGCCATAGATGACACCGGTGCGCTCTTTCAGCCCTTCCTTCTTGCGTACCGCCACGTCGGAGCGTTCATAGATGCTGCACTCGGGGTAGAGAGTGCGCAGTGCTTGCGTTATCAGATCGCGCTGGAACTCGGCGCCGGCGGAGAGAATTTGGCACACCAGAAAGTCGGCATAACGGTCGATGGTCAGACCCGGCAGGCCGTCGGATTCGGCGGCGCAGAGGCGATAGCCGGTGAGGCCCTGACGCTTGATGAGCCCGTCGCGGGACTCCTGGGCGTATTTGAGGCGACGGATGAAGAAGTCGAGATCGACGGTTTCATCTTTGTCGAAGGTCCAGACCCGGGCGCGGATCTGGGAGCTGCCGGACCAGGCACCGCGGGCGAGCCACTTGCCATCCTGGGTGTAGATCTCGACGGTATCGCCATCGATGGGGTTGCCCTGTACCCGCTCGATCCCCTTGGAGAAGATCCAGGGGTGGCGACGCAGCAGGGATTTTTCGCGGCCTTTGACGAGATAGATGGAAGCGCTCATGGGGATTGCCAGATGGTCAAAAGAAAAGGGGCCACATTCTAAGGGCAATAGGGCGGCTAAGCCAGTCTTTGCTGGTATATGACGAATGACTCATCTTTGCCGTTGGACAATGGTTGGATGCAGGATATGCGCAGTTTGAGGAGATTTCTTGTTGGTGTTGCAGACTGCTTATTTCAGTGGCTGTGGTTTGAGGTGCTTAATTTATGTTCAATAATCGTTTCTTGATGCGCAAAATATATCCATATTGGTATTTTTATCTTTATTTTGTGAGATTTCCTCTAAAGAGCCATTTGGTGATGTCGATAGAGTGGGGGCTATTTTGAATCTTTCCTTGCATCGAGCTGTCCATGTCACTTTCTATTGCCACCAATGTTTCTGCCCTCAATGCGTCTCGCCATCTTGGTCAGTCAGCAAATACGCTGGACTCTGTATATCGACGACTGTCATCCGGACTGCGTATCAACAGTGCCGCCGATGATGCAGCCGGCTTGCAGATCAGCAATCGTCTTACCAGTGAAGTGAACGGAACCAACACGGCGATCCGCAATGCCAATGATGGGATCTCGGTCATCAATGTGGCCGATGGTGCACTCGATGAGTCGGTAAACCTGATGCAGAGAATGCGCACCTTGGCTCTTCAGTCGGGAAGCGGTGCCAATACGGCAGAGGATCGCGCGGCCTTGAATGCTGAATTCAAGCAACTGCAGTTGGAGATGGACCGGATTGCCACAGGCACCCGGTTTGCCGGACAGGATCTGCTGGCGGGGAGCTACAAAGGCATTTTTTCGGTCGGTGCTTATGCAGGACAAAATACCATCATTACCGATCTCAATGCCCAGACCAAAAATTTGGGAGAGATGGAGTGGCAAGCGCGCAGTCCGGCAGGCAGCAAGCCGGGAGCATATGACATTGCTGATCTCAAACTTTCATCTCAACCTGTGACTCTCAATGGCGTGACCTTTGACAAGGATTATTCCACCCTGGAAGCATTCGTGGCAGATATCAATGGCACCACTTTCCCCAATAATGAGGGGCCGGTAAAAGCGCAACAACTGCCTTTTTCAGTCGCCTCCGCAGTCGATTTATCCGCCTTGCCATCCTATATCGATGTGGCAGGCCACTCTGTGGACTTGACTACCGGCATTGACATGACTGGATGGGATCCGGTCAATCCGACAGCGAAAAATAGTGCCATCATGGCAACCGTGGTTCAGCGCATCAACAGTACTGCTCAAGCGGCAGGTCTGGGTTTTTATGTGAGTGCCTCCAACAACAGAAATCCCGCCAGCAATGCTTTGACCATGCATAGTGCTCAGGGCAACAGCCTGGCGCTGGCCAATGGCACAACGGCCCCTCCGCAGCCCGCTCCACCGGCACTTCCAGTGAGCAGCAACTCCTCTTTGAGCGCTCTGTTGCCTGACGTTACCCCCACGACATATATCGGTCAGATAGAGCTGCATTCATCAGGCGACAAGTACTCTAACATCGATATGCAAGGGGCTAGCTTGAATGCGCTGGGCTTTTATCAAGCAGACAAGAAGAAATACACCATTGATAACATTGATGTTCTGAATAATGACAATGCCAGCAGAGCGATCAAGACGCTGGATGTGGGAATGAAACAGCTGGGAGTGCAGCGTGCGAGACTCGGTGCGCAGGCCAATGCACTGGATGCACGGGTGCGCAATCTTGCCAATGCTAATGAGAACCTCAGTGCTGCCCGTTCACGGATCCGTGATGCCGATATGGCGAGTGAGTCGGCGCGTCTGGTTCGTACCCAGATCTTGCAGCAGGCCAGCTCATCCATATTAAGTCAGGCCAATAGTCGGCCCAATATGGCACTTAGTCTGCTGCAGTCATGAGCAGCAAGTTGAACTCATGGCACTCTGCAGTGCCATGAGTTCAACAAAGGGATTTCTCCCTTGGCAGATGATTGTGAAGTCATGATATTCAGATTGTGAATTGATGCTGAAACAACGGAGGCCGTCCCATGGATGGCCTCTGCTGTTTGGCGGTACGTTAGATTTTTAGCCCTTTCAATGCCTGCGCCAGCTCGGTGGCGGTGGCCTTGAGGCCGGCGGTGCCGGCCACCGAGGCGCTGGCGGACTCTTCCACCTGGCCCGCTTCGTGGCGCACCTGATCCAGATTGCGGGTGATCTCCTCGGCCACCGAACTCTGCTGTTCGCTGGAGGTGGCGATCTGGGTGCTCATCTCCAGCACCGCATCGCTGTGGTTGCTGAGTTTGTCGATGTCGAGCCCCACTTCGCTGATCAAGGCCTGGCTGCTGGCGGCGCGACCTACGGTTTTCTCCATGATGTCGTTCAGCGCGCCGGTGCCGGCCTGCAGCTCTTCGATCATCTGCTGGATCTCCACCGTGGCCTGCTGGGTGCGGCTTGCGAGGGTGCGTACCTCGTCGGCCACCACCGCAAAGCCGCGGCCCTGCTCGCCGGCGCGGGCCGCCTCGATGGCGGCATTGAGGGCCAGCAGGTTGGTCTGCTGGGAGATGGCATTGATGACGTTGACCACTTCGTTGATGCGATTGGCGTTGTGGGTCAGTCGTTCCACCGCGCCGGAGGCGTTGCCGATCTCGTCGGCCAGGGTGCGGATGGCGGCGATGGTGCGCGATACCCGGGCGGCGCCGTTGGCCGCCTCTTCGCTCGACTGGCGGGTCTGCTGCAGAGTGTCGTTGGCGTTGCGGGCCACTTCACGGATGGCGGCGGACATCTGCTCCATGGCGGCGGCCAGGGAGTCCATGTGCTGGCGCTGGGAGCGGGCCATGCTCTCACCCTCGCTGGCGTGATCGCGAAACTCGTCGGCGGCCAGGGTGAGCGCCTCGGCGGACTCTTCCACCAGTTGCACTATCTTGTGTTGGCGGTCGGTGAACCTGTCGATGCTGCCCGCCAGAATGGAGAATTCGTCGCGCACCGGGAAGAAGTTGAGGCGGAAGGTGAGATCGCCATCCGCCACGGTCTGCAATGCCTTGTTGGTGGAGTAGAGCGCACCGGAGACAAAGGTCATCAGGTAGTGGGTGACCAGGGCCAGCAGGGCAGCCAGCACGGCGATGATGGTGAGCGTGGTGCCCTGACCATCCCACATGGAGTAGCGGGAGGCATCCAGGGTGCCGGTGATGACCCCGGCTTGACCGGCGCTGGCACCGTATCGATAGATGTCGCCCTGCCGGGTTAACCCTGTGCTGCCGGTCGGGCTCAGGGTGAGCTCGGCCGGCAAAGTGAGACCAGCGTGCTGGCTGGATAGCTGGGCGCTGAGTTCGACCCGCTGTTTGAGTTGATCCAGGCGCAGCTGCATCTGTTGCTGGTGACCGTCTGCCAGCAGATACCAGCTGAGAAAGGCGATGAACAGCAGCGGGCACCAGAAGGTGATGAGAAATTTTTCGCTGATCGTGAGGTGAATGAGATAACGGTCAACCCACCGAAACTTTACTTCTTTCATAATGGTATTGCGTCCTGCAAGGGGATGAGAGTGTCGCGCTCATTATCGCCTTGGGGGGAAATTTCTTAAGGGGAAGGTGTTAGAAATGGGAGAGCAATCGTTTGTCGTGCGAGTGTGGGGTCTGGTTCAGGGAGTGGGGTTTCGTTACTTCACCCGGGAGCGGGCGCTGCAACTGGGGCTGCGGGGCCACGCCTACAACCTGGAAGATGGCTCGGTGGAGATCCTCATCTGCGGGCCGGAGCAGAGCGTGCAAATGATGCTGGGCTGGCTGGAGCGCGGGCCGCGTACCGCCGAGGTGACCCGGATGGAGTATGAAGCGGCGCCGCCACCCAAGGGGAGCGGCTTTCATACCAATTGAGCGCCTTGCTATGCCAATGACGTCGAACAGCCATGAAAAACGGGAGCCGCACAGGCTCCCGTTTGCATCGATGGCACTCTTGAGTCAGCCGGCCTAGGCGGCATCGGCGATGGCCTGGGTCTTGGCCAGCACCGCCTGCAGAGCGGGGCGTTTGGCCAGACGATCCCGATAGGCCGCCAGCTTGGGGAGAATGGTCTGCTCGAAGCGGGTGGCCCACATCAGGGTATGGGCCAGCAGCAGATCGGCGATGGTTACCTGCTCACCCAGCAGGTAACCCTGCTCGGGCACCCAGGATTCGGCGATGGCCGCTGCCTTGTCGAACTCCCACTTGGCGGTTGGGAAGATGGCCGGCAGACGCTGGGTCTCGGGCAGGGCGAAGCGGTGCTTGCCGATGGTCCACAGCGGCTGCTCCAGCTCGCAGGTGATGAAACTGACCCACTGGGCGTGTAGCGCCGAGGCCTGGGTCCCTCTGGCCGGCAGCCAGTTCGGGCCATACACCTCGGCCAGGTACTGCATGATGGCGGCGGATTCGGTCAGCACGAACTCCCCGTCCTTGAGCACCGGCATCTTGCCGCTCGGGTTGAGGGTCAGAAACCAGTCGCTGCGGTTCTCGCCCTTGGCGAAGTCGAGAAACTGGAACTGCCACGCCACGTCCAGCTCTTCCAGTAACCAGGATACGCGCAGGGCCCGGCTGACGGGGGTGCCATATAAGGTGATCATGCTTGCTCCTTGCCTGATGAAGGGGGCCATGGGCCCGTAGTGAATCGCCAGTCTAGGCAAATTACCCAGGTGCAACAAGCACCGAAAGGGTGAAGCGCTCACCACCCAGGGCGTTCAGTGGGGAGAGGAAAGAGGGAAGGGGGCGAAGAGGGCAAATAAAAGGGAGGCCGCAGGCCTCCCTCGTTGCTTGATGACCGGGCAGTGCTTACTTGACGCGCATGCCGGGCTGGGCACCTTCCTGCGGCTCCAGGATCCAGAGATCCTTGCCGCCCGGGCCTGCCGCCAGCACCATGCCTTCGGACATGCCAAAGCGCATCTTGCGCGGGGCCAGGTTGGCCACCATCACGGTCAGCTTGCCTTCCAGATCTTCCGGGTTGTAGGCGGACTTGATGCCGGCAAACACCTGACGGGTCTCGCCGCCGATATCCAGCTGCAGCTTGAGCAGTTTGTCCGCTTCCGGTACGGCTTCGGCCTTCTTGATCAGGGCTACGCGCAGGTCAATCTTGGCGAAGTCGTCGTAGCTGATGGTCTCGCTGATGGGATCGTCTACCAGTGGGCCGCTCGCTTTCGGTGCCTGTTCTTTGGCCAGATCTTCCTTGGACGCGTCGATCATGGCTTCGATTTTGGCCGGTTCGATGCGGGAGAACAGCGCCTTGAACGGGGCCAGTTGATGGTTGGTTAGCGGCTGGGCGACACCGTCCCAGCTGAGGGTTTCCCCCAGGAAGGCTTCGGCACGCTCGGCCAGCAGCGGCATCACCGGCTTGAGGTAGGCCATCAGCACCCGGAACAGGTTGATGCCGACGGAGCAGACCGCCTGCAGCTCGGCGTCAGCGCCTTCCTGCTTGGCGATGACCCAGGGAGCCTTGTCATCCACGTAGCGGTTGGCCTTGTCGGCCAGCGCCATGATCTCGCGGATGGCGCGGCTGAACTCGCGGCTCTCGTAGGCTTCGGCAATGGCAGTGCGGGCGTTGGCGAACTCGGCGTAGAGCTCAGGCTCGGCGCAGGTGGCGGCCAGCTTGCCGTCGAAACGCTTGGCGATGAAACCGGCGTTGCGGGAAGCGAGGTTGACCAGCTTGTTGACCACGTCGGCGTTGACGCGGGCGACGAAGTCATAGAGGTTCAAGTCCAGATCGTCGATGCGGCTGTTGAGCTTGGCGGCGTAGTAGTAACGCAGGCACTCCGGATCCAGGTGATTGAGATAGGTGGATGCCTTGATGAAGGTGCCCTTGGACTTGGACATCTTGGCGCCGTTGACGGTCACGTAGCCGTGCACGTTGACCTTGGTCGGCTTGCGGAAACCCGCGCCTTCCAGCATGGACGGCCAGAACAGGCAGTGGAAGTAGGCGATGTCCTTGCCGATGAAGTGATAGAGCTCGGCTTCGGAGTCCGCTTTCCAGTAGCTGTCGAAATCGATGTCGCCGCGCTTGTTGCACAGGTTCTTGAACGACGCCATGTAACCGATGGGGGCATCCAGCCAGACGTAGAAGTACTTGCCCGGGGCGCCGGGAATTTCGAACCCGAAGTAGGGGGCGTCACGGGTGATGTCCCACTGCTGCAGGCCGCTCTCGAACCACTCCTGCATCTTGTTGGCCATCTCTTCCTGAATGGCACCGGAGCCGCGCACCCACTCTGCCAGCCATTTTTCAAACTGCGGCAGGTCGAAGAAGAAGTGCTCGGAGTCCTTCATCACCGGGGTGGCGCCGGAGACGGCGGATTTCGGATCAATCAGCTCGGTCGGGCTGTAGGTCGCGCCGCAGCTGTCACAGTTGTCGCCATACTGCTCCGGGGACTTGCACTTGGGGCAGGTGCCTTTGACGAAGCGGTCCGGCAGGAACATGGACTGTTCCGGATCGAACAGCTGGGAGATGGTGCGGCTCTTGATCTTGCCGCCGGCTTGCAGACGGCCGTAGATCAGCTCCGCCAGCTCGCGGTTCTCGTCGCTGTGGGTGGAGTGATAGTTGTCAAAACTGATGTTGAACCCGGCGAAGTCGGCCTGGTGCTCCTTGGAGACGGCCGCGATCATCTCTTCCGGGGTGATCCCCAGCTGTTGGGCCTTGAGCATGATCGGGGTGCCGTGGGCATCGTCGGCACAGACAAAGTGCACCTGGTGACCGCGCATTCGCTGATAACGAACCCAGATATCGGCCTGGATGTGTTCCAGCATGTGGCCAAGATGGATGGAGCCATTGGCATAGGGAAGGGCGCAGGTTACCAGCATTGTACGAGGATCAGTTGCCATATAGTCGTTCTTGATGTGCTTGTTGGGATGATAGAGTGCCGTGCATGTTACCCGAATTGGGGGTAGCCTGCCTAGGGTTGTGGCTCGTCCGCCCTGCCGGCACACGCTGGTCGACCAGCAGGCAAGCCACTGATTTGTGTGCGGTAACCGTTCACCTCAAGATAAAGACAAGATAATGAGGAGTTAATGGTGATTGATTCAGTAAAACAGATCCTCGCCGAATTTAAGCCAACTGGCTGGGGCAAGGATCTGGTGGCTGCCGGCTTCGTGCGCAGCATCGACAAACAGGGCTCGACGCTGACCATCAAGCTGGTGCTGCCCTTTGCAGGCCACTCCCTGTTTGAGCAGATCAAGCAGGAGTTCGATGCTCGTCTGCGCAGCGCCAGCGGGGCCACCCGTATCGACTGGGTGGGCGAAATCGAGGTCGCCAGCCTGCCGCGAGCGCAAGGGCTGGCGGCGGTGCAGGGCATTCGCAACATCATCGTGGTCGCCTCCGGCAAGGGCGGGGTGGGCAAGTCCACCACCGCGGTCAACCTGGCGCTGGCGCTGCAAAAAGAGGGAGCGCGGGTCGCCATTCTGGATGCCGACATCTATGGCCCCTCCATTCCGACCATGACCGGGACCTTGAAGGAGCGCCCCGTCAGCCTTGACGGTAAGCTGATGGAGCCGGTGATGGCCTGCGGCCTCAAGAGCAACAGCATCGGCTATCTGGTGGCCGAGCAGGATGCCACCATCTGGCGTGGCCCTATGGCGAGCAAGGCGCTGGCCCAGATCCTCCACGAGACCCGCTGGGGTGAAGTGGACTATCTGGTGGTGGACATGCCACCGGGTACCGGCGACATCCAGCTGACCCTGGCCCAGCAGGTGCCGACCACGGCGGCGGTGATCGTCACCACGCCGCAGGACGTGGCGTTGGCGGATGCCCGCAAGGGACTGGCCATGTTCAACAAGGTCAGCGTACCGGTGCTCGGCATCATCGAAAACATGAGTTACCACGTCTGCAGCGCCTGTGGTCATCATGAGCCGCTGTTCGGTACCGGTGGTGGCCAGAAGATGGCGGAACAGTATCAGGTAGCGCTGCTTGGCCAGCTGCCGCTGCATATCGACATCCGCCAGCACATGGACGATGGCTGTCCGACCGTGTTTGGCGCCCCGACCGGGGAGCTGGCAGAGGCCTATCTGAAACTGGCCCGTCGGGTGGGGGCTGAACTCTATTTCAGCGGTAAACCGATTGCGACCCCCCTCTATGCCATGGCGCTGGATGAATAATCGGCGGTCGACCGCCTGGGGTGGATTTGAGGGTGGGCATGGCTCACCCTTTTTTATATAATGGATCGGTTTAAACCATCCCCACTGCTCTTCTCTTTAGGTATTTTCAATGTCTGATACTCAACATTCGTGTGTGATCATCGGTATTGCTGGTGCATCCGCTTCCGGCAAGAGTCTTATAGCCCAAACCATCTATGAAGAGCTGGTGGCCGAGCTGGGAGCCGGTCAGATTGGCGTGATCACCGAAGATTGCTACTACCGCGATCAGACCCACCTGACCATGGAAGAGCGGGTCAAAACCAACTATGACCACCCCAACGCGCTGGATCACGACCTGCTGGTCCAGCACCTGAGCCAGCTGGTGCAAGGTGATGCGGTCAATATTCCCCAATACTCCTATACCGAACATACCCGCATGAGTGAAGTGACCCCGTTCGCACCGCGCCGGGTGATCATTCTGGAAGGGATCCTGCTGCTCACCGACAGCCGCTTGCGGGATCTGATGGATGCCTCCATCTTCATGGATACGCCGCTCGACATCTGCCTGCTGCGCCGTCTGGTGCGTGACGTGCAGGAACGTGGCCGGACCATGGATTCGGTGCTCAAGCAGTACCAGAAGACGGTACGCCCCATGTTCCTGCAGTTTATCGAGCCTTCCAAGCAGTACGCGGACGTGATCGTCCCCCGTGGCGGCAAGAACCGCATCGCCATCGACATGCTCAAGGCGCGTATCCGCCACATGTTGATTGGTTGAGAGATATCAAGCCGGGTGATGCCCGGCTTTTTTAAATGAACAATTTGTCAGGAGAGTCGCCCAATGCGTCTTTGTGATACCGATATCGAACGTCATCTAGATGAAGGCAAGATCGTCATTGAGCCCAGACCCGGTATTGAACGGATCAGCGGCGTCAGCGTCGACGTGCTGCTGGGCAACGAGTTTCGGGTGTTTCGCGATCACACCGCCCCCTATATCGATCTGAGCGGCCCCAGCAGCGAAATGGCCGACGCCATCGATCGGGTGATGAGCGATGAAATCCATGTGCCGGATGGCGAAGCCTTCTATCTGCACCCGGGTCAGCTGGCCCTGGCGGTGACCTACGAATCGGTCACCCTGCCGGCCGACATCGTGGGCTGGCTGGATGGCCGCTCGTCCTTGGCCCGCCTCGGGTTGATGGTGCACGTGACCGCGCACCGCATCGATCCGGGCTGGTCCGGTCGCATCGTGCTGGAGTTCTACAACGGCGGCAAGCTGCCGCTGGCGTTGCGCCCCAAGATGAAGATCGGTGCGCTGAACTTCGAGATGCTCTCAGGTGTGGCGGCGCGTCCCTATAACAAACGGGAAAACGCCAAGTACAAGAGCCAGCAGGGTGCGGTTGCCAGTCGCATCAATCAGGACTGAGATCGGATCGACAGTCGAGCCGTCGGCAATGTGTTAAAAGAGGGCGCCGCTGGCGCCCTTCTCCATTCGCTTGGGCAGGTGGATGTGGCAAAGAGGGCAGGGCGAGGGAGTGATCTTGCCTGCCATTTGTACAAACAGGGCGATACGGTCGGTCGAAAATTGACGGAGCCGAGGTCGGTGAGAGTGATCTCTGCGGCATACTGATGATGAATTGTTCCCGTTTGGGGACTGTTTTTGTCAGGCAAGGTCTGTTTAATTAATCTGTGATAAGCCGCATGCTGACTGGCTTTAAGCTATTTACTGGCGGAATGCTCTTTTTTTTTCTTACTGAAATATTTCAACAACGGGTATGGCGTTACCAGCCTTCTGGCATAATCCGCCGCAACTCATAAACAGGTTCGTTTTTTATGTTTGAAATGTTTAGTGGTTTGGGTTTGTGGTGGTCAATCGGTTTGGTATTGGCCGTTTTTTTTGTGTTGGCCTATGAATTCATCAACGGCTTTCACGATACCGCCAACGCGGTAGCAACGGTTATCTATACCAAGGCGATGCCGGCACACATGGCAGTAGTGGCCTCCGGTCTGTTCAACTTTGCCGGGGTCATGATGGGTGGTCTGGGCGTGGCTTATGCCATTGTCCACCTGCTGCCCATCGATCTGCTGCTGGGGATGGACTCCACTCAGGGTCTGATCATGGTGTTCTCCCTGCTATTTTCCGCCATCGTGTGGAATCTGGGTACCTGGTTCTTCGGGATCCCGGCGTCCAGCTCACACACGCTGATCGGTTCCATTCTGGGGGTAGGCGGCGCCTATGCCTGGATCAGCCATCAACCGCTGCAGGAAGGCATCAACGTCGCGAAAGCCATCGACATCATGCTTTCCCTCATCATCTCTCCCACCGTCGGTTTCATCATCGCTGCGCTGCTGCTGTTTGCCATGAAACGTGTCTGGCAGGGCAGCAAGATCCACAAGACCCCGGAAGAGCGTCTGCTGGTGGATGGCAAGAAGCATCCGCCGTTCTGGGCGCGGGTGACCCTCATCTGCTCCGCCATGGGGGTGAGCTTTGTGCACGGTTCCAACGATGGCCAGAAGGGCATTGGTCTGGTGATGTTGGTGCTGATCTGCATGGCTCCTGCCTATTTCGCACTGGACATGAACAGCCGTTCCTATGACCTGGATCGCACCCAGGATGCCAATCAGCGCATCATGGAGATCTATCAGCGCAACCATGAGCAGGTTTCCAAGGTAGTGAACTTCAGTGTGCCTGCCCAGGCCCAGGAAGAGTTGATGACCCACTGTGCTGCCGATGGTGCCCTGCAGGCCATGGCCACGCTGGACAATCGTCTTGCCCAGGTGCGGACCTATGAAGAGATGGACCTGACCGATCGCCGTGAAGTGCGCCGTCTGCTGTTGTGCATCGACGATACCGCTCGCAAGGTGTCCAAGCTGCCGCTGCCGGCCAAAGAGCTGACGGACCTTGCCAAATGGCGCAAGGATCTGACGGCCACTGCCGAATATGCACCGACCTGGGTCATCGTCTCCATCGCGCTGGCGCTGGGCTGTGGCACCATGGTGGGCTGGCGTCGTATCGTCTACACCGTAGGCGAGAAGATTGGCTCCTCCGGCATGACCTACAGCCAGGGGATTGCCGCCCAGATCACCGCTGCCGCCTCCATCGGGGTGGCCAGCTTGACCGGGATGCCGGTATCGACCACCCACATCCTCTCCTCTGCGGTAGCGGGGACCATGGTGGCCAACAAGTCGGGCCTGCAGAGCCAGACCATCAAGACCATCCTGATGGCCTGGGTGCTGACCCTGCCGCTGACCATGCTGCTCTCTGGTGGTCTGTTCCTGATCAGCCATCATCTGTTCAGCTGATTGCAGATACCAAAAGCGTGTTGAGAAAGGGCCCTTGCGGCCCTTTTTTCATGGCCTCAAAAACGTGTGTGTGATGTCAGGTTCCTACCCGCCGGGTTTCCAGCCTGACCATCTTTTATATGCCATCAAACTAATTATTCCATTCAATCAATTAGTTCTCTCACCCACTAAGCTCATCCCCACCCATCAACAGGCATTCAAGATCGGAGGGTTGGCAGAGTGGACGTCTTTTGCGGTTCTGCCCCTGCTAGGGTGCAGCGAGAGCCATGGAGCTGCTCGGCGAAGGTCGGCGCCTGCTATCTCATGGCACATGACGGCCTAAATTAGCAGATGGGATTAGCTGTGTTGACGGCTGTGGAAGAGGGGTCTTTGCCTACGCCGCTTGGCGGTACGCCTAAGTTGCCGAGAGGATGGAAGGTTGAATGGTCAACCGATGCCGGTTGACAGAGGCATGCGCACTTCAAACCGATTTCGAGATGGATGGCAGGCTTGGCCATGCAGTCCATGCGCATCAATGTCGTCAAGGATGTATACACACTACGCGATATTTGTATCTGTGCCGGCTCTTATCTTATCCAGCCAGCCTAAACCAGGAGCCATGCAGTCGCGGCAGCAGGAAGACAAAACAAGGAGTGTGGATTGAGCCGCAGCGAGCCAATGGCTGTGGTTATTCAATATGATGAGGAAGACTTGGGGTACTAAGTGCTAATAGGTAGGTAGAGGTCGTGGCGCAGTAAAGGGACGGGTAATCGAGACGAGCTGACGGTGCTATGCCGCACATAAAAAAAGAGCCACACAATGTGTGGCTCATTTTGTCAGACTAGCGAGTCATCAAGGACGACCGGCCGGGCTGGTTGCAACGTTGACGGCAGCGGTACTGCCGCCATGGCGACCTGAGCTTGCCACTTCGCTGCGAACCAGCGGAGCATGAGCAACCGGCTCACGTACTGGCAGGGCAGGGGCCGCAGCCGGTGTGGCCATCGGCGCAGAGGCCTTGCGGGCACCGGCCAGCAGGCCACCACCACGTTTGACTTGCTTGGCCACAGGGGCTGCTACGGCAGTGGCTACCGGAGCCTCGTCAGCGATGACAGGCTCAGCGACCGGAGCTGGCTGTTCAACTACCAGAGGGGCAACCTCGGCTACAACCACTACCGGAGCCACTTCTTCAACTGCCGGTGCAGCAGGTGCAGCAGGTGCAGCTTCAACCACGGCAGTCTCGATGGCCGGAGCCTCGACAGCAATGGCTTCCACTGCGACCGGGGCAGCAACTTCTGCAACCACTGGCTCGTTGACAACCGCTACCTGGGCTTCTTCAGCAACTACCGCTTCGGTTACCACTGGCTCTGCAGCCACGACTTCAGCCTGCTCGTGAGCCTCGGCCACAACGGCTTCAGGCACGACATGCTCGGTCAGCGCAGCAGAGGCCTGCAGGGCGGCGGCAACCGCTTCAGCACTGGGAATGGTGATGACAGGAACTGCCGGTTCTTCCACTTTCACTTGGGCGGCATCTGCCTGGGCAGCTGCAGTCAGGGTAGGGGTAGCGCCTTCGGCAGACTGCTCTTCATCTTCACGCTGGCTGCGGGCATCTTCATTGATGCGCTTGCGACGCTGGCCTTCGATACGCTGATTGCGCGGCGTACGGCGGGAACGACGCTGGCCTTCGGCCTGCTCATCGTGCTGCTCTACTGCATCGGAGGCCTCTTCGGCAACAACCGGAGCATCGGCGGGCAGGGCGGCAACGTCGCTGGCCGGGGCATCGACCCGGATCTGCTTGCGCAGTTGACGGCGTTCGCGGCGCTCAGCCACTTTCTGCTCTTTTTCCAGACGCGGCTCGTCGTTGACCATGGTGGTGGTATCGACGGTTTCTACCGCTTCAACGACCACTTCGGCACGAGGTTCACGCGGAGCACGGGGCTCACGAGCAGGGCGCGGTGCGCGGGGTTCGCGTTCCTGACGCGGCTCACGAGTCTCGCGAGGTTCACGTTCCATGCGCTGTTCACGCACTTCGCCACGGGCTTCACGCTCCTGACGCGGCTCACGCTCTTTGCGGGGACGACGGTTGCGGCTTTCACCACCTTCACGGTTGGCACCCGCTTCCCGCTTCTCTGCGGTATCGGCAGGGCTGCGGTTACCACGGTTGTCATCACGACGACCACGCTGACCACGGCTGCGGGTTTCATCGCGTTGATGACGATGCCCCTCATCCTTGCGTGCTTCGCGCTGGGCTGCCGGTTTGTCGGCAGGGGCCTTCACGTCGGCAGGGGCGGTGTCGGAACCGAACAAGCCGGAGATGGCCTTGAACAGTTTGCCAAACAGACCGGCTTCGGGGGCGGCTGGTGCGGCGGGAGCCACGACCGGGGCCGGTGCGGCGGGAGCCGGCTGGGGCGCCTGGACAAAACCTTGCAGCAGCGGTTGTTCGCGCTCGATCACCTGAGCCTGTTTCGGCTGGTAGACCGGCTTGGCAATCTCGGTTTTCAGCTCGTAGCTGGCCGCTTCCGGGATCTCGTTCTGACGGATGCGGGTCACTTCGTAGTGCGGGGTTTCCAGATGCTGGTTTGGAATGATGTAGACACGCACATCATTGCGCTGTTCCAGGCTGGCGATGGAGGCACGCTTCTCGTTGAGCAGATAGGCGGCAACATCCACCGGCACCTGACCGTGAACCTGCTCGGTGTTGTCCTTCATGGCCTCTTCTTCGATGAGACGCAGAATGGACAGCGCCAGTGATTCGTTGTCACGGATCACACCCTGACCCTGGCAACGAGGGCAGATATGGCTGCTGGACTCGTTGAGGGAGGGGCGCAGACGCTGGCGAGACATCTCCAGCAGACCGAAACGGGAGATCCGGCCCAGCTGGATGCGGGCACGGTCCTGATGCACCGCTTCACGCAGACGGTTTTCCACTTCGCGCTGATGACGAACCGGGGTCATGTCAATGAAGTCGATGACGATCAGGCCACCCAAGTCGCGCAGACGCAATTGACGGGCAATTTCGTCGGCCGCTTCCAGGTTGGTTTGCAGCGCCGTCTCTTCGATATCGCCGCCCTTGGTGGCGCGGGAGGAGTTGATATCGATGGAGGTCAGTGCTTCGGTCGGATCGATGACGATGCTGCCGCCGGAGGGCAGACGCACTTCACGCTGGAAGGCCGACTCGATCTGGCTCTCGATCTGGAAGTGGTTGAACAGGGCAACTTCACCCTTGTACAGCTTCACGCGATTGAGGAAATCGGGACGAACCAGCTCGATATGCGCCTTGGCACGCTCGAAGATGACCGGGTTGTCGATAAGGATCTCGCCGACATCGCGACGCAGGTAGTCACGGATGGCGCGCACGATGACGTTGCTTTCCTGATGGATCAGCACCGGTGCAGAGCGGCTCTGTGACGCCTTGTGGATGGAATCCCAGTGGTTGAGCAGAACGTTCAGATCCCATTCCAGCTCTTCCGGGGATTTGCCCACACCGGCGGTACGCACGATGAGGCCCATGCCGTCCGGCACGGTCAGGCCGCTCAGGGCTTCTTTCAGTTCAGTCCGTTCATCACCTTCGATACGGCGGGAGATACCACCGGCGCGAGGATTGTTCGGCATCAGTACCAGGTAGCTGCCGGCCAGACTGATGAAGGTGGTGAGGGCTGCACCCTTGGTGCCACGCTCTTCCTTATCGATCTGGACGATCACTTCCTGGCCTTCGCGGACCACTTCTTTGATGTTGGGACGACCCTGATAGGAGTAACCGGAGGGGAAGTAATTGCGGGCGATTTCCTTTAACGGCAGGAAACCGTGGCGCTCGGCGCCATAGTCGACAAAAGCAGCTTCAAGACTGGGTTCTACGCGGGTGATTTTGCCCTTGTAAATGTTCGCTTTTTTCTGCTCGTGTCCCGGACTTTCAATATCCAGATCGTAGAGCTGTTGTCCGTCAACCAGCGCTACGCGCAACTCTTCTTCCTGAGTCGCGTTGATTAGCATTCTTTTCATTGAGTTCTCGTTATTTTGTCATTTTGATTTCCTCCACAGGATCCTGCCGGCGCCGGCCTCGGGTCTTCAGCATACTGGGGCAACCTCCCGGTTGGGGTATGCATGAGGCGCAAACTAAGGGCACTCTGGTCCAGCCTTCTCGAGAAGGCATGAAAAGGATACCGGTGTGGAGACAAATTAGCGGTTCTGTTTGCGTTCTCCATGCGCTGTACCTCGCACCCGGGAACCGTCATGTTCTTGTATACACGGTGTTTCGGGATTGGGTGGCATAAATTTTGGCCACTTAGTACAAGGCTTGAACACAATGACAAAACCTTGTTTATTATCCCATTTAAACCACTTTTATAGCAAGGCGCCATTTTTCAACAAAGCATGCAGCCAAGGGCCGCCGGCAGTGTTAAAATCCGCGCCATGACACAGATACATCAACAAGTGCAGCTGCTCACCATCGAAGCTGAGCATGAAGGGCAGCGCATCGACAATTTTCTCAAGACTCAGCTAAAGGGCGTCCCCAAGAGCCTGATCTATCGCATCCTTCGCAAAGGGGAAGTGCGCGTCAACAAAAAGCGCATCAAACCGGAATACAAACTCTGCACTGGCGACGAGGTACGGGTCCCCCCCGTGCGGGTTGCCGAAAAGAACGAACTGCCCTCGGCCAATCTTGGCAGCATCCAGCGTCTGGAGAGCCAGATCCTGTTTGAAGATGATGCCATGATCGTGCTGAACAAGCCGTCCGGCATGGCGGTACACGGCGGCAGCGGCCTGAGCTTTGGCGTGATTGAAGGGCTGCGCGCCCTGCGTCCGGAAGCCCGTTTCCTCGAACTGGTGCATCGGCTCGATCGCGACACCTCCGGCGTACTGCTGGTTGCCAAGAAGCGCAGCGCCCTGCGCAGCCTGCATGAGCAGCTGCGGGTCAAGACCATGCGCAAGCAGTACCTGGCGCTGGTGCGTGGCCAGTGGCAGCCTCACGTCAAAGTGGTCAATGCGCCGCTGCGCAAAAATGACCTGCAATCCGGCGAGCGGGTAGTGCGGGTCAGCAGCGATGGCAAGCCTTCCGAGACGCGTTTCCGGATTGCCCGTCAGTTTGCCGAGGCCACCCTGGTGGAGTGCAGCCCAATCACCGGTCGTACTCACCAGATCCGGGTGCATACCCAGCATGCGGGTCACCCCATCGCCTGTGATGACAAGTATGGAGAAGCCGTATTTGACGATAAAATGCGCAGCCAGGGGCTGAAACGACTGTTTTTGCATGCCTGGAAGCTGAGCTTCATTCATCCGGCCGATGGCCGCGAGATGCAGGTGGAAGCACCGCTGGCCCCCGAACTCGACGACTTTCTGAACAAGTTGGCCCGCTGATGCAGACCATCCGGCTCGCCATCTTCGACTGGGACGGTACCCTGATGGACTCGGTGGGCCGGATTGTTGCCTGTGTGGCGCACGCGGCGGGTGATTGTGGTGAGCCCGTGCCCACCGCCGTCGAGACGCACCAGATCATCGGTCTCAGTCTGGAGGTCGGTATCCCCCGGCTGTTTTCCCTGGAGCAGGGGGGTGAGCGAGCCAACGCCCTGATCGCCCGCTATCGCCACCATTACATCCATGACAGCACACCCAGTCCGTTGTTTGCCGGGGCGAGGGAGCTGTTGCAGCATTGGCATGCACAAGGGGTGGCCCTGGCGGTCGCCACTGGCAAGTCCCGGCGTGGATTGGACAGGGTACTGGATGAAACCGGGTTGCGGCCGCTCTTTGCCGCCACGCGCGGGGCGGACGAGGCCAACTCCAAGCCTGATCCCCTGATGCTGACGCAAATTCTGGATGAGCTGGGCATTGCCCCGCACCAGGCGGTGATGATCGGTGATTCCATCCACGACATGGCGATGGCCGAGGCGCTGGCCATGCCGCGGATCGGAGTGAGCTGGGGCGTGCACGACCGTACCCGCTTGCTGACCCACCATCCGCTGGCGGTGGTCGATACCATGGCGGAGCTCCAGCGGTTGTTGGATTAGCCTTGCAATATAACCGATGAATAAACGAAAAACGGGAGCCTTGGCTCCCGTTTTTCATGGCTGGCATACCGCTCCCATCAGGGCAGGGCGATACCGTGGCGGGCCAGCAGCTCGATCAGGCCGATCAGCGGCAGGCCGATCAGCGCATTGGGATCGCGCCCTTCCAAGGCCTTGAACAGCACGATCCCCATGCCTTCACACTTGAAGCTGCCGGCACAGTCGAGGGGCTGTTCAGCTTCTACATAGCGGCGGATGGCCGCCTCATCCAGCTGGCGAAAGTGAACGGTGAAGGGTTCTATCAGCTGTTCGGCGCGGCCAGACGCGGCGTCCAGCACGCACAGGCCGGTATAAAAGGTGACGCTGCGTCCCTGGGCCGCCATCAGCTGGGCCACCGCTCGCTCGACCGTTCCCGGCTTGCCCAGGATCCGGCCATCACAGACGCACATCTGATCCGAGCCGATGATCAGCCCCTGATCATGCTGGTCGGCAATGGCACGGGCCTTGGCATGGGCAAGGCGAGCCACCAGCGTCTGTGCATCCTCCCCGGGCAGCACGGATTCATTGACATTCGGCGCGGCGCACTCAAAGGGGAGGCCCAGCTTTTCCAGCAGGGCTTTGCGGTAACGGGAGGTGGAGGCGAGGATCAGGGGACGCGACATGGCAATCAGGTATCCAGGTTCAGAAACGGGCAGACGTGGATGGTATCGCCCCCGTGCGGCGAGGGCAAATGTCGCCGCTACTCTCTTTTTTCCAGCATGTCGAGATTGGAAAACACCGCTATCGGCTTATTCATCCGGCCTGACGTTATAGTACCCCGTCGATGCTACCCATTCGCTGAGGAGTCACCATGGGCCGTTACATGCTCTGCTGTTTTTTGATGATCACGCTCTACCCGGTGGGGATCGATCTCTATCTGGTGGCGTTGCCCAACATAGGCGCCAGCCTTCAGGCCAGCGAGGCTCAGCTGCACACCGCGTTTTCCCTCTATCTGCTTGGCATGGCCGCGACCGTCCCGCTGGCCGGCCTGCTGGCGGATCGCCACGGTCGCAGGCCGGTGATCCTGAGCGGGGCCGGCTTGTTTATGCTGGCGTCGCTGCTGGCCGGCAGCGCCGACGACACCGCGCAGTTTCTGCTGGCGCGGGTGGGGCAGGGGGCAGGGGCCGGCGCGCTCTACATCATGACCTTTACCGTGCTGCGAGACGTGTTGCCACCGGCCCGGCTGGCGGCCGTGCTGTCGGCCATCAATGGGATCATCTGCGTGATCCCCGTACTGGCGCCGCTGCTCGGCTATCTCATCCTGACCGGCTTCCCATGGCCTGCCATCTTTCAGGCCATGGCGCTGCTCGGCGGCGTGGTGCTGTTGATCAACCTGTTGGGGCTGAAAGAGAGCCTGCCGCTGCACCCTGAACCATCCTCGAGTGCGTCAGCAGCCCGCTTTGCCTTCTTGCGAGTGCCGCAGTTTCTCTGGATGTGTGGGTTGAGCAGTGCCGGCATGACCTGCATTCTGACCTATGTCAGCACTTCACCCATGATCCTGATGACCCAAAAGGGGCTGGCAAGCGCAGAGTATGCCCGCATCATGATGATCATGGCGATGATCAGCATGATCACCTCCTTCTTCGCCCCCTGGTTGCTGCGTCGGCTCCACAAGCACAGCCTGCTCGCGCTGGCCCACGGTGGGTTGGGGTTGGCGCTGCTGCTGATCCTGGCCTCTCATCTTGAGAGCTCCTGGGGTCTGCGGCTGCTGCTGGCGGGCTTTGCCTTCACCTGCATCGGTTTTTCCGCGAGCGTCGGCATCGCCATGGGCGAGGCGCTGGCCAGTTGCCGTCATCAGATAGCCCTTGCCAGCGCCACCCTCTGTCTTGCCCAGATAACCGTGAGCGCCGGCTATATCTGGTTGATGGGGTGGCTTGGCTTTGCACCCAGCACGCTGCTTGCCTGTGCCCTGCTCGGCGCCGTGTTACTCTATCTGCTCTTTCGCGCCCTGGGGCCGGCCTTCGACAGCGCCGCCCACGGTGCCCCGGTCATGGAGAATCCCTGAGCATGCGACCCTTGATCGACCTCGATCTCAATTTGTTGGTGGTATTTCGGCTGTTGCTGCAAGAGCGCAGTGTCACCAAGGCTGCCAAGAAACTCAATGTCACGGCGCCTACCGTCAGCAAGGCGCTGGCGCGGCTGCGCGACTGGTTCGACGACCCGCTGTTCCTTCGCACTCAGCGGGGGCTGGAGCCCACCAATCTGTCGCTCACCCTGGAGGAAGAGCTCAAGGAGTGGTTCCAGCTATCGGGCAACATTGCCTCCCTCTGCGGCAATGCCATTCCGGCGGGGGCCGCGTTCAGGCTGGTGCTGGAGTCACCCTTTTACATCAGCTTTCTCAATGACCTGCCCATGGTGATTTATGAAACCTATCGCAAATCGACCATCCGGATCATGAACTGGGACCATCACTCCCTCAACGACATCATCAATGGCGATGCCGATCTCGGCTTCTGTGCGAGGGAAACCCACCCCAGCTCGCTGGCCAGGATCAACCGGCTGCCCTATTACATCGATCACGAGGTGTTGTTCGAAGACAGGCCCATGGTGTTTTTGCGCAAGGATCATCCGCTGCTGGCCCGCACCTGGAATCTCGACAACTTTCTCGCCTATCCCCATGTCAGCGTGGTGTGGGAGGCGAGCGATGCCTGGGCGCTCGACAGCCTGCTGGATGATGAGGGGCTCAGCCGGCAGGTGCCGATCCGGGTCTCCAGCTTCGAGCAGGCGCTGCACATCGCAGCCCAGTCAGACCACGAACTGATCGCGGTGGTGCCCTCCTATTGCGCCAGCTATGCCCGCCAGCACCATGACAATCTGATCTCCTTGCCGCTGCCGCTGGATGAAGCCCTCTACCGGCAACTCGACATCGCCTTTATCCTGCTCTGGCACAAACGCAACAACCACAACACCAAGGTGCTGTGGCTGCGCGACGAGATCAAACGGCTTTACCACCAGCATATCGGGGCCGCTGGCGCGGGTTAACCCTGACCTGTACCTCGCAGGGCCAGAAAAACGGCTATAAGCATAGGAATGGGCAAGGCGGGGTCATGGATGATGAGAGTCGGGATATGGCTGTTATGGTTGCTCTGCGTGCCGGCTTGGGCACAGGGCTGGCACCTGCAGGCGGGGGAGGCGGGCATACTGCTGTGGAGCTGGGCTCATCCCCCTGGCGCATTTCAGGCTTTGCGCCTGGAGATGAACGTGGCCGCTCCGCCGTCGGCACTGCTGGCCGTGCTGCGTGATACCGCTCGCCATCAGGAGTGGCTGCCCCAGAGCCTGGAGGTAAGGGTGCTGGCCAAGCCGGCACCCGATGAAGATCTGGTCTATACCCGGCTCTCTGCGCCCTGGCCGGTGCAGGAGCGGGAGCTTATCACCCACTCCCGCCTGCAACGCCTGCCAAATTGCGGCCTGGTGCTGACGGTATGGGCCGCCCCTGATGCTTTGCCGCCTTACCCCGGTCGGGTGCGGATCCGGGCCAGTGAAGGACGCTGGGAGGCGGTGCCGCAACTCAACGGTACCACCCTGATACGCCTCGAAACCTATACCAACCCGGGTGACAACCTGCCTGGCTGGCTCATCAATCCCATCGCCGCCCAGGCGGCACTGGACAGTTTTCGGGCCATCCGCCGTCTGATGGAGGCCATCCCGCCCGAGCCTTGCCCTTGCGCCCATATGCGGCAGGGGCGCCCAGTCGGGTTGTGCGGCAGCCATCCATGAACCTTGTGGGGGCAGGGGAGTGGTTGAGCTACCTACGCTGTGAAATTCTGCTGTCAAGGAGTGAGCCGGATCCCCGCCGTCAACGCAAATGCGGCCAGGATCCGGTGTCGGATCCTTTGGTTTATGGCATAATCAGTCACCGGTGAGCGCAAGTTCCGCCATGTGCGGGGGTTGTGAGGTTAAAATCATCGGCGGTAAGGACTTTTTCCTTTGACTATCAGTTGTTGGACCTATAATATTCGCGCCCTATGCAAAAGGTGAAGTTGCCCGTAAAGGTTGATCCAGTCCGTAGTGCCTCGAAGCTGCTCGATTATGTCGGGATAGTGGAAAAGTCGCAGATGCCCAGGCTGGAGGAATCAACCGCAGGCTTGCAGAGTGATATCGATGTATCGCTGCACTTTGGCAAAGATGTCCAGAAGTTGACCGTTATGAAAGGCACTGCCCATGCCAAGGTTGACCTGGTTTGCCAGCGTTGTGGAGAAACATTCGAGCATCTCTGTGAAGCTGAATTTATCTACACTCCGCTGTTCGAGAGAACAAACGAGGAAGAACTGCCGGAAGCTTATGAGCCCATTGAGTTGGACGAAAACGGCGAGATGGATCTTCATCAAATCCTGGAGGATGAACTCATCCTCTCGTTGCCGCAGGTGGCCATGCATCCCATGGATGCTTGCCCGCGCGGTAACATGGAGATGACCTGGGGTGAAATCGAACCTGCTGATGAGCGGCCGAATCCCTTTGCAGTTCTTGAAGAGCTTAAACGTAAGTGAATTTAGGAGTTAGCCTACAATGGCCGTACAACAGAACCGTAAAACCCGTGCCAAGCGTGGCATGCGTCGTTCCCACGATGCGCTGACCACCGCTGCCCTGACTGTTGATCAGACCAGTGGCGAAATCCATCGTCGTCACCACGTGACTGCCGATGGTTTCTACCGCGGTAAAAAGGTAATCGCTTAAGGATTGCCTTTGTCTACGCAAACTGTCGCGCTAGACATCATGGGGGGAGATATTGGCCCCTCGGAAACAGTGCCTGCCGCCGTGCAGGCACTGTCTCTTTTACCCCAGTTAAAACTGATCCTGGTCGGTGACCAACACCAGACCACCCCTCTTTTGCAGCAACATGGCTTGCTGAATCATCCCCGCGTTCGTTTCGTGCATGCATCCCAGGTGGTTGGCATGGGCGACAAACCGATCGTGGCGCTGCGCACCCTGAAAGACTCCTCCATGCGGGTCGTCCTCAATCTGGTGAAAGCTGGCGAGGCCGATGCCTGCGTCAGCGCCGGCAATACCGGTGCGCTGATGGCCATGGCCAAGTGCGTGCTCAAATCCCTGCCCGGGGTCGACCGACCCGCCCTCATCAAGGCGCTGCCCACTCTTTCCGGCAAACGTACCGTGATGCTGGATCTTGGCGCCAACGTCAGCTGCGATGCCGATACCCTGCTGCAATTTGCGGTGATGGGGGCCGTGGTGGCTGAAAAGGTGGAGGGCATTGCCACTCCCAGGGTGGCCCTGCTCAACGTGGGGGAGGAGGAGATCAAGGGCAACGATCTGGTGCGCCACAGTGCCGAGTTGCTGCGTCAGTGCCAGGCGCTCAACTTCGTCGGTTTTGTCGAAGGGGACCGGATCTTCAGCGGCGAGTGCGACGTGATCGTCTGCGACGGTTTTGTCGGCAACGTGGCCCTCAAGACGGCGGAAGGGGTCGTGCGGATGATGGCCCAACTGGCCGGATATCCCCGCAAAAAACGCAGTTTTCTTGGTCGCATCGCCGGATTTATGTTCAAACGGCGTTTTTCTTACCTGAACCCCGACCAGTATAACGGTGCAAGTCTGTTAGGATTGCGCGGCATTGTGGTAAAAAGCCACGGGCGGGCCGAACGGCGCGCCCTGTGTAACGCGATCCTGCTGGCCGCGCAAGAGGCCAAGCATCAACTTCCATTGCAAATAGCAGATCGCCTTGAATCTGTCTTTTCCGACAGGGATCTATAAGAACTCTATGCATAGCAAAATTTTGGGTACTGGCAGTTATCTGCCGAACTCGGTACGTACCAATGCCGATCTCGAACAGATGGTGGAAACCAGCGACGAGTGGATTGTGGAGCGTACCGGGATCCGTGAACGTCGCATTGCCGGTGCCGATGAAACCGTCGCCACCCTGTCTCACCAGGCCGCTCTGCGCGCCCTGGACGCAGCGGGCTTGACCGCTGCCGATCTCGACATGATAGTGCTGGCCACCACCAGTGCCGAGAACGCCTTCCCGGCCGCCGCCTGTGAATTGCAGGGCCTGCTCGGGGTGCAAGGGATCCCGGCCTTTGACGTGGCCGCTGCCTGCGCCGGCTTTACCTACGCGCTCTCCATCGCCGATCAGTTCGTCAAATCCGGTGCTGCCCGCCACGTACTGGTGGTCGGGGCCGATGTGCTGTCGCGCATGTGCGATCCGGAAGACCGCGGCACCATCATCCTCTTTGGTGACGGGGCAGGGGCCGTGGTGATCGGCGCCAGCGACACGCCGGGCATTCTCTCCACCCATCTGCATGCCGATGGCCGTTACGGCGATCTGCTCAAGCTGCCGCAGCCGCGCCGCGGCATGCCGGGGGCCGAACTTGAAGCCTACATGTACATGAAGGGCAACGATGTGTTCAAGGTAGCGGTCACCCGTTTGAGCGAGATCGTCACCGAGACACTGGCCGCCGCCGGCATCGCGCCGAGCGAGCTGGACTGGCTGGTGCCTCATCAGGCCAACTTCCGCATCATCAGTGCCACCGCCAAGAAGCTTGGCATGGGGCTGGACAAGGTGGTGCTGACCCTCGACAAGCACGGCAACACCTCTGCCGCCTCCGTGCCCATCGCCTTCGATGAAGGGGTGCGTGACGGCCGGATCAAACCGGGCCAGCTGGTATTGCTGGAGGCCTTCGGCGGTGGTTTTGCCTGGGGCTCGGCGCTGGTTCGCCTCTGATCGTCGTCGGGATGAGCAATCTGGCTCATCCTGCCGCTCTCATTTTTGTCTTATCTAAAGGAATCAATGATGACCCAATTTGCCATTGCCTTCCCGGGACAGGGCTCCCAAACCGTCGGCATGCTGGCCGAGCTGGCGGAACAACATGCCGTGATCAAGGAGACCTTCGCCGAGGCGAGCCAGGTGCTGGGTTATGACCTGTTTGCCCTGGTGATGGATGGTCCGGCCGACGATCTGAACAAGACCTGGCGCACCCAGCCCGCCTTGCTGACAGCCTCTGTCGCGCTGTGGCGCCTGTGGCAACAGCAGGGTGGGGCAACCCCCGCCGTGATGGCTGGTCACAGCCTGGGTGAGTACTCCGCCCTGGTGTGCAGCGGTGCACTGGCCTTTGCCGATGCGGTCAAACTGGTTGAGCTGCGTGGTCTGGCCATGCAGGAAGCCGTGCCGGAAGGCACCGGTGCCATGGCCGCCATCATCGGCCTAGATAATGACGCCATCGCCGCCAACTGCGAAAAAGCGGCACAAGGACAAGTGGTCTCCCCAGTCAACTTCAACTCTCCGGGCCAGGTGGTCATCGCCGGCCACAAAGAGGCCGTCGAGCGTGCCAACGTGCTGATGAAAGAGTCCGGCGCCAAGCGTGCACTGCCGCTGCCGGTCTCCGTGCCTTCTCACTGCGCCCTGATGAAACCTGCCGCAGAAAAATTGGCAGCTGCGCTGGACGGGATCGAGATCAAGGTTCCTGCCATCGCTGTCATCAATAATGTCGACGTATCCTGTGAACAGGATCCGGCCGCCATCAAACAGGCTCTGGTGCGTCAGCTGTTCAGCCCGGTTCGTTGGACCGAGACTGTCGAGCGGATGGCCAATGAGGGGGTTACCCTCGAGATCGAGATGGGACCGGGCAAGGTATTGACCGGGCTCGCCAAGCGCATCGACAAGCGCGTGGAAGGTATTCATGCCAACGACGCCGCCTCTTTCGAGCAGGCGCTGGCCCAGATCAAGTAAACAGGAGCAAGTAATGAGCTTTACCGATAAGGTTGTGTTGGTGACCGGTGCCAGTCGTGGCATCGGCCGTGCAATTGCCGAAACTTTTGCGGCCCGTGGCGCCAAGGTAGTCGGCACGGCGACCAGCGAGAGCGGCGCCGAGGCGATCAGCGCCTATCTGGGTGAACAGGGTTGCGGCATGGCACTGAACGTGACCAGCCAGGAATCCATCGAAGCCGTCTTCGCCGCCATCAAGGCGCGTTTTGGCGACATCGACATCCTGATCAACAACGCCGGCATCACCCGTGACAACCTGCTGATGCGGATGAAGGATGATGAGTGGAACGAGATCATCGACACCAACCTCACTTCCCTGTATCGACTGAGCAAACCGGTGCTGCGCGCCATGATGAAGAAGCGCAATGGCCGCATCATCAGCATCGGCTCCGTGGTGGGAACCATGGGCAATGCCGGTCAGGTCAACTATGCTGCCGCCAAGGCGGGGCTGGTTGGTTTTACCAAGTCGCTGGCCCGTGAAGTGGCCTCCCGCGGCATTACCGTTAACGCGGTTGCCCCCGGTTTCATCGAGACCGATATGACCAAGGCGCTCAATGAAGAGCAGCGTGCCGGCATCATGAGCCAGGTGCCTGCCGCTCGTCTGGGCGATCCAAAAGAAATTGCCGCTGCTGTGGTATTCTTGGCATCGGATGATGCCGCCTACATCACTGGCGAAACCCTGCATGTTAATGGCGGGATGTACATGGTGTAATCAATTTGTCGTGAGATCTGTTCAAATTTGCGATAGTACGCCGAAGTTTGGCGAATTTCGTGGTTTGACCAGCGGCAAGCCACTTGCAAACTCACGTCAATTGAATAAACTACCCCAACCAGACGCAATAGCGTATTTTTAAAGGAAAATTCAGGTCATGAGCAACATCGAAGAACGCGTAAAGAAAATCATCATCGAACAACTGGGTGTTAAAGAAGAAGACGTTAAGAACGCTGCCTCCTTCGTCGACGACCTGGGCGCTGACTCTTTGGATACCGTTGAACTGGTAATGGCGCTGGAAGAAGAATTCGATACCGAAATTCCTGATGAAGAAGCCGAGAAGATCACCACTGTTCAAGCGGCTATCGACTACATCACCGCTAATCAGGAATAAGTTCCTGTTCTGAAAGAAGCGGCCCAAGGGCCGCTTCTTTTATGTTTACCCCTTTTCAAAACACCTCTCGGAGACTACCTCAGTGTCAAAACGCAGAGTCGTGGTGACCGGCTTGGGGATGCTTTCCCCGGTAGGCAACACTGCCGAATCCAGCTGGCAAGCCCTGCTCAACGGGCAGAGCGGCATTTCTCCCATCGAACACTTTGATGCCAGCGAGTTTGCGACCCGTTTCGCAGGCCAGGTCAAGGATTTCGATCCCGAGCAGTACGGTATCAACCGCAAAGAAGCTCGCAAGATGGATCTCTTCATCCAGTACGGTATCGCCGCAGGCATACAGGCGCTGGATGATGCCGGTCTCGTCATCAACGAGGCAAATGCCGAGCGCGTCGGTGTGGCGATCGGTTCCGGTATCGGCGGCCTGGGTCTGATTGAACAGAACCACAGCAGCCTCGTCAACGGCGGCCCCCGCAAGCTGAGCCCCTTCTTCGTACCGTCCACCATCATCAATATGGTGTCCGGTCATCTCTCCATCATGAAGGGTCTGCAAGGGCCGAACATCGCCGTGACCACCGCCTGCACCACAGGTACCCATGCCATCGGCATGGCCGGCCGGATGATCGCCTACGGCGATGCGGACGTGATGGTGGCCGGCGGCGCCGAGAAAGCCTCCACCCCGATGGGGATGGGCGGTTTTGCGGCAGCCAAGGCGCTCTCCAACCGCAACGACGAGCCAACCAAGGCCAGCCGTCCGTGGGATAAAGATCGCGACGGTTTCGTGCTGGGTGATGGCGCCGGGGTGCTGGTGCTGGAAGAGTACGAACACGCCAAGGCCCGCGGCGCCAAGATCTACGCCGAGCTGGTCGGTTTTGGCATGAGTGGCGATGCCTACCACATGACAGCGCCTCCCGCTGACGGCAACGGTGGCGCCCGCGCCATGCAAAATGCCATCAAGGATGCTGGCATCGCCCCCGAGCAGGTGGGCTACATCAACGCCCACGGCACTTCCACCCCCCTGGGTGACGTGGCCGAACTGCGCGGCATGAAAGCGGTGTTTGGCGAGCATGCCAAATCCCTGATGATCAGCTCCACCAAGTCGATGACCGGTCACCTGCTGGGTGCCGCCGGCGCCATCGAGGCGATCATCACGGTACTGGCGCTGCGCGATCAGATGGCGCCGCCCACCATCAACCTGGACAACCCGGATGATGAGTGCGATCTGGACCTGGTGCCTCATGTTGCCAAGGCTGGCAACTTCGAATATGCCCTCTCCAATTCCTTCGGTTTTGGTGGCACCAATGGCTCACTGATCTTCAAACGCGTATAATTCGCCCTGGGCGGATAGTATGGGCCCGATACGACAGTATCGGGCCTTTTTTATCGGAGGGATCCTTTTGCTGATCAATGGAATACCGACAGACAGCGTTTCCGCCATGGATCGTGGCCTGGCTTATGGCGATGGCCATTTCACCACCTTGCTGGTCAAGGATGGTCGCCCCGTCTGGTGGCCGGCTCATCTGGCACGGCTGCAGCAAGCAAGCGCCAGACTCGGCCTTGCCGAGGTGGACTGGCAACGCCTTGGTGACGAGGTCGCCGGGATGGCTCGCGATCAGACGCTGGCGGTGATCAAGGTGATGCTGACCCGAGGCAGTGGTGGCCGGGGGTATGATGGTACTGCCTGCCATGCGCCGACCCGGATCCTGTCGCTGGCCGCTTACCCGGCTCACTATTCAGCGTGGCAGCAAACCGGCATTCCCCTGCTGGTATGCCAGAAACGACTGGGCGACGCCCCCATGCTGGCGGGCCTCAAGACCCTCAACCGGCTGGAGCAGGTGCTGCTGAAAAGCGAACTTGCGGCGCGTTCGGGAGTCGAAGGTATAGTCTTGAACAGCCGGGGATTTCTGGTAGAAGGGGTCAGTGCCAATCTGTTTTGGCGCCGTGGCAGAACGGTGTTTACGCCGGATCTTACCCACTGCGGCATAGACGGCATCATGCGGCGCCATGTGATGGCAATGCTAAAACAGATGAGCATTGAACTGCGTGTCGTGGAGGCTCCGCTGGAGTCACTGTGGCAGGCCGAAGAGGTATGGCTGACCAATACCCTGATGGGCATAGTGCCGGTGACCGGCATCGGGGAGACCCAATATGCCAGTCCGGTATTGATCCGCCGTTTACAGGAGCGTTTGGTCATTGAAGTTTAATCGGCTTTACACCCTGCTCGCGGGCGCGGCGCTGACAGTCGCCGTGGCCGGGGGCTATGTACATTACAAATGGCAGCAGGTGGAGACGCTCACCAACAAGGGGCCGACCCGCCTCTTTACCGTCGAGAAGGGGGCCCATGCGGCGCGCCTGATCGCCGAACTGGGGGAGGGGGAAACCAGTCCCTGGGCGGTGCGGCTCTGGCTGCGCGGTCACCCCGAGCTGGTTGCCATCAAATCCGGCACCTATGAAATCAAGGAGGGGGCTCCGCTCAAGGAGACCCTCTCCCTGTTCGCCTCCGGCAAGGAGTTTCACTTCAGCCTGACCTTCGTCGAAGGATCCCGTTTCGAGGATTGGCTGAAGCAGCTGGCCAGCGCCCCTTATCTGGAGCGGTTGACGGTGGAGCAGAGCGAAGCGGATCTGGCTCAGGAGCTTGGCATCGACAATGGCAAGCTGGAGGGGTGGTTCCTGCCGGAAACCTACGCCTATACCACTCATGCCAGCGATATTTCCATCCTGCGTCGCGCCTATCAGGACATGCGAGCCTTTCTGCAGCAGAGCTGGGACAAGCGCCAGGCCAATCTGCCTTACAAGACCCCTTATGAGGCGCTGATCATGGCCTCGATCATCGAAAAAGAGACCGGTCAGCCGGAAGAGCGGGCCCAGATTGCCTCGGTATTCGTCAATCGCCTGCGTCTTGGCATGAAGCTGCAGACCGATCCCACCGTCATCTACGGGGTGAAGGACAGGTATGATGGCAACATCCGCCGCAGCGACCTGACCGATGTGAACCCCTACAACACCTATGTGATCGACGGCTTGCCGCCCACGCCCATCGCCATGCCGGGCAAGGCTTCCATCGAGGCGGCGCTCAACCCCAAATCGACCGACTACCTCTATTTTGTCGCCAAAGGGGGCGGAGCCCACTACTTCTCCAAGACCCTCGATGAACACAATCGGGCGGTCCGCGAATACATATTGAAGAAACCCTAATGTCTAAATTTATCGTGATTGAAGGACTGGAAGGAGCAGGTAAGAGCTCCGCGGTGCGTTATGTGACCGACTATCTGCATGGCCACGGCGTGGCGCGGATCGAGTGTACCCGTGAGCCGGGCGGTACCCCGCTGGCGGAGCGGATGCGGGCTATCGTCAAGGAGGTGCACGACGAGCGCCTCACCATCGAAGCCGAACTGTTGCTGATGTACGCCTCCCGGGTCCAGCTGGTCGAGACCCGCATCAAGCCGGCGCTGGCCGACGGCATCTGGGTGGTGGGCGATCGCCACGATCTCTCGTCCCAGGCCTATCAGGGCGGTGGCCGTGGCATCGATGCGAATCTCATCGGTGCCATCAAACGGGCCGTGCTCGGTGACTTCAAACCGGATCTGACCCTCTATCTCGACATCGATCCTGCCATCGGCCTGCAGCGAGCCCGCCACCGCGGTGAGCTGGACCGGATCGAGCTCGAGCAGCTCAGCTTCTTCGAACGCACCCGCCAGCGCTATCTGGAATTGGCCGCCGCCGATGAGTCAATCAAGGTGATCGATGCCGGCCAAGCGCCGGAGCAGGTCAAGGTAGCCATCGAGGCTGCATTGGCCCACTACCTGAAAGATGAGCCCTCATGTATCCCTGGTTGATCCCGGACTGGCATGCCTTGAGCCAGACCGCCGCGGCCGGCCGACTCGGTCACGCCTGGTTGCTGCTCGGTGATCCCGGCCTTGGCAAGGAGCAGCTTGCGGAACAATTGGCGCGCTTGCACCTCTGCCATCGGCCCGATCGGGGTGAGCCCTGTGGCCAATGTCACTCCTGCCAGCTGTTTGAGAAGGGCCATCATCCGGATCTGGGCCGCCTGACGACGGAGAGCAAGACCATCGGGGTCGAGGCCATTCGCGAGATCTGTTCACGGCTGCAGAATTCGGCCCAGCTTGCTCGCGGCAAGGTGGTGATCATCCCCGATGCGGAGCGCATGACGGAGTCGGCCGCCAACGCCCTGCTCAAAACCCTTGAAGAGCCCGCCGGCGACAGCTTGCTGTTGCTGATCGCCTCTCAGGTTTCCCGTCTGCTGCCGACTATTCTCAGTCGCTGTCACAAACATGTCTGCCAGTTGCCTGCCGAGGGTGAGACGGTGCGCTGGTTGGCCGAGCAGGGTCATCAGGCCACGCTGGCCCAGGTACGGATCTGCCAGGGGGCGCCGCTGCGGGTGCTGCGCTATATCGAAGAGCAGCAAGACAGTGCCCGCCGGGATCTGCTGGAGAGTTTTCTCGCGCTGGCACAGACGCCGACCCGGGCCAACCACGTGAGCGGTCTGCTGGCGACCGATACCCAGGTCAGGCTGCACTGGCTGCAGCTGTTCTTGTGCGATGCCCTCAAGACGCAGGCCGGTTGCGGCCATCATCAGCTGGCAATGCCGGATTTGACGGCGCTGAGTCAGCAACTGGCCGAGCTTCATTCCAGCGAGAAGCTGCTGGAGGCAGAGCAACAGCTGGTCGAGCTGAAGATAGCCTGCCAGCCGGGACAGCTCTCCAATCCCACCATCCATCTGATGAACTGGCTGACTCGCTGGTTATAGATCTAGCTACAAAGGTTTTATATGTTACTCGTTGATTCCCATTGTCATCTCGATCGCCTGAGCTATGGCAGCAAGCAGACCAATATGGCCGATGTGCTGGCCAAGGCCGCCGAGCAGGACGTGGGATATTTTCTGTGCGTGAGCGTTACCCAGGCGCAGTTCCCGACCATGCTGGAAGCGATCGCCCCTTATCCTCAAGTGTTTGCCTCCTGTGGTGTGCACCCTCTCAACCAAGAGCCTGGTGTCGATGCCGCCTTGTTGTTGACCCAGGCGGCAGATGAAAGGGTAGTGGCCATCGGCGAGACCGGGCTCGACTACTTCTATTCGCCGGAGAACAAGGAAGTACAGCAGGCCTCCTTCCGCGAGCATATCCGGGTGGCCCGCGCTCTGAACAAACCCCTCATCATCCATACCCGTGATGCCCAGCAGGATACCCTGCAGATCATGCGCGAAGAGGGGGCCGAGCAGGTCGGCGGGGTGTTGCACTGCTTCACCGAGTCGCTCGAGATGGCCGAGGCGGCCATGGCGATGGGTTTTTATATCTCCATCTCCGGCATCGCCACTTTCAAGAATGCGGCAGCTCTGCAGGCGGTAGTCAAGGCGCTGCCGCTGGAGCGGCTGCTGGTTGAAACCGACTCACCTTATCTGGCGCCAGTTCCGCACCGGGGCAGGGAGAACGAGCCGGCCTTTGTGCGCGACGTGGCCCAGTTCATCGCGGATCTGCGGCAAATACCGCTGGCCGAATTGGCGCAAGCGACCAGTCACAACTTCTTTGAGTTGTTCAAGTTGGCAAAGCGATAACAAACAACGCCCCGCATAGCGGGGCGTTTTACTATGACAATCGGTACTATCATGACCCATCCAAAAACGATCACGGAAGGTCGTTATCTCTCACTTGGTGTCGTGGATACTGATGAGATAAAATCCCCAACCCTGATAAAACGGAGCAGGGATGAGAGGGAGCTGAGGAATAAATGAGGGGGCTGAAATAGGTTAAAAGGACTCTTCATAAGTATCGATAATATTCATTATCGATACTTGATAGATCTGCAAGATCCTGTAAGATCCAACGAAACTCCGCATTAAATCATAGAGTTAAGTGAACTACCCACACATCCAGGCCCAAACTCAACAGGCTTTACAGAGTGTCTTCGATCCTCAGTTGAACAGCCGGGCCAGACGCTTCCTGCGCAGCGCCAAAGCCGATTCCACCCTCAATGCCTATCAGGCCGATACCCGCATCTTCGTGTTCTGGTGTCAGCTGCATGGGCTCGATCCGTTGCAGACCACCCATCATCACATTATGAACTTCCTGGCAGATCAGGCTGACGGCATCCTGGCTGACTGGGTCTGGTTGGACAAAGAAGAGGGGAAGGGGGAGCTGCGCAACGGTGAACCCCGCAAGCCCGCCACCCTGGTAAGACGGCTCGCCGGCATTCGTTATGCCTTCAAGCAGAAGGGGATCCACCCCATGCCGACCGAGCACGCGGAGATAAAGGAGATGATGCGGGGCATAGTGCGGCTCGGTGACAACCGCAAACGCAAAACGGGGGCATTGACCCTGAAACCACTGGCCTGTGTACTCGACGAAATCGACACCGGCAATCTGGCGGGGCTGCGGGATTACACCTTGTTGTTGCTGATGTTCAGCGGCGCCTTGCGACGCTCGGAGGCCGCAAGAATTGAGGTGGATGATCTCGATTTTGTGGGGCAGGGGATCCGTCTTCGGCTCAAACCCAGCAAGCATCAGCTGCATGAAACAGAGATCGCCCTGGTGCCCGGCAAACAATATTGTCCGGTGTCGGCGCTGGCGCACTGGCTCAAACAGAGCAGGATCAGCGAGGGCGCCCTGTTTCGCCGCATGAATCGCTGGGGTCAGCTCATGCAGGAGCCGCTCGGTCCGCAGGGTATCAACCTGATGATCAAGCGGCGTACCGGTCAGGCCATCGATGATCTCCAGGTCAGTGGCCACAGCCTGCGCCGTGGCTTCATCACCTCGGCGGTCACTGCCGGCAAACCGATGAACAAGATCATCGAGGTTACCCGCCACAAGGATATCCGCACTTTGCAGGAGTATTTCGACGATGCCCACAAGTTCTCGGATCACGCCCTGGATGGCTTGCTGTAAGCTAACCGCGTCACTCATATTTTTATGTTAAATGATATCTTGTTGATCCAATGATATATTTGCAGCGCACTGAACTCACCCCATCAAGAGGGGAGAGCCAGGCTCCTCACGTTCGCCAGCGAATAGTGAAGAACTGGTAAGAGATAACAGGTGACAAGAATCAAAGTTGCAAGGTGGATAAGCCAGGAAATGAAAGTGAGCAGTGCACAAGACAACGCCGAGCGGCAGCGCCAGCATGTGAAACGCAAACAGGAAACGCACAGCCGATTACAATGCTGGATCAGCAATCGCCACGCCGAACGGTTGGCCATGCTGGGGTTGCAGCTCGAAGACAGCCAGGCCTCTCTCATCGAGCAGGCCATCGATCTGCTCTATCAACATGAGCTGCAACAGGAACAAGCCGCGCCGCATGTCGAAGTGCCAGAGCCGGCAGAGGTGCTCGAGTAAACGCACCGGCGGCATGATGCTTCATTGCTAGATGCGAACGGCGAACATAAAAAAAGCCAGGTACGAATTCCTTGTACCTGGCATAGGGGAATTGGCTCCTTGCAGAGCCGTGCGCTAACTGGTGTTCGGATAGCCTTAAGCTTAGACAAGGCTCAAGGCTTTTCAAGATCCACGTAAAAGTTCAACCGGAGTGTGGGTTTTCCTGCTCCGAGAACACTCGTTACACGAACAGATTGTTGTCGCGCACCAGCTCGCGGGGCAGGGCATTCTTGACCCGGCTGCCCACCCATTTCCCCATGCCCAGGGTATGACCCTGATAGCGGACGATCACCTCGCCAGTGCCAGCGGCTTGCTCCGGCCACACATCCCGCCCCATCATGAACTCCCGCGCATCAGCAATGCCGAGCTCGACGAATCCCTTGCTCGCGCCATCGCCATAGGCCAGCGCCCACTCATGGGTCAGCCGATACCCCTTCTTGAAGGTCTCCGCCAGTTTCAGCCCGATGCGATCGAAGCGCAGCTTGCCCTGCACCTGTTCGAACAGCTGGGGGAAGAGCCAGATCTCCTCGCTGCGGCCAAACAGATTTCCCTGTGGCACGACCCCGAAGGCGGCTTCAATCTCGCGCAGCATGGGCTCGGACTCCTTGGCCGGCAGCGGAAAGAAGGGGAATTTGCCGAGCTTGCCCGGTTTGAACATGGTGTTGGGCACGGAGTGGTGCTTGCGCAATCTGGCAACGAAAAAGCCTTCACTGTCGAAGATTTGGGGCCAAACGTGCAGGTATCCTTCCGGCGTGCAGGCCTGCTCTGCAGTGGGGAAGAGGTCAGCCAGCGAGTCAAAGCTGAACGCATCGCCAAACTTGTCCAGCAGTGACTGACAGACGGCCTGGTTCTCCTGCAGGCTCAAGGTGCAGGTGGAGTAGACCAGCACGCCGCCCGGTTTGAGGGCATGAAAGGCACTCTCCAGCAAGCCTTGTTGCACCGCCGCGATCTCGTCGATGCTCTCGATGCTCCAGTTGCGCAAGGCGTCTTCATCCTTGCGCACCGTGCCCTCGCCGGAGCAGGGGGCGTCGAGCAGGATGGCATCGAAGGTCTCCGGCAACCACTGGCCGAAGACCTTGGCATCGAAGTGGGTCATGCCCACGTTGGTCACGCCGCAGCGCTGCAGATTGGCGCTGAGCACCTTGAGCCGGCTGCTGGAGTACTCGTTGGCAACCAGCATGCCCTGGTTGTTCATCAGGGCCGCAATCTGGGTGGTCTTGGAGCCGGGGGCCGCCGCCGCGTCCAGCAGCATGCCGTCGCACCGGGTCTGCTGGCAGGCAAACAGGGCGGTGACCGGCAGCATGGAGCTCGCCTCCTGAATGTAGAAGAGGCCGCTCAAATGCTCGGCGGTGTTGCCAAGAGGCACGCTCTCGTCTTCGCGGCTGAGCCAGAAGCCGGTGTCGCACCAGGGCACGGGATCGAGCTGCCAACCGAGCGGCTGCATCCGCGCCACAAATGCCGCCACCGAGATCTTCAGGGTGTTGACCCGGATGCTGCGCCGCAGCGGTCGTCGACAACTGGCCACGAACTCATCCATGGAGAGGTGCGCCGGCATGATGGCCGCGATATGGCGCAAGAAGTGATCGGGAAGATAGGTGTTGTCGTGCACGGTGCAGTCTCGTTGACCGAAAAAGAGGGGCGACATCTTATCACAAGGGTAGGAATATTCTGAAAACACGGCGGGTAAAAACAAGCCCGGCACAGTGCCGGGCTTGGGTGAGCGTGGGTGAGGGGAGAGATCAGGGCTGGATGCGGGGGCTCCACTCCTGCCACTCTTTCTCCGCCTTGGCATGCAGCGGGTAGCTGTGACCGGCCTTGACGGTCGGCCCCATCTCTTTCTCCGGAGTGTTGAAGGCGATGCCGCCGGCGAGCAGGCTCTGCACCGTCTCCACCTCGATGGTGCCACCGGTCAGGCCGATATCCGCCTTGACCCCGGAGACGTTCCAGAAGCGGGAGTTGGCCCGCACCAGATGGGCGTACTCCTGCTCCACGTTGACGTCGATCAGCACCTCGCTGCCATCGCGGGCCAGCGCCACCTTGGTCACGCTGCCCACCACCATCTTGCGAAACAGCAATGGGCTGCCGACGCTCAAGCCGTTGACCGACGCGCTCTTGAGGGTGAGCGCCAGGCCGGCCGGGCCGCTCTGGCTGAGGGGGAAACGCTCCTTGCCAGCGCCTTGGCCGGGCTGTGCCTCCACAAAGGCGCCCTTGATCAGGGTATCGAGGTGGGCCACGCCGCCCAGCCCCAACTTGGCCTGCACCAGGGTGAAGCGGGCACCAGACTGCAGGAAGCGCGCGGCATACTGGCCATCCAGCTCGGCCTTGAAGATCACCTGACCCAGGGTCGGCTCCAGTTCAATCTGTTCAATCTTGCCGATGTCGACCCCGCGGTAGCGGATCGTGCTGCCGACCCCGAGTCCCGGGTTGGTGTCGGCCACCAGGGAGAGGGTCCGTACCTTGGCCTTGGCCTGCTCCTTGTTGTCAAACAGCTGGTGACTACTGCGACCCGTGCCGAGCCGATCGAATTCGATGGCGCCGCGCAGCAGGGTGGCGAGGTTCCCCACCTTGACCTGCACGCCATCCACCCGCACCCGGGTGTCCAGCGCCGGCTTTTTCCAGAATTGCGGCTGCTGCTCCAGCAGGGGGGCATAGACACCGGCGATCTCGAGTTCGATCTCCACCCCCTCCTTGGCGGCGCGCAGCGCGTTGACCTTGCCGGCCTCGAGCCCCAGATAGAGCACCGGGGAGCCGATGCCGATGCCATCAGCCTGCTCCGCCTTCAACACCCAGCGACGGGGCTTGGCATCCCGGGTACCGAGCAGGGCCAGCTCCTGGCTGGGATAGAGCCGGTTGACCCGCTCGCCGGCGGGGGCCTGCACCAGCTTGATGCCGCCGCCGATCCAGGCGCTGGCCGGACTGGTTTCCACCTTGATGCCGCTCAGGTCGGCATCGATCTGCAGCGGCGCCGCCCGATAGAAACGGGCCCGGTTGAGCAGATGCTGATACTGGCTCTGCACGACCAGGGCCACGCTGGCATTGCCGCCGCCATCCAGGGTGAGCTGGCTGATCTGGCCCACCTGCAAGCCCTTGTACCAGAGCGGGGCCCCTTCGTTGAGGCCGGCCAGATCGTCGGCCTGCAGCACCAGCTTGATGCCACCCGGTTGCTCTTTGCTGCTCAGGGTCATGGCCTTGACCCGTTCGCCCGCCACATAGTCGAGGCGAATGGCCGGCCCCGCCAGCAGGCGATCCGCATGCTTGATGCCGCCGGCACCGAGGGAGACGCTCTCCCACACCAGACGGCTGTTGCCGGTGATCCGAAACGCCTGCTCCGGGTTGATCAGCGCGGTCACCACCCGGCCCTTGTCGGTCAGGCGAATGGGGTCGATGCGGCCGATCTCGATGCCCTCGAACAGGATGGGCATCCCCTCCTTGATGGGCAGATCTCCCGCCTGGATGTCAATTCGCTCGCCGCGGGCCGCCTCGGCCAAGCCTTTGTAGAGGGTAAAGACCTGGCCTTTCTCCGGCTCCGGAGAGTCCTTGGGAGAGTCAAAGGCGATGCCGCCGCTCAGGATGGAGGTAAGACTGCCGGCCTCCACATTGACCCCTGCCAGGCTGAAGGAGCCCTTGATGCCGCTGATGTTCCAGAAGCGGGTGTCGGCCTTGATGAGGTGTTCAAAACGCGGCTCGATCACCAGATCCAGGATCACGTTCTGGTTCTCTTCGCCAAGGCGGGTATTGATGACGCTGCCCACCTCGATGCCGCGAAAATAGAGTTTGGCGCCGATGCCGACCGAGCCGAGCGAATCGGCGGTCAGGTGCAGCATCCGTCCCTGGGCCTGATAACCGGGGGGAGGGCCGTCCAGCGCGTCGAACTCCTCCTGCAGCGGGTTGTTGTCCCGCCCGGGCTGCAGGTTGATGTAGTTGCCGGAGACCAGGGTATCGAGGCCGGAGATCTCGGTGAGCGACGCCTTGGGGCTCACCAGCCAGAAATCCGAGCCTTTGCGGATGAGCGGGCGGGCCCGGCTGTCAATCTTGGCCAGCACGGCTATCTTGCGGCCATCCTCGGCCAGCTCCAGCTCCTGCACCACCCCGATGGCGACCCCCTGATAACGCACCTGGGTCTTGCCCGGCAGGATACCGTTGCCCTGGGCGAAGTTGATGCGGATCAGCTGGCCACTGCTGGCAAACTGCTGGTAGATGAAGCCCCCCGCCAGCAACAGGGCGATAAAGGGCAGCAACCAGACGGGTGACAACCAGCGACGCTTCTCAATGACGGGTTCAGCCCCGATCATACCGACTCCTTAATTGGCTGAGATAAACAGCAGTTCAGATAAAGACAAACAGTTTCAGGCATATGTGATGGCAGACCCTAGCGGGCCGCCTTGTCCCACAGCAGGCGCGTATCCAGCATGCGAGCCGACATCATGGTCAGCACCACCACGCCGGCAAAGGCGGTGGCGCCGGGGCCGGCCCGCACGTTGAGCAGCACCCCGCGATCAACCAGGGCCACCATCAGCGAGATGACGAACAAGTCCAGCATGGACCAGCGGCCGATGAAATCGATGATGCGATACATGATGAGCTGGCGTTTGCGCCGCACCGGCTTGGTTCGCTGCAGCTGCCAGCAGATCCAGCCCAGCCCCAGGATCTTGCCCACCGGCACTATGATGCTGGCGGTGAGGACGATGGTGGCGATGCCCGACATCTTGCTGCGATAGAGCATCATGATACCGCTGAAGATGGTGTCGGACTGCAACAATCCCTTGTTGTAGAAATGGGTGATGGGCAGCAGGTTGGCGGGTAACAACATGAAGCTGGCCAGCGCCAGCAACCCCCAGGACCAGGCCAGGGAGTGGGGAATGCGCACCTGCAGCCGGCTATGGCAACGAGGGCAGACGCTGCCCGCCTGATAGCGCACCAGCAGGCCGCAGGTGTGGCAGCGGCAGAGCCCCAGTTCACGGGCGCTGGTCTGGGACATGGTCCGGCTCCTCCAGCGGTACTCGCTCCCAGTAGGGGGCCGGGTCAAACAGGATCAGCAGGGTCAGGTTGAGCAGCATCAGGATCCCCAGGCTCAACAGACCGCCGCCGAGACGCACGTCGGCAATGTCGATCAGCTTGAACAGGGCGACCAGCAGGCTGACGATGTAGACCTCCAGCATGGCCCAGTGACGAAACACCTCCACCGCCTTCAGGGTTGGCGCCAGTATGTGCCAGCGTTTGGCAAGGCCCGAGGCCAGCGCAAAGATCCCGAGCAGCAAGCCCACCGGCGCCAGCACGGCGCACCAGAACACCAGCCCCGCCACCCAGATCTCGTGCTCGAGCAGCAGCACCATGATGCCCTTGAGCAGGTTGGCGTCCGAGTTGACGCCGGCCAGGCGCAGGTAGATCAGCGGTTCGAAGAAGGCGGATGGGAGCAACAGGAAGCCGGTGATGGTCAGCGCCATCAATTGGGAGGGGCGAAATGCATAGCGCCCGTACAGATGCTGGTGACAGCGGGGGCAGTGGGCATGGCGCCTCAGCGGCAATAACTTGCGTTCGATCAGCAAGTCGCAAGCCGGGCAGACGATCACGGGATTGAGATCCGACATTACGATTCAACCTGTTGAAGGAATTGGTGAAATTTACCCTAAAACCCGCGTCCTGTCTTGCCTGGCGGGGGCATGCCACGAAAGTATGATTGACGTTAACGTAAACGTGATATTAGATAGTCTGACCAGACAAGTGAAAGGAGTCATGATGTCCAGCCTTACCCCCTCGGCAGGCCTGCATTTTCGCACCGCCCTCGCCAACGAACGCCCCCTGCAGATCGTCGGCACCATCAATGCCTACATGGCGCTGATGGCGGAGCGCAGCGGCTTTCAGGCCATTTATCTGTCAGGCGCCGGCGTTGCCAACGCCTCCTATGGCCTGCCGGATCTCGGCATGACCTCCCTCAATGACGTACTGATCGACGCCGAGCGCATCACAGCAGCCACCCGTGTGCCGTTGCTGGTCGACATCGACACCGGCTGGGGCGGGGCATTCAACATCGCCCGCACCGTGCGCGCCTTCGAGCGAGCCGGGGTGGCCGCCGTGCACATGGAAGATCAGGTGGCCCAGAAGCGCTGTGGCCACCGGCCCAACAAGGCGGTGGTTTCGCTGGAGGAGATGTGCGATCGCATCAAGGCGGCGGTGGATGCCCGCGAGAATGGCGAGTTCGTCATCATGGCCCGCACTGACGCGCTGGCGGTGGAGGGGATTGGCCCGGCGCTGGAGCGCGCCGCCGCCTACGTGGCCGCCGGGGCCGACATGATCTTCGCCGAGGCGGTGACCGAGCTCGGTCAGTATGATCTGTTCAAGCAGGCGGCCGGGGTGCCCATTCTCGCCAACATGACCGAATTCGGCAAAACCGAGCTGTTCGACAAGGAGGCGCTCGCCGCCCATGGCGTCGACATGGTGCTCTATCCCTTGAGTGCCAGCCGGGCGGCCAATCAGGCGGCCCTCAACGTCTATCAGCACCTTCGCCAGGATGGCCATCAGCGGGCCGTCGTCGACACCATGCAGACCCGGGAGTCGCTCTACGACTTCCTCGGTTATCACCACTACGAGCAGACGCTGGACCGTCTGTTTACATCCAGGGACTAGGAGGAAAAATGGGACAGCAAAAACCGTTGGGTGGCGCCGGCCTGCGTGGCCAGAGCGCAGGGGAGACCAGCATCTGCACCGTGGGCAAGAGCGGCACCGGGCTCACCTATCGCGGCTATGACATCCAGGAGCTGGCCGATGGCGCCCAGTTCGAAGAGGTCGCCTACCTGCTGCTCAAGGGCGAGCTGCCGGACGAGCAGCAACTCGAAGATTACAAGCGGACGCTGCGCAGTCTGCGCACCCTGCCTGCCGCCCTGCTGGAGGTGCTCGAGCGCATTCCCGCCGACGCCCATCCCATGGATGTGCTGCGCACCGGCTGCTCCATGCTCGGCGATCTGGAGCCGGAAGATGGCTTCGAACACGAGCACGAGGTGGCGGATCGGCTGCTGGCCGCCTTCCCGGGTATTCTCCTCTACTGGTACAAGTTCAGCCACGACGGAGTACGCATCCCCCTCGACACCGACGAAGAGTGCATCGGCGGCCACTTCCTGGCGCTGCTGCACCAGAAGGCGCCGAGCGAGCTGGAGCGTCGGGTGATGCACGTCTCCCTCATTCTCTACGCCGAGCATGAGTTCAACGCCTCCACCTTCGCGGCGCGGGTCTGCGCCTCGACGCTATCTGACATGTTCTCCTGTGTCACCGCGGCCATCGGTACCCTGCGCGGCCCGCTCCATGGCGGGGCCAACGAGGCCGCCATGGCGATGATCGAACCCTGGCAGGATGAGGCCCAGGCGCGGCGCGAGCTGCTGGCAAAGCTGGCGGCCAAGGAGAAGATCATGGGCTTTGGCCACGCAGTCTATCGCACCTCGGATCCCCGCAACGTCATCATCAAGGGGTGGTCGGCCAAGCTGGCCGAGGCGGTGGGCGATGACAGGCTATACCGCGTCTCCTGCGAGGCGGAGAAGGTGATGTGGGAGGAGAAAGAACTCTTCCCCAACGCCGACTTCTTCCACGCCAGCGCCTATCACTACATGGGGATCCCGACCAAGCTGTTCACCCCCATCTTCGTCTGCTCGCGGGTCACCGGCTGGTGCGCCCACGTGATGGAGCAGCGCGAACACAACCGGATCATCCGTCCGAGCGCCGATTACGTCGGCCCGGCGCCCCGGCATTTCGTCTCGCTGCAGCAGCGATAACCATGGGCGGTCCTGTCACCCCATTGCGTCACCCGACACCGGCAACAGCGGGGTCGATGTGCGCAGGCGGGCGGGCAGGGCGCCGTTTCATCACCCCGTTTCATTCACAACAACGATAAGGAAGTCACGATGTCCGCCAACGTCGACGTCAACCACAGACCAGACCCCGATCAGGTGCTGGTCGATATTGCCGATTACGTCTGCAATCACCCCATTACCAGCCAGGCCGCCCTCGATACCGCCCGTTACTGCCTGATGGATACCCTGGGCTGTGGCCTCTTGGCCCTGCGTTTTCCCGAGTGCACCAAGCACCTTGGTCCCATCGTACCGGGCACCATCGTGCCCTTCGGCGCCCGGGTACCCGGCACCCAGCTCTGCCTCGACCCGGTCAAGGCGGCCTGGGATATCGGCGCCATCATCCGCTGGCTCGATTACAACGACACCTGGCTGGCCGCCGAGTGGGGGCACCCCTCCGACAACCTGGGTGGCATCCTCGCCACCGCCGACTGGCTCTCCCGTACCCGGGTGGCCGAAGGCAAGGCGCCGCTCACCATGAGCGATGTGCTGACGGCCATGGTGAAGGCCCATGAGATTCAGGGAGTACTGGCGCTCGAGAACTCCTTCAATCGGGTCGGTCTCGATCACGTGGTGCTGGTGAAGGTTGCCAGTACCGCCGTGGTGACCCACATGCTGGGCGGCAGCCGCGATCAGGTGATCGATGCGGTCTCCCAGGCCTGGGTCGATGGCCAGAGCCTGCGTACCTACCGTCATGCGCCCAATGCGGGGTCGCGCAAGAGCTGGGCGGCGGGGGATGCCACCTCCCGGGCGGTGCGCCTGGCCCTTATCACCATGAGCGGCGAGATGGGGTATCCCGGCGTGCTGAGCGCCCCCAAGTGGGGCTTCTACGACGTGCTGTTCAAGGGTAACCAGTTCGCCCTGCACCAGGGGTACGCCAGCTATGTGATGGAGAACGTGCTGTTCAAGATCTCCTATCCCGCCGAGTTCCACGCTCAGACGGCGGTGGAGTGCGCCATGAAGCTGCATGAGCAGGTGAAGGGACGCCTCGACGAGATTGACCGCATCGAGCTCACCACCCATGAGTCGGCCATTCGCATCATCAGCAAGGTCGGCGCCCTCAACAACCCGGCCGACCGGGATCACTGCCTGCAGTACATGGTGGCGGTACCGCTCATCTTCGGGCGCCTCATCGCCGAGGATTACGAGGACGCCGTGGCCATCGATCCCCGCATTGATGGGCTGCGAGCCAAGATGGTGGTGCAGGAGGACAAGCGCTACAGCCGCGAGTATCTGGAAGCGGACAAGCGCTCGATTGCCAACGCCATCCAGGTCTTCTTCAAGGACGGCACCCACACCGCCAAGGTGGAGGTGGAGTACCCGGTCGGTCATCGTCGCCGCCACGAAGAGGGGATCCCGCTGCTGGTAGAGAAGTTCCGCCACAACCTGGCCACCCGCTTCCCGGCCAAACGGGCCGAGGCGATCCTGGCCCTTTGCCAGGATGGCAAGCAACTGGCCGCCACCCCGGTGCACGCCTTTATGGATCTGCTGGTGATCTGACCGCTATCTACAGGCAAACAGCGATAAACGAAAAGCGGGCCACTCGGCCCGCTTTGTCATGTCTGCCCGGATGGCTCCCAAGATCAATCCAGCACAGTCTCGTCGCCCGTCAGCAGCGCCAGCATGATCGCCGTCTCGCGGCTGGCGATGGTCTCGAGAAACTCGTTGGCCCGCCCCATGTGGTGACACACCCGGTAACCCCGTTCGACAAAGGTAAAGAGCTCGCCCAGTCCCGCCAGATGGGCCGGCCCCGATATCAGCTTCAAGGTCGCCCCAAGCAGCGGCTTTCTGGCCAGCCGATCCAGGGTCATCCCCAGTTCGTTGACCAGTTGCAACTGATGACGGCGGCGCACTTCTTCACCGACCTCCTGATAGGCGAGGGCATAGGCCTTGGCGTTCAACCGCGCCATGCGGCCACTGCGACGCAGCGCCACCACCATCAGGTAGTCAAGCTCCTCGGAGAGGGCATCAAGTTCAATGGCCTGCGCCAGCACCTTGAGACCGGATTCTGGCAACAGTCGCTCGGCGGTCGGCATCACCCGCATCACATCCGCATCCCGGCGGGCACAATCTCCCGGCCCGTAGAGATCGGTCAGGAAGAACTGCGCGGCCGGCCCGTAGCGCTTGCTCTCCAAGAGGTCACGGTGAGTGCGTCCCAGCCGATCGGCCTGCCATTGGCGCAATGCGTCCCTGTCTTGCTGATCCTGCGGATGGGTGCGCATCTGCTCGCGCAGCGCGGCCACCCGGTTGAGCTGGCGATAGAGTCGCGCCAGAGTACTCTCTTCATCCGGTTGCGGGTCATCGAATGGTTGTTGCTGTTGGGTCATCTGCGGCTCTCTTGACCTGTTTCCAATGGCCTGTCACGGATAGACATGACGACAGGCGGCGCCTTGCCGACGCTCGTCACGTGTTGCCGACCCAGTGTAACGCGGCGGCAGCCCAGGCGGAATCGATGGAGCTTTTACTCAACAGGCTTTGTTAAGTGAGTCCCAAAAATGTTGCAAATGGCTTTCACTTGTTTGATTCATGTGTTTAATATCAATAAATGTTGTCATCGCTCAGAGAATTAGCATGTTTCTATACGATCCCCTTGCCGGCAGCAGCCTGTCGACCATCCAGGTCAGCCGCCAACACCCGCTGGGCCTCGCCGGCGCCAGACTGGCCGCCGAAGCCATCGCCCAGGACATGAGCGAGGAGTACGAACTCGACTGCGAGTGGGAAGACGAGGAGGAGACCCGCTTGCTGTTTCGTGGCGCCGGGGTCAACGGCTCTTTGTTCCTCACCGACGATACCCTGTCGCTGGAGGTGCGCCTCGGCCTGATGCTGTTGCCGGTGCGTAGCGTGCTGGAGCAGGAGATCCTCGAATACGTCGATCAGCGCCTGCCTTGCCCAACCCGGCGCTGATGGGGCCAATAAATACTGATCCAGCGCAAGAAATAATCATGAAATAACCGATTCCACTATCGTTACCCGGCCTGATATTTATTATTAGAAGGGCCAAACACACTTTGTTTGTTTTATTTTAAGAGGCATGAAAATCGCCTCCATTTTTGTCATGAAACATCATCATGAATTAATCGCCGTGCAGTTTCACCAACATATAAAGCGTTATTTGTTTATTCATTCCTGGTTAAGCCAATGTCTGAAACAGAATTGAACAAATAACGTGCAACGATAGGGATAATACATGTCTGTGTGTGAACTCATCTCCTGTGTCGATACCGCCTGGCTGCGGATGGACCGGCCCAACAACTTGATGCAGATCGTCGGCGTGCTGATGTTCGACGGTCAGCTGGATGAAGCCATACTGCGGGAGAGCCTGCTGCACACAGTTCGGGTACAGCCGCGCTTCGGGCAGAAGGCCTGCCTGGAAGGGGGCGAATACTACTGGCGCACCGACCCCGACTTCGACCTCGACCTGCACCTCAAGCGGGTGATCCTGCCAGGCAAGGCCGGCAAGGCCGAGCTGGAGCGGCTGGTGGCCGATTTTGCCTCCACCCCCCTCAACCACCAGCGCCCGCTGTGGGAGATGCACTTGGTGGATACCTCTCTGGGCGGCCAGGCGCTGGTAGTGCGTTTTCACCACGCCATGGGGGACGGCTTCTCCCTGGTGCGGGCCATGCTGACCATGATGGACGAGAGCCCGGTGGCGCCCCCCAGGCCGCAACCCGAGCCGGTGGCCAACGACGACGGCGACGAGGAGCACGATCAACAGGGCAGTCGCCTGCTGCGGGCCGGCCTCAAGCTGACCGGCACCCTCTGGTCCAAGTACGTCGAGGTACTGACCCATCCCACCAAGGCGATGGACTACCTCAAGACCAGCCGGGACGTGACCGCCGAGCTTTACACCATCGCCACCCTCTCCGATGACGCCAATACCCGGCTCAAGGGGGAGACTGGTAGCACCAAGCGAGTAGCCTGGTCAGAACAGATCCCGCTGCCGGACGTGAAGGCGGTGGGGCGAGTGCTCGGCTGCTCGGTCAACGATCTGCTGATCGCCGCCACCGCCGGCGCGTTTCGTCACTACCTGCTGGAGCAGGGCGACCAGACCGACATCGACATCCGGGCGCTGGTGCCGGTCAACATGCGCGCCCCGGACGACAAGGGGGCGCTGGGCAATCGCTTCGGGCTGGTGGCGCTGGATCTGCCCCTCAACATCGAGCACCCGCTGCAACGGCTCTATGCGGTGCGGGATCGGATGCAGGCGCTCAAGTCCTCCCTGCAGCCGGCGGTGGTGCTCAACCTGCTGGAAGTGATGGGCATGGCGCCCAAGGCGGTGCAGCAGCAGGCCATCGACATCCTCTCGGCCAAGGCCAGTGCGGTCATCACCAACGTGCCGGGCCCGCAGCAGACCCTCTATCTGGCCGGCGCCCGCCTGCGTCAGCCGCTGTTCTGGGTGCCCCAGGCCGGCGACATTGCGGTCGGCGTCTCCATTCTCTCCTATGACAACAAGGTGCAGCTCGGTCTCATCACCGACAAGAAGCGGGTGCCGGACCCGGATCTCATCGTCGAGCGCTTCGCCGTGGAGTTTGAGCAGTTGCTGCTGCTGGTGTTGATGGAGCCGGACCTGCTCTACGATCCCGACATGCTGGATCAGCTGTTGCACGGCTGACCGCGCCACTCCTGCAAGAGAAGGAGCCGGCAAGAAAGGAAGCCTGCAAGAAAAAAAGTGAAAAAGAAAAGAGGCCAACCCGGGGGTTGGCCTCTTTCATTGCGGCAATGGCTGCCTTACTCGTCCGCCAGCTCCTCACGGGCGGCTTCCAGGTCGAGCCGCTCCATGGCATCCAGCGGCTCGCACGCGGCGGCCTCGCCGTAGAGCGCCTCGGCGGCCGCCATCTTGCTCTTGCCGTGCATCATCACCATGGCGTTGGCGTACTCCATGCGGGCGATGGCGGAGTGGGGGATGATGGCCAGCGCCGCCTTGAAGTGACGTTCGGACTCATCCTTCTTGGCGCCATAGGTGATGCCACCGATCATGGCGCCCAGCTTGTCGATGATCTCCGCATGCCAGGCACCGAAGGCGGTATGGGCTTCCGCGTGGTCAGGCTCAAGGATCAGCGCCTGCTCCAGGCTGCTCTTGATCTTGTCACCAATGCCGATGGAGAGCGCCTTGGAGACCGAGATCACCTGGCTGTAGCGACCCAGCGCCAGGGCGTGGAAGTACCAGGCGTTGACGTTGCCCGGCTGGCGCTTTTGCAACTTCTCGGCGTTGCTGGCGGCCAGCTCGAATGCTTCGCGCTTGGCATACTTGTCATCCAGCAGGTAGCTGGCGTGGATCACAAGCGCCTTGTTCGCCACGTTGAGGCCCTCCTCGCCGGCGCCCAGCCCCAGGCTGACGGCGCGGGCGAAATCACCGGCGTGATAGGCGCGCCAGGCTTCCTGCACCTGTTCATCTTCGGGCCAGGGCTCGGCATCCCCCTGGTGCAGCCGCTCCCAATGCTGCTCAAGGCGCTCCCCGGCATAGTCATAGGCCGCATCCGGCCAGGGGAAGGGGGTGAAATCGGACAATTTGGGCTGTGAAGTGGTCATATGATTCTCCCTGTTAAAAACACAATCAAATACACGATGCTGTCAGCTCGCCGTGGTGGTGGGCTGATAATGGGTGGCGATGGCATCCAGATCGGCGCGGGCATCGGCGCGCAGCCGGGGGGCCACCAGCTGCATCACCTGAAACACCCCGAGCGCGATGTCGGCATCGGCCCGCGGATGCAGCGCCCGCTGGTAGGAGATCCAGAAGGTCCCGACCAGCGCGATGTTGGCGGCCAGCGCCGTCACCTGCGTCTCATCGCCTTGCAGCAGGCCGCTGCGCCAGAGGCTGTGACAGATGGCGGCGGCGGTCTGCTCCTTGCGTCGCAGCAGGGCCGAGAAGCGCAGCTCCACCTTGTGGTTGCCGCTCATCAGGGTACTGATGTCGTAGTAGAAAAAACGGTACTTCCAGATGAGTTCGAACATCAGGTGCAAGAAGAACCAGATGTCCTCCGCCTCGTTCAACGGCGGGGTAATGGTATCGAGCAGGTGGGCCATCTCCTGTTCGAACTCGCCGAACAGGGCGTTGACGATCTCCTCCTTGTTGTGAAAGTGGTAATAGAGGTTGCCCTGACTCATCTCCAGCTCGGCCGCGATGGCGGAGGTGGTGACGGTCGGCTCGCCCAGCAGGTTGAACTGGGCGAGGGCGGTGGCCAGGATGCGATCCCGCGTGCGCCGCTTGGGTTTGCAGTCCATGCTACTCCTTCGATTGCCGGCGACCCTTGCCGCCATAGCGGCGAGTCAGCCAGTGCTGCAGCTGGGTCAAAGAGGCATCCAGCGCCGCCACCGAGCCGGTGCCCGGGGTCAGCAGGGAACGCTGTTCATCGACCAGCGCGCTCAGATCCAGTTCCAGCCCATGTTTGGCGAGAATGGGGCCAAGCTCGGCCCGTCGCTGCCAGAGATCCTGGCGGGTATGCTGGAAGGCGTGCTCGCACAGATGGCGCCGATCCCGGTAACTGAACACATTGGTAAAGAACATCTCGCCGTCGGCCGAAGAGGGTTCGAACAGCAGGGCATCCGCCTCCGGATACTGGTGCTTGTAGCGATCCATTCCCACGTGCATGCGCGAGTGGATGATGGCGCGAAACGTCTGGGCCAGCACCACCGGCAGACCGCGGTCCACCAGCTTGGCAGGGTGTTCGCTGGCCAGCCCCGCGTCAAAGGGCACCAGCGGATTGATGCAAAACACCAGGTCGGCCCCCTCCTGCAGCGCCACCGAGGCGTGCAGCGTCTTGATCAGCGCCCCGTCCACGTAGTAGCGGCCATCGATGAGCGAGGGCGGGAACAGGCCGGGCAGGGCGGCCGAGGCCTGCACCGCGGCGGAGATGGGCACCTGGTCCAGCCCCGGGCTGCCGAAGGCCACCGCGCGGCCGGTATCGAGCTCGGTAGCGATGACGAACAGCCGGCTGGCAAGCTCACGAAAGTCGTTGCTGCGACCGGGGCGGGAGAAAAACTGGGTGAGGATCCGATCCACCCCGCGGCTGTCGAACATGCCGGTCGGGATCGCTCGGGACAACCCCTGCAACGAGCCGAGCAGGCTCTTGTTCCAGGGTGAGGAGAGATAGTCGGCCAGACACGTCAGCACCAGCGGTGGCAGCGAGGTGAGCCGGTCAAAATACTCCCCGAAGGCGGGACGCAGCAGGGTGGAGGGGTCGAAGAACTCGCCGGTGTCATCGCTTAACAGGATCCGCACCAGCTTGTCCGGCGAGATGCCGTTGGCCAGCGCCGAGGCGATCACCGCCCCCGAGCTCACCCCCACATAGATATCGGCCTGCTCGAAACGCAGCCCCTTGATACTGTCGGCCAGGGCGGCGCAGGCTCCGATCTCGTAGATCCCCCCCAGAGGTCCCCCTCCGGCGAGGGCAACCGCAATCGTGCTCATGATTTGCCTCCCTTCTCATGCAAAACCGGCCCAGCAGAGGGCATGGGCCGGTGGATCATTACGCAATCAGAACAAGCCGGTCAGTGGATCAGAAGAGCGTGGTTTCACTCTTCTCCTTGACCTCTTTGGCCACGCTCTCCACTTCCGTTGCCAGTGCTTTCACCTCTTCCTTCACCTTGGCGATGGGAGCGGCGGCTTTCTTGACCGGCGGCTTTTTGGCTGCAACCGGCTTTTTGGCTGCAGCGGCGGCAGGCTTGGCCTCGTCAGCCGGGGCAACGTCATCCAGGTCCTGGGCATCGATCAGCTGTTGTACCACCTCGGTCAGCTCAGCCATGCGCTTGGAGAGTTTGTCGATGTCCTTGCGGGTCGGGATGCCAAGGCTGGCGACGGCGCGGGCCACGCGATCCTCGAATACCTGCTCCAGACGTCCCCAAGTACCGGCCGTCTTGTCGGTCATGGCAGCGATCTTCTCGTCTGCACTCTGGCGGGTACGGGTTTGCAGGGCTTCCCCTTCCTGCACCAGGGCTTCGAAGATTTTACCGCCTTCTTCCTGGGCTTTGGCATAGGCACCCAGACCCGCCAACCAGATCTGCTGGGTGGACTCCTTGATGGTGGAGGTGAGTTGGTTGTCGGTCACCGAACTTGCCAGTGCTTTCAATTTTTTGGCCATGACAATCTCCTTGCTCGTGATATAGATGATGGTAATGACAACAACCTTGATATATTCGTTGTGGCATTACTTGGCTTTCATCCTCAGTCTATGGAGAAAAAATAGAGGGTTCTACCTAATAACGGAACAAGCAACCCTGGTAATTTTGGTCTGGGTCACGAAGAATGATATTCGAATGAATATTTTGCGTTAAAGCGTGATATATCTAACAACAACTAAGGAAGGTGCGAATAAGCGGGGAAATTCTTCTCGGCTGACTCAGTCATTTCATTTCTTCATGTTTGAGCCGATT
>NZ_JAPCIT010000008.1:0-238886 GCF_027707385.1 Aeromonas sp. QDB54 | reverse complement strand
CGACTTGCATGTGTTAGGCCTGCCGCCAGCGTTCAATCTGAGCCATGATCAAACTCTTCAATTTAAGTTTGGTTGCCTGTTAAGGCGGCTCAATGAATTGCTGAATTAACTGCTGCAACTAAAAGTTGCTTTGGTCACTTCATCAGACATTGATATCAAAAATTGTTTTTGATGCTCGATGCTGTGAGTGCCCACACAGATTGCTTGATTCAAATTGTTAAAGAGCGACGCAGCTTTTGGCTGCTGCGGGAGTGGCATTCTACTCAACCGCCTTCTCGAGTCAAGCCTTATTTGCACGGGCTTTTCGATGCGACCGACCCGGTTGTTTGCGTTGCCGCTTGCCGTGTCGATGGAGGCGCATTATAGGGAGCTGAAACTTTCTGGCAAGCAGATAATTACAAAAAGATGGCTTTCATCGTTCAACCGCTCACAAAGCCACCAAAAAGCATTTAAAACCAGCAAAATCAGGCCACGGTGGGGGCAGCTACGGCAAAATCATGCAAATTGTCATAGATGGCATCGGCCAGCTCGACACCAGCATCCGTTACCGGCTTGCCCGTTCTGACCATGATCTTATGACCAACCCCGGCATTGATGGCGGCTTTCATATCGGAAGGCTTGTCACCCACCATATAAGAACGGCTCATATCGATGTTCAGTTCTTGCTTGGCAAGCAGCAGCATTCCCGGTTCTGGTTTGCGGCAATCACAGGGAGCACCATGCTCCGGATGATGCGGGCAGAAGTAGATACCATCGAGGTCCACGTCGCGATCTGCCAATGACCAATCCATCCACTCGGTCAGGTTCATGAAATCATCTTCACTGAAATAACCGCGGGCGATACCAGACTGGTTGGTGACAACGACCAGCAGATACCCTTTCTTCTTCATCAACTGCAGGGCTTCAATGACCCCGGGCAAAAAGTGGAAATCATCTACCTTGCTGACATAACCGGTGTCTTCGTTGATGACACCATCACGATCCAGAAAAATGGCTGGTTTGCTCACAGAAACGACCTCTATCAATGATTTCGCAAAGTATCTCACAGGCAATTTAAAGCCCCAAAAGTAAAAGGGGTGGCCGAAGCCACCCCTTTCATGTGCGTATTTAAAGTATCGATTAAGCGATAACTTTAGCTACAACACCAGCACCTACGGTACGGCCACCTTCACGGATGGCGAAACGCAGGCCGTCGTCCATCGCGATCGGCGCAATCAGGGTAACAACCATCTTGATGTTGTCGCCCGGCATTACCATCTCTACGCCTTCCGGCAGTTCGATGGTACCGGTCACGTCGGTAGTACGGAAGTAGAACTGCGGACGGTAGCCTTTGAAGAACGGGGTATGACGACCACCTTCTTCTTTGGACAGCACGTACACTTCAGATTCAAACTTGGTGTGCGGCTTGATGGTGCCCGGCTTGGCCAGTACCTGACCACGCTCTACGTCTTCACGCTTCACGCCACGCAGCAGTGCACCGATGTTCTCGCCTGCACGACCTTCGTCCAGCAGCTTACGGAACATTTCAACGCCGGTACAGGTGGTCTTGGTGGTATCTTTGATACCAACGATTTCCACTTCTTCACCAACTTTGACGATACCGCGCTCTACACGACCGGTTACTACGGTACCACGGCCAGCGATGGAGAATACGTCTTCGATAGGCATCAGGAACGGCAGGTCGATGGCACGCTCCGGCTCCGGAATGTAGGTGTCCAGGTGGCCAGCCAGTTCCAGGATCTTCTCTTCCCACTGAGCTTCGCCTTCCAGCGCTTTCAGTGCAGAACCACGGACTACCGGCAGGTCATCACCCGGGAAGTCGTACTCGGACAGCAGTTCGCGAACTTCCATCTCAACCAGTTCCAGCAGCTCTTCGTCATCTACCATGTCACACTTGTTCATGAACACGATGATGTACGGAACGCCTACCTGACGACCCAGCAGGATGTGCTCACGAGTCTGCGGCATCGGGCCGTCAGTCGCTGCTACTACCAGGATCGCGCCGTCCATCTGGGCAGCGCCGGTGATCATGTTTTTAACGTAGTCGGCGTGACCCGGGCAGTCTACGTGCGCGTAGTGACGGGTAGCGGTGTCGTATTCTACGTGGGAGGTGTTGATGGTGATACCACGCTCACGCTCTTCCGGTGCCTTGTCGATCTGGTCGAAGGCGAAAGCCTTACCACCGAAGTGCTTGGCCAGCACGTTGGTGATAGCGGCAGTCAGGGTGGTTTTACCGTGGTCAACGTGGCCGATGGTGCCGACGTTTACGTGCGGTTTATTACGCTCAAATTTTTCTTTAGACACGACGTAGTCCTTCTAGGTTAAACCCGCCTACCGTCGTAGGCGGGGAATCTTAAATTACTTGGATTTGCGCTCTTCGATCACGGCCTGGGCGACGTTGGTCGGGGCATCGTGATACTTGGCGAATTCCATGGCGTAGGAAGCACGACCCTGGGTAGCAGAACGCAGGGCGGTAGCGTAACCGAACATCTCGGCCAGCGGCACCAGGGCACGAACGATCTTGCCGGACGGGCCATCTTCCATGCCTTCGATCAGGCCACGACGACGGTTCAGGTCACCGATCACGTCGCCCATGTAGTCTTCCGGAGTCTCGACTTCTACTTTCATGATCGGTTCGAGCAGAACCGGGTTGGCCTTCATGAAGCCAGCCTTAAAGGCCATGGAAGCAGCGATCTTGAACGCCAGTTCGGAAGAGTCGACATCGTGGTAGGAACCGAAGTGCAGACGCACACCCAGATCCATTACCGGATAACCTGCCAGCGGGCCGGACTTCAGCTGCTCGCGGATACCCTTGTCAACACCCGGGATGAACTCACCAGGAATGACGCCGCCCTTGATGTCGTTGACGAATTCGTAGGCTTTGCCTTCTTCCAGCGGGTACATGTCGATCACAACGTGACCGTACTGACCACGACCACCAGACTGCTTGGCGTGCTTACCTTCGATATCCTTGACGGTGTTACGAATGGTTTCACGGTAGGCAACCTGCGGCTTACCTACGTTCGCTTCTACCTTGAACTCGCGACGCATACGGTCAACGATGATGTCCAGGTGCAGCTCACCCATACCGGCGATGATGGTTTGGCCAGACTCTTCGTCAGTCCATACGCGGAAGGACGGGTCTTCCTGAGCCAGACGGCCCAGAGCCAGGCCCATCTTCTCTTGGTCAGCCTTGGTTTTCGGCTCAACTGCGATGGAGATTACCGGTTCCGGGAATTCCATACGCTCGAGGATGATCGGCGCTTTTTCGTCACACAGGGTGTCACCGGTGGTCACGTCTTTCAGACCGATGGCGGCAGCGATGTCGCCTGCGCGAACTTCTTTGATCTCTTCACGCTTGTTGGCGTGCATCTGAACGATACGGCCAAAACGCTCGCGCTTCTCTTTAACGGAGTTCAGCACGGAGTCACCGGAGTTAACCACACCGGAGTAAACGCGGAAGAAGGTCAGGTTGCCTACGAACGGGTCGGTAGCAATCTTGAATGCCAGAGCAGCGAACGGCTCGTCATCAGAAGCATGACGCTCGTCTTTGGTCTCGCCATCCAGCTTCAGACCGTCGATGGCTGCTACGTCGGTCGGCGCCGGCAGATAGTCAACCACAGCATCCAGCATGGCCTGTACGCCCTTGTTCTTGAACGCGGAGCCACAGGTCACCAGGATGATTTCGTTGTTCAGAACACGCTGACGAAGAGCTTTCTTGATCTCTTCCTCGGTCAGTTCTTCACCACCCAGGTATTTTTCCATCAGGTCTTCAGACGCTTCAGCAGCGGCTTCAACCAGGGTCATGCGCATTTCTTGCGCTTTTTCCAGCAGCTCAGCCGGGACGTCTTCGTAATCGAAGGATACGCCCTGGTCAGCTTCGCTCCAGTTGATGGCTTTCATCTTGACCAGGTCGATAACGCCCTTGAAGTTCTCTTCTGAACCGATGTTCAGTTGCAGCGGAACCGGGTTACCTTTCAGACGGGTCTTGATGTGCTCAACGCAGCGCAGGAAGTTGGCACCGGTACGGTCCATCTTGTTGACGAACGCGATACGGGGAACCTTGTACTTGTTAGCCTGACGCCATACGGTTTCAGACTGTGGCTGTACGCCACCTACGGCACAGTACACCATCACGGCGCCGTCCAGAACACGCATGGAACGCTCTACTTCGATAGTAAAGTCAACGTGGCCCGGGGTATCGATGATGTTGATACGGTGCGGTTGGAACTGTTTGCCCATACCGGACCAGAAAGCGGTGGTCGCGGCGGAGGTGATGGTGATACCACGCTCTTGTTCCTGTTCCATCCAGTCCATGGTGGCGGCGCCATCGTGAACTTCACCGATCTTGTGACTTACACCGGTGTAAAACAGAACGCGCTCGGTAGTAGTAGTCTTACCGGCGTCGATGTGAGCGGAGATACCGATATTACGATAACGCTCAATGGGGGTTGTACGAGCCATTGTCATCCTCTTACTAGGGCACTTGTCCCCAGATAATTAAAGGTGCGCAGAGCCAAAAGACCCTGCGCAAGCGGATTACCAGCGGAAGTGAGCGAAAGCCTTGTTCGCTTCAGCCATACGGTGTACGTCTTCACGTTTCTTGACAGACGAACCCTTATTGTCAGCGGCATCCAGCAGCTCGCCAGCCAAACGCTGAGCCATTGATTTTTCACCACGTTTACGAGCGGCATCAACCAACCAGCGCATTGCCAGGGCATTGCGGCGAACCGGACGAACTTCTACCGGTACCTGATAGGTTGCACCACCGACACGACGAGATTTAACCTCGACGGCCGGACGAATGTTGTCCAGGGCTTCTTCGAATACGGCCAGGTGCTCTTTGCCAGTCTTGGTGGCAATGATGTCCAGCGCGCCATATACGATGGCTTCGGAAACAGATTTCTTACCGTCAACCATTACTACGTTGACAAATTTAGCCAGCAGCTCTGATCCGAACTTGGGATCCGGCAGGATTTTACGCTGACCAACAACACGACGTCTTGGCATTTCAAATTCTCCGTAACTTCAGGGGTTACCCAAAACTAGAAAGTTATCTAACTAGAAACGAATTAACGTTTGGCCTTACTTAACGGAGAACCATTAAGCTTTCGGACGCTTCACGCCATACTTGGAGCGAGCCTGCTTACGGTCTTTAACACCGGCACAGTCCAACGCACCACGAACGGTGTGATAACGAACACCTGGCAAGTCTTTTACACGACCGCCACGGATCAGAACAACAGAGTGCTCTTGCAGGTTGTGACCTTCACCGCCGATGTAGGAGGTGACTTCGAAGCCGTTGGTCAGACGTACACGGCATACTTTACGCAGTGCAGAGTTAGGCTTCTTCGGGGTGGTGGTGTATACACGGGTGCACACGCCACGCTTCTGAGGGCACGCTTCCAGCGCCGGCACGTTGCTTTTCACAACGAGCTTGATGCGTGGCTTGCGAACCAACTGGTTAATAGTTGCCATCAAAAGGCTCCTGATAATGACTTCATAAACATGTGAAAAATCCTCCCCGCAGATACGGGGACGCGAAATTTTATGCCCTGTTGTCAAGGGAGTCAAGATTTATACAATCCGAGCCAGGAAAGGCAGTGAAGAGGCCTTGGCAAATATCGCTAACAGGCTGAAATAATTATATAAAACTGGCGGTCAGCCAGCCCAGGTCTGCGGCGAGCCTTTTTCCGCGATCAGAGCCACCAAGCCGGCCATGTCCAGATCCAACCCGATCCGTTGTTGCAATCCCCTCGCCTGCAGGTCTTCCCGCATGACATAGAGCGGCACTCCGGCCAACCGTGCACACCACTGAGGGGCCGTGGCAGCGACGACGGCATCCTGTATCAGTACCAGCACATCCTCCGGCTGGCGATAAGTCAGCGCCTGTTCCAGGTCCTGGCTCTGGAAGGGAGAGGTCAATATCAGCTGTATCATGGTCACCTCAAAAGCAGATGTGGGTCGCACAGGCATCCCACTGGTGCCGGATGTCGGTGCGGGACAGGCAGGTCACGGGGATCAGCAGATCCGCCACCGTCAGGCCACGCTCTGCCAGCGAGTCGGTGCACACATAGACCTCCTCGATGTCGTAGAGCTCGAGCAGTTTGAAGGTCGGCGCATAGTGACGCTGCAAGATGGCCTGCGGCTGCTGCTCCCTGAGCAGCTGCAGCACGCCATCCCCGATGAGGAACAGGGCCAGCGACTCGGTCATGGCCGAAGTGGCCAACAGGGCATCCAGACCTTCCCGCCCGGCGGCGGTACCGTGCGGCCCACGCCGGCAAATAAACGCTATCTTGTGCATCGCAGCCTCCTAAAACTGGACGAATCGATCGGCGGTCAGGCTGGCCTCCGCCAGCTGACCCAGACCGCTCAGGCAAAATGGCGGCTCCAGGTTGAAGTGTGCCCTGCCCAGCCCCTTGGCCTCCTGCTCATCCAGCACACCGCGCCGCATGGCGGCAGCGACGCACACATCGATACGGATCCCTTGCTGGTTGGCCAGTTCACGCCACAGGGCGACCAGGTTGCTCTCATCGGAGGCTGGAGCATGCAGCCCGTTGCCGTTGCAGACCCCATCCTGGTAGAAGAACAGGTGAGACAAGCGATGGCCCTGCTCGATGAGGCTCAAGGCAAAGCGATAGGCGGTGCTGGCCGATTGGGTACCATAGGCGGGCCCCGTTACCAGCAGGGCAAAATTCAGACTCATATCCGGACTCCTGCGCATGTGTTCGTCCATTCTACGCCAAACACAAAAAAGCCCCTCCTGGGAGGGGCTCTTCGTGCAGCCTTGGATCAGACGTAAGCGATGGCTTCGACTTCAACCAGCACATCCTTCGGCAGACGCGCCACTTCCACGCAGGAGCGGGCAGGAGCGGCGTCACCGAAGTAACGGGCATAAACCTGGTTGAAGGCAACAAAGTTGTTCATGTCGCTGAGGAAGCAGGTGGTCTTCAGCACCTTGCCGGTATCGGCTCCCGCTTCCTTCAATACTGCAACCAGGTTCTTCATCACCTGCTCGGCCTGCGCTTCGATACCGCCAGCCACTATCTCCATGGTGGCCGGATCGAGCGGGATCTGCCCGGAGGTGAAGACCAGCTCGCCCAGTTTGGTGGCCTGAACATACGGGCCAATTGCGGCAGGAGCCTTGTCGGTTGCAATAACTTCTTTAGCCATTCTTGTCTATCCCCTTCTATGGCGCTTACTCGTTTTCGTCTTCACCCTGCTTGCGCTGTCGGATGTACAGATAAACGGTATGTTTGGAAATGTTCAGCTTGTCGGCGACCAGGTTGATCGAGTCCTTGATATCAAATATGCCCTTCTCGAACAGCTGGGTCACGATAAACCTGTTTTTAGCATTGTTGGCAACGGTCGGATCGCGGTTGATCTCGTCGATGGTATTGTCCACCGTCTGGGCAACCAGCTCTTCCACACTGTTGGCAAAGGTCTCCGGCGACTGACGCTCGACTTGTTGCGGCGTCGGGAAAAATTCGGCGACGAACTCGTGAAAAGGCGCGTTGATGTGCAGGTTGATACAGATGAGGCCGATCACCTGCTTGTCGCTGTTCCTGATGGCGATGGTACTCGACTTCATCAGGGCACCGGTACGGCTGCGAGCAAAATAGCTCTGGGTGTAATCCTGGCCGGTATTCTCGATGTCCTTGAGCATACGCAGCGCGAGATCGGTAATGGGGGCCCCCTCATTCCGTCCCGTATTGAACCCGTTGGCAATCTTGATCACGGACTCGTGCAGATTTTCCAGGGAGTGAAGCACCACTTCACAGTGCTTGCCGAACAACTCGGCCAAGCCATCGATCAGCCCATCGTATGAGCGCAACAATTCCCTGTCTTCGTCTGTAAAAGTGCGACCGATCAGCTGCTCTTCGGGAAGCATCACTTCCTCGATACCGACAGTCATGTTCTACCCCTGTAATACCCATTCAACTTTCCCGAGTTTTCAGTCGCGAGGAGTCAATGTCAACTTTTTTTGATTTTTTACTCTGCAACCTTGCTCTGGATCATCCGAATATCCGCGTGGCGTCTGGCTTTGACGAGAAAATCGACAATAAAAAAGGGCCCCATGAAGGGGCCCTTTTCAATCGCTACAGCGGAAGATTACTCTTCGTCAAAACTGCCGGCTGCGTTGAGCAGATCCGCCAGGTTTTGCTGGGCTTCATCGGCAGTTACCTGCGGCACACCAACAGCACGAGCTGCGGCGGCACGCTGGTTGATCCGGCCGTGGTGGTAGGCAAAGCCAGTACCAGCCGGGATCAGACGACCCACGATTACGTTCTCTTTCAGACCACGCAGTTCGTCACGCTTGCCGCCAACGGCCGCTTCGGTCAGAACTCGGGTGGTTTCCTGGAAGGAAGCCGCGGAGATGAAGGACTCGGTGCTCAGAGATGCCTTGGTAATACCCATCAGGATGTGACGGAAGGTGGCCGGGGTCTTGCCCTCAGCAACCAGCTTACGGTTGGCAATCTTCACGCGAGCCACTTCAACCTGTTCGCCTTCGATCAGGTCGGTGTCGCCAGCGCTCAGGATCTCGCACTTGCGCAGCATCTGACGCACGATGACTTCGATGTGCTTGTCGTTGATCTTAACGCCTTGCAGACGGTAAACGTCCTGCACTTCGTTGGCGATGTAGTTGGCGACCGGGCTGATACCGCGCAGACGCAGAATGTCGTGAGCAGACTCAGGACCGTCCGCCAGCACTTCACCCTTCTCAACTTTTTCACCTTCGAACACGTTCAGGTTACGCCACTTCGGAATCATCTCCTCGTAGACATCGCCACCATCGGTCGGGGTGATGACCAGACGGCGTTTGCCCTTGGTCTCTTTCCCGAAGGAGATGGTACCGGAGATCTCGGCCAGAATTGCCGGTTCCTTCGGTTGACGTGCTTCGAACAGATCCGCAACGCGCGGCAGACCACCGGTGATGTCCTTGGTACCGCCGGACTCTTGCGGGATACGCGCTACCGCGTCACCCACGCCCACGTTGGCACCATCTTCCAGGTTCACGATCGCCTTGCCCGGCAGGAAGTACTGGGCGGCTACATCGGTACCCGGGATCATCACGTCCTTGCCATTCAGGTCGACCAGTTTCACGGTCGGACGCATCTCTTTACCGGCGCTCGGACGCTCGTTGACATCCAGCACGACGATGGAGGAGAGACCGGTCAGCTCGTCGGTCTGACGAGTAATGGTCACGCCATCGATCATGTGTTCGAAGTGCAGGCGACCCGCTACTTCGGTGATGATCGGGTGAGTGTGCGGATCCCAGTTGGCAACGGTCTCGCCAGCGTTCACGGCCTGGCCGTCCTTCACTTCCAGCACGGAACCGTAAGGCAGCTTGTGGCTTTCCTTGGTACGGCCCATCTCGTCCATGATGGTCAGTTCGGTAGAACGGGAGGTGATAACCAGTTTGTCATCGCTGTTGTGAACGAACTTGGCGTTCTGCAGCTTGATGCTACCGGTATTCTTGACCTGGATGCTGCTCTCGGCAGCGGCACGGGATGCGGCACCACCGATGTGGAAGGTACGCATCGTCAGCTGGGTACCCGGTTCACCGATGGACTGGGCGGCGATAACACCGACAGCCTCACCCTTGTTAACCAGGTGACCACGGGCCAGATCACGGCCGTAGCAGTGAGCACAGTTACCGAAGTCGGTCTCACAGGTGATGGCAGAACGTACCTTCACGCGGTCAACGGAGTTGCGCTCCAGCAGGTCACACAGCTGCTCGTCGAGCAGGGTGTTGCGTGCTACCAGCACTTCGTCTTCAGTACCCGGCTTGATCACGTCATCGGCAACCACACGGCCCAGCACGCGCTCACGCAGCGGTTCGACCACGTCGCCACCTTCGATCAGCGGAGTCATCCACAGACCTTCGGTAGTGCCGCAATCGTCCTCGGTGATCACCATGTCCTGTGCCACGTCAACCAGACGACGAGTCAGGTAACCGGAGTTAGCAGTCTTCAGTGCGGTATCCGCCAGCCCCTTACGAGCACCGTGAGTGGAGATGAAGTACTGCAGTACGTTCAGACCTTCGCGGAAGTTCGCGACGATCGGGGTCTCGATGATGGAGCCATCCGGCTTGGCCATCAGGCCACGCATACCGGCCAGCTGACGGATCTGGGCTGCGGAACCCCGCGCACCAGAGTCGGCCATCATGAAGATGCTGTTGAACGAGGCTTGCTCTTCTTCTTCACCCAGCGAGTTGACGTTACGCTCTTTGGACAAGTTCTCCATCATGGCCTTGGAGACGCGCTCGTTGGCGCTGGCCCAGATATCGATAACCTTGTTGTAGCGTTCGCCCGCGGTCACCAGACCGGACAGGAACTGGTCCTGGATCTCGGCAACTTCGGCTTCGGCAGCGGCGATGATGTCTTTCTTGGCATCCGGGATGACCATGTCATCGATACCAACGGAAGCACCGGACAGGGCCGCATAGTGGAAACCGGTATACATCAGCTGGTCAGCGAAGATGACGGTGTCCTTCAGGCCCTGCTTGCGATAGCAGGTGTTCAGCAGACGGGAGATGAGCTTTTTGCCCAGCGCCTTGTTGGATACGGATTTGATCCAGTTCTGCGGGTTGGCATCCAGGTCAGCCTGCTCTGCAGCAGTCAGCACCTTCGGCTCGTCGATCAGCGCGTATTCCATGCCTTTCGGCAGGATCAGGCTCAGGATCGCACGACCAACGGTGGTGTTCTTCATCTCGGTGTGAGCACGCAGCGAACCGTCTTCCTGACGCAGGTATTCGGTGATGCGAACTTTCACGCGAGCATGCAGATCGGCCAGACCGGCGCGGTATACCTTCTCGGCTTCTTTCGGGCCGGACAGCACCATACCTTCGCCCTTGGCGTTGATACGGGCGCGGGTCATGTAGTACAGACCCAAGACCACGTCCTGAGACGGAACGATGATCGGCTCACCGGAGGCAGGCGACAGGATGTTGTTGGTGGACATCATCAGCGCGCGCGCTTCCAGCTGGGCTTCCAGGGTCAGCGGTACGTGGACCGCCATCTGGTCACCGTCGAAGTCCGCGTTATAGGCGGCACAGACGAGCGGGTGCAGCTGGATAGCCTTGCCTTCGATCAGGGTCGGTTCAAACGCCTGGATACCCAGACGGTGCAGGGTCGGTGCACGGTTGAGCAGAACCGGGTGTTCGCGGATCACTTCGTCCAGGATGTCCCAAACGACAGCTTCTTCGCGCTCCACCATCTTCTTGGCGGCCTTGATGGTGGTCGCCAGACCGCGGGATTCCAGCTTGCCATAGATGAACGGCTTGAACAGCTCCAGCGCCATCTTCTTCGGCAGACCGCACTGATGCAGACGCAGCGTCGGACCTACGGTGATAACGGAACGACCGGAGTAGTCGACACGCTTACCGAGCAGGTTCTGACGGAAACGACCTTGCTTACCCTTGATCATGTCGGCCAAGGATTTCAGCGGGCGCTTGTTGGAGCCGGTGATGGCACGACCACGACGGCCGTTGTCCAGCAGGGCATCGACGGACTCTTGCAGCATGCGCTTTTCGTTGCGCACGATGATGTCCGGAGCAGCCAGATCCAGCAGGCGCTTCAAGCGGTTGTTACGGTTGATCACGCGACGGTACAGATCGTTCAGATCGGAGGTCGCGAAACGGCCGCCGTCCAGCGGTACCAACGGACGCAGGTCCGGCGGCAGCACGGGCAGCACTGTCATGATCATCCACTCCGGCTTGTTGCCGGACTGCAGGAAGGCTTCCATCAGCTTCAGGCGCTTGGTGGTCTTCTTGCGCTTGGTCTCGGAGTTGGTCTGATCCAGCTCTTCGCGCATGGTGCGCACTTCGCCTTCCAGATCGATGGCGCGCAGCAATGCCAGGATTGCTTCGGCACCCATCTTGGCGTCGAATTCGTCGCCCCACTCTTCCAGTGCGTCCAGGTACTGCTCTTCGGACAGCATCTGGCTGCGCTCGAGGTTGGTCATGCCGGGTTCGATCACTACATAGGATTCGAAATACAGCACGCGCTCGATGTCACGCAGGGTCATGTCCAGCAGCAGACCGATACGGGACGGCAGGGACTTCAGGAACCAGATATGGGCAGTCGGGCTGGCCAGCTCGATGTGGCCCATACGCTCACGACGGACCTTGGTCTGGGTCACTTCTACGCCGCACTTCTCACAGATCACACCACGGTGTTTCAGGCGCTTATACTTGCCGCACAGACACTCGTAGTCCTTCACCGGTCCGAAGATACGGGCGCAGAACAGACCATCACGTTCCGGCTTGAAAGTCCGGTAGTTGATGGTCTCAGGCTTTTTGACCTCACCGAATGACCAGGAGCGGATCATGTCAGGAGAGGCCAGACCGATCTTGATACTGTCAAACTCTTCGGTCTTGGTCTGAGCCTTCAAAAACTTGAGTAAGTCTTTCACGTGTTTCCCCTGTCAGGAGTCTAACCTCGGCGCCCCTACTGCCGAAACAGCGGGGCGCCCACGTCAATTCTCGAACAATAAGAGCGAGCTCTTACTCTTCGTCCAGCTCGATGTTGATACCCAGAGAGCGGATTTCCTTCAGCAATACGTTGAAGGATTCGGGCATGCCCGGCTCCATACGGTGGTCGCCATCCACGATGTTCTTGTACATCTTGGTACGGCCGTTCACATCGTCAGACTTGACGGTCAGCATCTCCTGCAGGGTATATGCCGCACCGTAAGCCTCCAGGGCCCACACTTCCATCTCACCGAAACGCTGACCACCGAACTGTGCCTTACCACCCAGCGGCTGCTGGGTAACCAGGCTGTAAGAACCGGTAGAACGCGCGTGCATCTTGTCGTCTACCAGGTGGTTCAGCTTCAGCATGTACATGTAACCCACGGTGACCTTACGCTCGAAGGCGTTACCGGTACGACCGTCGAACAGGGCGATCTGACCGGATTCCGGCAGGTCGGCCAGCTTCAGCAGGGCCTTGATTTCACGCTCTTTGGCGCCATCAAAGACCGGCGTTGCTACCGGCAGACCCTTGCGCAGGTTACCGACCAGGGTACGTACGTCGTCGTCGGACAGCTCGGCCACGTTCACTTGCTGGGTGTCTTTCTCGCCCAGGTCATAGACCTGTTGCAGGAAGTCACGCATCTCGTGCAGTTCGCGCTGTTCCTTGACCATGCGGTCGATCTTCTCGCCGATGCCCTTGGCCGCGAGGCCCAAGTGCACTTCGAGGATCTGACCGATGTTCATACGGGACGGTACGCCCAACGGGTTCAGAACGATGTCGACCGGACGGCCGTACTCGTCATGGGGCATATCCTCGACCGGACAGATCTTGGAGATAACACCCTTGTTACCGTGACGACCCGCCATCTTGTCACCCGGCTGGATGCGACGCTTGACGGCCAGATAGACCTTGACGATCTTCAGTACGCCCGGCGCCAGGTCATCGCCCTGGATGATCTTGCGACGCTTGTTCTCGAATTTCTTGTCGAACTCGGCCTTCAGCTCAACGTGCTGTTCAGCGATCTGTTCCAGCTCGATTTGCTTGGCTTCATCTTCGATGGCCAATTCAAACCATTTGGAGCGATCGAGCTTGTTCAGACGGTCTTCGCTGTAACCGGCGGCCAGCAGCAGGTTGCGGGAGCGGCCGAAAATGCCGTCTTCCAGGATCTTGAACTCTTCGGTCAAGTCCTTCTTCGCTTCCTTCAACTGCATCTCTTCGATTTCTTTGGCGCGCTTGTCTTTTTCCACGCCATCGCGGGTAAAGACCTGCACGTCAACCACGGTACCGTACACACCGTTCGGCACACGCAGGGAGGAGTCCTTCACATCGGACGCCTTCTCACCGAAGATGGCGCGCAGCAGCTTCTCTTCCGGAGTCAGCTGGGTTTCACCTTTCGGCGTTACCTTACCGACCAGAATGTCGCCGCCCTTCACTTCAGCACCCACGTAGACGATACCGGACTCGTCCAGCTTGGACAGAGCGGCTTCACCCACGTTCGGGATGTCAGCAGTGATCTCTTCCGGACCCAGCTTGGTGTCACGGGAGATACAGGCCAGTTCCTGGATGTGAATGGTGGTCAGGCGATCTTCCTGAACAACACGCTCGTTCACCAGGATCGAGTCTTCGAAGTTGTAACCGTTCCACGGCATGAACGCGACGCGCAGGTTCTGACCCAGCGCCAGTTCACCCAGGTCGGTGGACGGGCCGTCAGCCAGCACGTCGCCCGCCATCACCGGCTCACCCAACATCACACACGGACGCTGGTTGATACAGGTGTTCTGGTTGGAACGGGTGTATTTGGTCAGGCTGTAGATGTCGATGCCAGCTTCGCCAGGCAGCAGCTCATCTTCGTTGACCTTGATAACGATACGGGAGGCATCGACGTAGTCGATCATGCCGCCACGCTTGGCCACTACGGTAACACCGGAGTCAACGGCCACAGCGCGTTCCATACCGGTACCAACCAGCGGCTTGTCGGCGCGCAGAGTCGGTACAGCCTGACGTTGCATGTTTGAACCCATCAATGCGCGGTTCGCGTCATCGTGTTCCAGGAATGGGATCAGGGCCGCTGCCACAGATACGATCTGCTGCGGGCTCACGTCCATATACTGGATCTGGTCGGCGTTCATAAAGGTGGATTCACCTTTGTGACGGCACGGGATCAATTCATCTTTCAGACGGCCATCTTCGGTGGTCGCGGCGTTAGCCTGTGCGATCACGTACTTGCCTTCTTCAATAGCAGACAGATAGTCCACTTCGTCGGTGATCACACCGTCAATGACCTTGCGGTACGGGGTCTCGAGGAAACCGTACTCGTTGGTACGAGAGTACACGGACAGAGAGTTGATCAGACCGATGTTCGGACCTTCAGGCGTTTCGATGGGGCACAGACGACCGTAGTGGGTCGGGTGTACGTCTCGAACTTCAAAGCCGGCACGCTCACGAGTCAAACCGCCCGGGCCCAGCGCAGAGATACGGCGCTTGTGGGTCACTTCGGACAGCGGGTTGTTCTGGTCCATGAACTGGGACAGTTGGCTGGAACCAAAGAACTCTTTGACTGCGGCGGAGATCGGCTTGGCGTTGATCAGATCCTGCGGCATCAGGGTGTCCAGGTCGCCCAGGGAGAGACGCTCCTTGACCGCACGCTCGACACGCACCAGACCGACGCGGAACTGGTTTTCAGCCATTTCACCGACAGAACGGATACGACGGTTGCCCAGGTGGTCGATATCGTCCACCTCGTCATTGCCGTTACGGATGTCGATCAGGCGCTTCATCACATCGACGATGTCGTCTTTGGTCAGAGTACCCACGCCGGTCTCGTCTTCACGAGCCAGACGGCGGTTGAACTTCATCCGACCTACGGTAGACAGGTCGTAACGCTCGGAAGAGAAGAACAGGTTCTCGAACAGCTGTTCTGCGGCTTCACGAGTCGGCGGCTCACCCGGACGCATCATGCGATAGATTTCGACCAGCGCTTCCAGGCGGCTGGAGCTGGAGTCGATACGCAGGGTCTCGGACATGTAGGCACCGTGATCCAGTTCGTTGGTGAACAGAACCTCGAAGTGCTTGAAGCCGGCTTGGGAGAGGTTGGCTACCGCTTCCAGGCTCAGCGCCTGGTTGGCAGTCACTACCATCTCGCCAGTTTGCGGATGTGCGTAGTCCTTGGCAGCAACTTTGCCAACAACATACTCAACCGGTACCTCAATCTGGGTAACGGAATCTTTTTCCAACTGACGGATGTGACGCGCAGTCACTCGACGACCGGTCTCAACCACCACGGCGCCATTGGCCACGATGTCAAAGGTCGCAGTTTCACCACGCAGGCGCTCCGGCACCAGATCCATCATCAACTTGCCATCTTTGACTTCGAAACCGATGGTCTCGAAGAAGGTGGCCAGAATCTGTTCGGAACTGAAATCCAGGGCACGCAGAATAATGGATGCCGGCAGTTTACGACGACGGTCGATACGGACAAACAGGTTGTCTTTCGCATCGAACTCGAAGTCCAGCCAGGAGCCACGGTAGGGAATAACGCGCGCGTTATACAGCACCTTACCGGATGAATGTGTTTTGCCTTTATCGTGGTCGAAGAAGACGCCCGGGCTACGATGCAGCTGGGAGACGATTACCCGCTCGGTACCATTGATAACAAAGGTGCCGTTCTCGGTCATGAGCGGAATTTCGCCCATGTATACTTCTTGTTCCTTGATGTCTTTGACGGTGCCGGCAGCTGCTTCACGGTCGTACAGAACCATACGAAGCTTGACACGCAGCGGCGCGGAGTAGGTCACTCCACGGATCTGGCATTCTTTTACGTCAAATACCGGCTCACCCAGGCGATAGCTGACATACTGAAGCTCAGCACTACCGGAGTAACTGGTGATCGGGAAAACGCTACGGAAAGCGGCCTCTAGGCCATATTCACCTTCCGGGTCAGCCTCGATGAACTGCTTGAAGGAGTCCAGCTGAATGGACAACAGATAAGGCGTGTCCAGTACCTGGTCTCGCTTACCGAAGTCCTTACGAATGCGTTTTTTTTCGGTATAAGAGTAAACCATAGGGTTCCTCAGCTCGCTGATAAGTGACCCACTCTGTCCCACGGGACAGCTCTGTCTCAACACCGTTTTGTGTTGGCCCGGACGAATGAAAACAGTCCGGATTGCTGGTGCACCGAGAGTCGTAAACGGTGTGAAATGCTCTCAGTCTACAGCGCAAAAAGGCTGGTGAACAAAAATTCACCAGCCCTAGCCTGTTTTATCAGGCTAATCTACATAAATGCAGATTATTTGATCTCAACAGAAGCACCGGCAGCTTCCAGCTCTTTCTTCAGAGCTTCAGCTTCGTCTTTGGAGACGGCTTCTTTCAGGTTAGCCGGAGCAGCTTCTACCAGGTCTTTGGCTTCTTTCAGGCCCAGACCGGTGGCGCCACGAACGGCTTTGATGACGGCAACTTTGTTGGCACCGGCAGCAGTCAGAACTACGTCGAACTCGGTCTTCTCTTCTACTGCTTCAGCGGCCGGACCGGCAGCAACAGCAACAGCGGCAGAAACACCGAACTTCTCTTCCATAGCTTCGATCAGCTCAACAACTTCCATTACGGACATGGAAGCAACGGCTTCGATAATTTGGTCTTTAGTGATAGACATGACAAAAATTCCTGATGTTGAATAAACTCAAACAGCCTAAATAGGCGAGAATCAAGCAGCAGCTTGCTTCTGATCACGCACAGCAGCGATGGTACGAACCAGCTTGCCAGCAGAGGCTTCCTTCATGGTAGCCATCAACTTCGCAATTGCTTCGTCGTAGGTCGGCAGCGTGGCCAGACGATCAATTTGTGCTGCGGCGATAAACTCACCGTTAAAAGCGCCAGCCTTGATTTCGAACTTTTGGTTCGCTTTGGCAAACTCTTTGAACAGACGAGCGGCAGCGCCCGGGTGTTCGTTAGAGAAAGCAATCAAGGTAGGACCAGACAATACGTCGTTCAGGCAACCGAATTCGGTACCTTCAACTGCGCGACGCAGCAGGGTGTTACGCACAACGCGCATGTACACACCGGCTTCGCGAGCAGATTTACGCAGGCTGGTCATCTTCTCTACAGTCACGCCGCGAGAATCGGCTACAACTGCAGAAAGAGCGCCTTTGGCAGCTTCGTTGACTTCAGCAACAATTGCCTTTTTGTCTTCGAGTCCCAATGCCATTGGCTTAACTCCTGGATTGAATCCGGGTCTAGTTTGACCCAGTACTGACACATCCCCCCTACCTTTACAACAGAGGGGAACGATGCGGTAGCAGGATTCCAGAAGAGAAAGAAATCTTTCTCGCTGGGTTTCCGGCACCGTCTACGCAGGAAGGATTAAGGCCTTGCAGCCACCTGCGGTCTTGGACGGAGGTCGAAACCCCCAACCAATCAAGGCGCAAAATTATAGATTAAATTTTGCGCCTTGTAAAATCCATCAATTAGGCCTGAGCTTCCAGAGAAGCTTGGTCTACGGCAACACCGGCACCCATGGTGGTGGAGATGCTGACTTTCTTGATGAATACACCCTTGGCGGAAGACGGCTTGGCCTTTTTCAGGGCAACCAGCAGAGCTTCCAAGTTTTCTTTCAGCTGAACTTCGTTGAAAGAAACCTTGCCCAGAGTGGTGTGAATGATACCGTTCTTGTCATTACGGTAACGAACCTGACCAGCCTTGGCGTTCTTGACAGCTTCGGCAACGTTAGGAGTTACAGTACCAACTTTCGGGTTCGGCATCAGACCGCGCGGGCCCAGAATTTGACCCAGCTGACCAACAACGCGCATGGCATCCGGGGATGCGATAACTACGTCGAAGTTCATCTCGCCTTTCTTGACCAGATCGGCCAGCTCGTCCATACCAACCAGTTCAGCACCGGCAGCTTTGGCAGCTTCGGCGTTGGCACCTTGGGTGAATACGGCTACGCGCACTTCACGACCGGTACCGTGCGGCAGTACAGTTGCACCACGTACGTTTTGGTCGGATTTACGAGCATCGATACCCAGGTTAACGGCAACGTCAACACTTTCAACGAACTTGGCAGTAGCCAGTTCTTTCAGCAGGGCAATGGCTTCGTTGATGGAGTACTCTTTGGTACCGTCAACTTTTTCGCGAATAACGCGCATACGCTTGGAAAGTTTTGCCATTGTCTTAATCCTCCACTACCAGGCCCATGGAACGAGCGGAGCCGGCGATGCAACGTACTTTTGCATCCAGATCGGCACCGGTCATATCCGGCTCTTTGGTCTTGGCGATTTCTTGCAGCTGAGCCACAGTCACCTTACCAACCTTGTCTTTGTTCGGCTTGGCAGAACCAGACTGGATACCAGCAGCTTTCTTCAGCAGGAAGGAAGCGGGCGGAGTCTTGGTTTCGAAGGTGAAGGAACGGTCGCTGTAAACGGTGATCACGACCGGAGTCGGTGAGCCTTTTTCCAGCTTTTCTGTACGGGCGTTGAATGCCTTACAGAATTCCATGATGTTCACACCGTGCTGACCCAGAGCAGGACCAACGGGAGGGCTGGGGTTAGCACTGCCAGCCTTAACTTGCAGCTTGATATAAGCTGTGACTTTCTTAGCCATTACAAAAATACCTCAGAAATGGGTTCTAACGCCTCGGAGACATGCTCCTGCAAACGGCTCCCCAACTAATAAAGGGGCAGCGAATTATAATGACATTCGCTGCCCCTGACAACCGTTAACGAACAGAGTTTAATCAGCCCTTTTCGACCTGACCAAAATCCAGCTCTACCGGTGTAGAACGACCGAAGATCAAAACGGAGACCTTCACGCGGCTCTTTTCGTAGTCAACCTCTTCAACGGTACCGTTGAAGTCGGCGAACGGGCCATCGGCAACCCGCACCATTTCACCCGGTTCAAACAGGGTTTTCGGACGCGGCTTGTCGTGGGCATCTTGCAGACGATTGAGGATGGCATCCGCTTCTTTATCAGAGATAGGAGCAGGACGATCAGAGGTGCCACCAATGAAGCCCATGACGCGCGGTACGTTGCGTACCAGGTGCCATGTGGTCTCATCCATGATCATCTGAACCAGGACGTAGCCCGGGAAAAACTTGCGCTCACTCTTGCGCTTCTGGCCAGCGCGCATCTCGACCACTTCTTCGGTCGGGACCAGCACTTCACCGAACATGTCTTCCATGCCATGCATCTTGATATGTTCACGCAGGGATTTGGCAACACGGCCTTCATAGCCAGAAAACGCCTGCACCACATACCATCTCATACGTTGTTCACGTTGTTCAGTCATGGCTTATCCTTACACACCGGTAATCAGGTTGACCAACCAGACCAAGGCACCGTCCAGAATGAACAGCAACAGCCCCATCACGGCAGTCACCGCCAGCACAATCAGGGTTGTCTGAATGGCTTCCTGGCGGGTCGGCCATACGACCTTGCGGACTTCCAGGCGAGACTCACGGGCAAATGCCAGTGTCGCCTTTCCCTTGGTGGTTTGCAGGGCTACTGCACCGGCAGCAGCAATGACAACGACCACACCCAGGGCGCGGACGGCAGCGACGACATCGTTGAGCAGGTAATTACCCACTACAGCGGCCGCCAGGATAATGAAAACCAGGCCCCAAAGCAGGGTATCCTTGCTTCCGCCCTGGCTCTCAGAACTAACACTCATACAACCCACCTGTATCTGACGTAACCAAAGACACAAAAGCCCCGTACGAGACGAGGTATATGGCAGGGGCGGCAGGACTCGAACCCGCAACCATCGGTTTTGGAGACCGCTGTTCTACCAATTCGAACTACGCCCCTGCATAAGAAAGCCCCTATTATAGGGGCTTTGCTTTATTTATGTAAGCCAAAGATTAAGCGATAACTTTAGCTACAACACCAGCACCTACGGTACGGCCACCTTCACGGATGGCGAAACGCAGGCCGTCGTCCATCGCGATCGGCGCAATCAGGGTAACAACCATCTTGATGTTGTCGCCCGGCATTACCATCTCTACGCCTTCCGGCAGCTCGATGGTACCGGTCACGTCGGTAGTACGGAAGTAGAACTGCGGACGGTAACCTTTGAAGAACGGGGTATGACGACCACCTTCTTCTTTGGACAGCACGTACACTTCAGATTCGAACTTGGTGTGCGGCTTGATGGTGCCCGGCTTGGCCAGTACCTGACCACGCTCTACGTCTTCACGCTTCACGCCACGCAGCAGTGCACCGATGTTCTCGCCTGCACGACCTTCGTCCAGCAGTTTGCGGAACATTTCAACGCCGGTACAGGTGGTCTTGGTGGTATCTTTGATACCAACGATTTCCACTTCTTCACCAACTTTGACGATACCGCGCTCTACACGACCGGTTACTACGGTACCACGGCCAGCGATGGAGAATACGTCTTCGATAGGCATCAGGAACGGCAGGTCGATGGCACGCTCCGGCTCCGGAATGTAGGTGTCCAGGTGGCCAGCCAGTTCCAGGATCTTCTCTTCCCACTGAGCTTCGCCTTCCAGCGCTTTCAGTGCGGAACCACGGACTACCGGCAGGTCATCACCCGGGAAGTCGTACTCGGACAGCAGTTCGCGAACTTCCATCTCGACCAGTTCCAGCAGCTCTTCGTCATCTACCATGTCACACTTGTTCATGAACACGATGATGTACGGAACGCCTACCTGACGACCCAGCAGGATGTGCTCACGAGTCTGCGGCATCGGGCCGTCAGTCGCTGCTACTACCAGGATCGCGCCGTCCATCTGGGCAGCACCGGTGATCATGTTTTTAACGTAGTCGGCGTGACCCGGGCAGTCTACGTGCGCGTAGTGACGGGTAGCGGTGTCGTATTCTACGTGGGAGGTGTTGATGGTGATACCACGCTCACGCTCTTCCGGTGCCTTGTCGATCTGGTCGAAGGCGAAAGCCTTACCACCGAAGTGCTTGGCCAGCACGTTGGTGATAGCGGCAGTCAGGGTGGTTTTACCGTGGTCAACGTGGCCGATGGTACCCACGTTAACGTGCGGTTTATTACGCTCAAATTTTTCTTTAGACATGATCGTCCCTCTAAACTAACGCTGAGTACGCGGTGGCAAGCTAACCACAGAACAGTTTATATGATGGATTTGAATCTGGTGGGGAAGAGAGGCTGGTGCTGACAGGCAGGTTCGATTGCCGAACTCACCCTAAGGTGTGGCTCTGCTATCGCCTGAGCCGTATCAGCATCTTGGAGCGGGCAGCGGGAATCGAACCCGCATCATCAGCTTGGAAGGCTGAGGTAATAGCCATTATACGATGCCCGCATTTCTCTAACCCAAAGAACTCAAACCGCAGAGAAATATGGTGGAGGGAGAAGGATTCGAACCTTCGAAGGCAGAGCCGTCAGATTTACAGTCTGATCCCTTTGGCCGCTCGGGAACCCCTCCGCTACATAAATGCCACAACGGTAATTCTGCTTGCACCCGTTGTTTTATCGCTTTTGCCGAGCAAATAGACGACAGACATCTAAGCGTCGCGCATTTTATGGTAAGCATTTTGGGGATGCAACCATTGCGCCTTGCAAAATGTGCATTATTGCCGGGAACCAGGCAAAAAAGGACTCACTCTCCGCTCGAAACCGTCGCTTCTCTTGTCGCTCCCCACCCCTTGGTGTATGGTCGCCCTGCCCAAGAAACAGTGATGACACCATGACGACAGAGCATAACCCCTATCTGCAATTCACCCGCGAACAATGGGCGTTATTGCGCGACTCGGTCCCTTTGACCCTGACCGAGCACGATCTGCAGACCCTGCGCGGGATCAATGAAAAGGTGTCATTGCAGGAGGTGGAAGAGATCTACCTGCCCCTCTCCCGCCTGCTCAACCTCTACGTCAAGGCCAAGCAGCGCCGCAGCCGGGTACTGGAACAGTTTCTCGGTCAGTCCCGCGGCAAGGGTACCTACATCATCAGCATCGCCGGCAGCGTGGCGGGGGGCAAGAGCACCACGGCGCGCATCATGCAGGCATTGCTGGAGCGCTGGCCGGAGCACCCGCGGGTGGAACTGGTCACCACCGACGGCTTTCTCTATCCCAACAAGGTGCTGGAAGAGCGCGGCCTGATGCGCCGCAAGGGTTTCCCGGAATCCTATGACATCCGTCATCTGGTGGAATTTGTCGCCAACATCCGCGCCGGCCACGAAAAGGTCGAAGCGCCCGTCTACTCCCACCTTATCTACGACATCATCCCTGACGAGAAGAAGGTGGTGGAGCAGCCGGACATCCTGATCCTCGAAGGGCTCAATGTACTGCAGAGCGGCATGGATTATCCGCAGGAGCCTCACCGGGTCTTCGTCTCCGATTTCGTCGACTTCTCCATCTATGTGGACGCCGAGGCCGAGCTGCTGCGCACCTGGTATATCGAGCGCTTCCTCAAATTCCGCAGCGGCGCCTTCTCGGATCCCGACTCCTACTTCCACCACTACGCCAAGCTGGCGGAGAGTGAAGCGACCAAGATTGCCAACAACATCTGGCAAGATATCAACTATCTGAATTTGAAAGAGAACATCCTGCCGACCAGGGAACGGGCCAACCTGATCCTGACCAAGGGCAACGAGCATGCCATCGAGCAGATCAAGCTGCGCAAGTAGCGGCTACCAACACGAATCACAATGAAGAGGGGGCCCGCAGGCCCCCTCTTCTATTCATGACGATCGCCACCGCCTTCAGTCGCCCCGGCGCAGGGAGATCTCGCCACCCAGGTAGAACTTGATCCCCTCTGCGGTCTCCAGCCGCAGGGCGCCGCGATCATCGATGCCGCGCGCCACGCCGCGGATCTCCTGCTCGCCCATCAGCAGCCGCACCGGCCGGCCGGCGAAGTGGTCGAGCCGGTTCCAGTCCGCCACGAAGCTGGCGAGGCCACTCTGTTCGAAGGTGAGCATGGCCTGCTGCAGGTGGTCGAGCACCCGGCCGGCCAGCAGATTGCGATCCACCAATTCCGGCTGGATGTGGCGCAGTTCGGACCAGGCCTGATCGATCCGCTCCCCCTCCCGGCTCGGCATCGCCAGATTGAGGCCGACCCCGATCACCAGATGACAGCTGGCACCGGCACTGCCGCTCATCTCCACCAGAATGCCCGCCAGTTTGCGACCCTGATAATAGAGGTCATTGGGCCATTTCAGCTCCACCCCCGGATAACCGAGGGATTCCAGCGCCTGCACCACGGCCACGCCGACCGCCAGACTCAGCCCCATGGCGGCCGCCATGCCCTGCTCGAGCCGCCAGTACATGCTGAGGATCAGCTGGCACCCGAAGGGGGAGACCCAGGGCTTGCCGCGCCGGCCACGACCGGCGGTCTGGCACTCGGCCAGGCAGCTCTCGCCGGAGCTCAGCTGGTTGACCCGCTCCAGCAGGTACTGGTTGGTGGAATCGATGACCGGAAAGCAGTGTACCGGCGCCATGGGCGCCAACGCCTGCAGCTGCGCCTCGTCATAGAGCGCCATCGGCACCGCCAGCCGATAACCCTTGCCGGTCAGGCTGAACAAGTCCAGCCCCAGCTCCTTGAGCGCGGCCATGTGCTTGCTGACCGCCGCCCGGCTGATGCCAAGCCGCTCACCCAGCTGTTCGCCGGAGTGAAACTGGCCGTCGCTGAGCAGGGTGATCAGGGTCTGTCTGATGGGGGTCAGGGTCATGAGAGCACCTCGTCGAGCCAGGTTTCACCGCTGCGCCCCATGAAACGCACCTCGTGTTCCAGCAGCACGCCGAACTTCTGCTCCACGCTGTCGCGTACGTGAGCCGCCAGGGCGATCAGCTCCATGGCGCTAGCCCCACCCAGGTTGACCAGCACCAGGGCCTGCTCCTGATGCACGGCAGCGCGGCCGATGGCAAACCCCTTGAGGCCGCACTGATCGATGAGCCAGCCCGCGGCCAGCTTGGCCTGCCCGTCAGCGGTCGGGTAACAGGGCATGTGCGGATATTGCTGCTTGAGCCGGTCGGCCTGCGCCGTCGTCACCACGGGGTTCTTGAAGAAGCTGCCGGCATTGCCGAGCACGGCCGGATCCGGCAGCTTGGCCATGCGGGTGGCGCAGACGGTATCGAAGATGGCCTGCGCCGTGGGCTGCTCACCGAGCGCGGCCAGCGGGCCATAACCTGCCACCGGCCGCCAGGCCTTGGCGAGGCGCAGCCCGACGGCGGTGATGAAGTGGCTGTCCTGACAGGCATGCTTGAAGATGCTGTCGCGATAGCCGAACCCGCAGGCGGCCGCCTCGATGCGCTCCAGCTGGCCACTCTGCCAGTTGAACGCCTCCACATAGGCGCAAACGCTGGCCAGCTCGACCCCGTAGGCGCCGATATTCTGCACCGGAGCGGCCCCGACCGTGCCCGGGATCAGCGCCAGGTTCTCGAGCCCGAACCAGCCCTGCTGCAGGGTATGGCACACCAGATCATGCCAGTTCTCGCCGGCCGCCACGTGCAGCAACCAGTGATCCCCCTCGTCGTGCAGCGTTATCCCCTTGAGCCGGTTGAGCACTACGACACCGGCGAAGTCATCGCAAAACAGCACGTTGCTGCCACCGCCCAGCACCAGCCGCGGCAAGCCGGCCAGCTCGGGGTTGGCTACCAGTTGCGGCAGATCGTCGATCCGTTCCACTTCGGCCAGCCAGCGGCAATGGGCATCGAGGGCGAGGGTGTTGAGCGTCAACAAGGAGGCGTAAGGGGTGAGTTTCATCTGCGTGTCCCGACAATGGCAAGCGGGCAGTCTACCTTATATTGCCGCCGGACGAAAAATCCGCCCCCCTTTTCGGACTCATGCCGCAGGAGTAGAGTATCCGGCTCCGACGCTTGAGGAAGTACTCATGAACAACCAATTTGCCGTCATCGGCCTGGGACTGTTTGGCAGCGCCCTGTGTGAAGAGCTGCAACGGCAGGATGCCGAGGTGCTGGCGATAGACATCGACGAGAGCAAGACCCGTCAGATTGCCACCCTCTGCAACCACGTCATCGTCGCCGATGCCACCGACGAGGCCACGGTGGCCGAGCTGGGGCTGGCCGACTTCGACATCGTCTTCGTCGCCATCGGTGACAACCTCGAGACCAGCATCCTCACCACCCTCGTCCTCAAGGAAGCCGGCGTGAAGAAGGTGTGGGTCAAGGCGCGCGACAAGTTCCACGCCAAGATCCTGCAGAAGGTGGGGGCCGACAAGGTGATCAACCCGGAGTGGGACATGGGCCGCCGGGTCGCCCAGAGCATGCTGGACAACCGGCTGTTCGACTATCTGGAGCTGGGCCACGACATGGTGCTGACCGAATTCGTCATCGGTTTGCCGCAAAATGGCCGCACCCTCGCCGACCTGCATCTGCTGCAACAGACCGAACTGCAACTGCTGGCCATCAAGCGCGGCCAGGTGCTGCACAACGTGCTGACCGGCAAGATGGAGCTGCAACTGGGTGACATCCTGATCCTGGCGGGCAACAAACACGCCATCGACCACTGGCTGGAAACCCTATGACCCGCTGGCGTAGCAACTACGCCTTCGCCCTGTACCGGGACGACGAGTCGCGCTGGAGCGAAGCCAAGCTGATCCTCGGCAGCTTCCTGATCATCCTGCTGGTCGGCACCCTGTTTCTGGTGCAGCCCTCCAGCCACAACGGCGAAGTGAGCTTCATCAACGCCCTGTTCACCGCCACCTCGGCCATCAGCGTGACCGGGCTCGGGGTGGTGGATACCGGCACCGCCTTCACCCTGCAGGGGCAGATTTTTTTGCTGATGCTGATGGAGATTGGCGGCCTCGGCCAGATGACCATGACCCTACTGCTGATCGCCATGTTCAGCAAGCGGGTCGGCCTGCGCCAGCAGGTGCTGGCCAAGGAGGCACTGGGCCAGGAGGGGTCGGTCAACATCATCCAGCTGGTGAAGCGGATCGTGCTGTTCGCCTTCATCGCCCAGCTCATCGGCACCGGCCTGATGGCCATCCGCTGGGTGCCCGAGCTCGGCTGGGAGCGCGGCCTCTATGTCAGCTTCTTCCACGCGGTCTCGGCCTTCAACAACGCCGGCTTCTCGCTGTTCGCCAACAACTTGATGGACTACCGGGATGACCCCATCATCAGCCTGACCATAGCCGCGCTGATCATCCTGGGGGGGATTGGCTTCACCGTCATCGTCGACCTGGTGCGCAACCGCCGCTGGCGCAAGCTGAAGCTGCACAGCAAGCTGATGCTGATCATGACACCGGCCCTGCTGCTGCTGGGTACCCTGATGTTCTGGCTGCTGGAGCACAACAACCCGGGCACCCTCGGCAAGGCCTCCTTCGGCGGTCAGTGGCTGGCGGCCTTTTTCCAGTCCACCAGCGCCCGTACCGCCGGCTTCAACTCCATCGATATCGGCCAGATGGTGCCCGCCTCCCTGCTGTTCATGATGATGCTGATGTTTGTCGGGGCCGGCGCCACCTCCACCGGGGGCGGTATCAAGGTGACCACCTTCGCGGTGGTGCTGCTGGCGACCAAGGCGTTTCTGACCAAGCGCCCCCACGTCACCGCCTTCGGCCGCACCCTGTCACCCCAGATAGTGACCCGATCGCTGGCCATCATCATCGTCAGCACCATGGTGCTGATGCTGGCCATGTTCCTGCTGATGCTCACCGAGCAGCAATCCTTCGACAAGATCATGTTCGAGACCATCTCGGCGTTTGCCACCGTGGGGCTCTCCACCGGCATCACCGCCGGTCTGAGCGAACCGGGCAAGCTGATCCTGGTGCTGGTGATGATCTGCGGCCGTCTCGGTCCGCTGACCCTGGCCTTCATGCTGGCCCGCCCGAGCGAGACCCGCATCAAGTATCCGGAAGAAGCCGTCTACACCGGCTGATGACACCGGGGCCCGCCGTGGCCCCGGTCATTCGCGCTGCCGCGTCTTGAGCCAGCGTCCCGGGCTCATGCCGAACTCCCGTTCAAACGCCCGCCCAAAGGCGGTTCCGCCGCTATACCCCGCCCCCAGCGCCACCTGAGTGATGGACTCCCCTGCCAGCAGCTGCTGACTGGCCAGCATCATGCGCCAGCGCGTCAGATAGCCCAGTGGCGTCTGCCCGGTCAACGCCTGGAAATGGGCGGCGAAGCGGGCGCGCGACATGCCCGCCTCCCGTGCCAGCGTCTCGACCGTCCAGGGCTCGTCCCCGCGCTGATGCATGACCGCGATGGCCCGCGCCAGACGCGGGTCGGAGAGCGCAGCCAGCATCCCCTGCCGGCAGTGCCCCTGCTCCACCAGATGGCGCAGCAGCAGGATCAGCAATACCTCCAGCAGACGGGAGAGGATCGGTGGCTGACCGTAGCGGTCGGCGAAGGCCTCCTCGAACAGCAGGGTCAGCACCGGCGCCATGGCCGGGATCGTCTGCAGCGGCAGTACCAGGGTATCCGACAGCGCCAGCTGCAATGGTGAGTCACCGGTCGGTCCGAACGACACGCTGGCGCACACCAGATCGCAACCTGCCAGCTGACGCGGCTCGAGCCAGTGTCCCCGCCCACGAGGAAACAGGATCAGGGTCGGTTCGGTCAGCAACAGGGGTTCACCCCCCTCTTCGCGCAGCAGCAGTTCGCCACGGCGCAACAGGTGCAGATGACCGCCGGCTGGATAGTCGCTGCTGTGAGAGTGCTGACACAGGTTGCCGGCAAAGAAGAGATTGGCCCGGGGCGCGGCATGGGCCAGCAGTATCGAGAGTGGATCCATGTTTGAGACGATAAGTCGCCAATAGTGGACTATGGGTGATAAACCGTACCATTAAAACCGGCATAGTGTCTCCCGTACCCAACCCAAACAGGAGCACACCATGAGTCGCATTCACCCCGTGAGCCAGCCCAAACCAGCTGCCGCCCCCACCTTCGCAGCCCTCAAAAGCAGCCTTGGCAAGGTTCCCAACCTCTACGCCACCCTGGCCCATTCACCCGCGGTGCTCAACGGCCTGCTCGGTTTTGCCGATGCGCTGGGCAAAGGGCGGCTCAGTGCCCGCCAGCGGGAGCTGCTGGCACTGGCCATCGGCCAGGCCAACGCCTGCCAATACTGCCTGTCGGCCCACACCCTGCTGGCTGGCCGGGCCGGTTTCGATGACGACGCCATCCGGGCTGCACGTCTGGCCCAGGCGGCGGATCCACTCGACCACGCCCTGCTGCAGCTGGCGGTCGCCCTGGTTACCCAGCGCGGTGTCATCAGCGATCAACAGCTGGCCGCAGCCCGTGCCGCGGGCGTGGATGATGAGCTGGCAATGGAGGTACTGGGGCAGGTGGTCATCAATACCCTGACCAACTACGGCAATCATCTGGCGGCAACCGACATCGACTTCCCGCCGGTCACTCTCACCCCCTGACAAAGGAGCATGAATGGAACGCCATGACCGAGGTTTTCTGATCGCCCTCGCCGGGGTGGTACTGACCCTGCTCTGGATCGGTGTGTTCAAGTTCACGCCGACCGAGGCGGCGGCCATCCGGCCGCTGGTGGCAAGCCACCCGCTGATGAGCTGGCTCTATGCCGTGCTCTCGGAGCAAGCCGTCTCCAATCTGATCGGACTGGTCGAGATCCTGATCGCCGGCGGTCTGATTGCCGGCCTGTGGCGACCACGTCTGGGCTACTGGAGCAGCCTGGGGGCCATCCTGACCTTCCTCGTGACCCTCAGCTTTCTGCTGACCCTGCCGGGCGTCTGGAAGCTGGTCGACGGAGTGCCGGTCACCGAGTTCTTCATCTTCAAGGATCTGGTACTGCTCGGCGTTGCCTGGCACTACCTGAATTTGAGTCGCGCCAGACTGGCCGACGCCTGAGGACAATGCCTTTTTGCGCCCCGCCAGGGGCGCTTTTTTTGTCAGGCAGCCTTGGCCGGCCGCTTGCTCCCCCGCTTGGCAGTCCCGCTCGTGCCAACAGCTGCCGTGCTGCGCTTGCGCTTGGCAAAGCGGCGCTTGTCGGCCCCGGGCGCTGCCTTGGGCAGGGCGCTGAAGCTGGCTCCCGAATCCTGTCTGGCGCCGTCGATCAGGCCGTTCAACTGCTCGGTCAACGGCCCCATGAATTGCTGATAGCTCGTCTGCCGCTCGGCTATCCGGCCGAGGTGCTGTTCCCACAACGCCGTCATGTCAGGGGTAGTCGCCGTGGCAGGCAGCGCCTGAATGAGAGCCCGCCCGGTCGGGGTCGCCTTGATGCTCTTGCCCTGGCGCACCAGAAAACGGCGCTTGAACAGCAGATCGATGATGCCCGCCCGGGTCGCCTCGGTGCCGAGGCCGTCAGTTTCGCGCAGGGTCTTGCGGATCTCGGGATCCTGCACGTAGCGGGCGATGCCGGTCATGGCCGCCAGCAGGGTGGCATCGGTGAACGACTTGGGCGGCTGGGTCATCTTCTCCTGCAGCTCCCCCCGCTCGCACAACAGTTGCTCGCCCTTGCGCAGGGCCGGCAGGGTCCCCGCCTCCTCTTCATCATCTTCCTCCACCCCGAGCAGCGCCTTCCAGCCCGCCTTGAGGATCCGCCGCGCCTTAGCCTGGAACAGCCCGCCGGCGATGCGCAGCAGTACCTTGCTGTCGTTGTACTCGAACGGCGGGTAGAACTGCAGCAGGTACTGACGGGCAATCAGGCCGTAAAGCTTCGCCTCGTCAGCCCCCAGCGTGGCCGGGTTGCCCTGTTTCTCGGTGGGGATGATGGCGTGGTGAGCATCCACCTTGCTGTCGTTCCACGCCTTGCTGCGGATCTTGCCGTCCGCCTCGCTCACCGCCTTGGCCAGCGCCGGCGCCGTGCTGGCGATGGCCTCCCGTACCTGGCCGGCCCGGTTGAAGTGATCGCTCGGCAGGTGACGGCTGTCGGATCGCGGGTAGGTAATCAGCTTGTGGCGCTCGTAGAGCCCCTGACAGACGTCCAGCACCCGCTTGGCGTCCATGCCGAACCGCTTGGCGGCATCGATCTGCAGGCTGGAGAGGTTGTAGGGCAGCGGCGCCGCCTGCTTGCGGGCCTGCTCCTCCACCTCTTCCACCAGTGCGGGTTGGCCCTGGATCCGCTCCACCACCTTGGCGGCCAGCGCCCGGTTTAGCACTCGTCCCTCCTCGTCCTGCCAGGGCAGACAGGCCTCGGAGGGCAACCACTTGGCGCTGAAACGCTCGTTACCTTCGGTCTGTAGATGGGCCAGCACCTCGAAGAAGGGTTTGGGCACGAAGGCTTCTATCTCGAGATCCCGCCGTACCACCAGCCCCAGCAGCGGCGTCTGTACCCGGCCGACCGACAGCAGCTCGCTGCAACCCCCCTTGCGGCCAAGCAGGGTATAGGCGCGGGTCATGTTGATGCCGTAGAGCCAGTCGGCCCGGCTGCGGGCCAGCGCCGACACCGCCAGCGGCACGAACTCCTTGTTGTCTCTGAGCTTGTCGAGGGCACGGCGCACCGCCGGCGGGTTGAGATCGCTGATGAGACAGCGCAGCACCGGCCTGGTTTTACCGTAGCCGAGGAAATCGATCACCTCGTCCACCAGCAGCTGCCCCTCCCGGTCCGGGTCACCGGCGTTGACCACGCAGTCGGCCTGTTTGATCAGCCGCTTGATGACGGTGAGCTGGGTCTTGGTCTTCGGCTTGGCCACCAGCTGCCACTGGGCCGGGACGATAGGCAGTGACTCCATGCGCCACTGCTTGTAAGCGGCGTCATAGGCATCGGGCTCGGCCTGCTCCAGCAAATGGCCGATGCACCAGGTCACCACATCCCCCTGCGCGGTTTCGATAAAACCGTCCCCCTTCTTGTGGGGCTTGGGCAGCACGTCGGCAATGGCACGTCCCAGACTGGGCTTCTCGGCGATGAAGAGTCGCATGGCAAACACCTGAATACTGTATATGCGAACAGTATATAACGGGGCCCGGGCAAAGCCCAAGCCCTCCGCGGGTGCGAGGCGACAGGCCCTTGCCGAGGCAGGAGCGATTGAGGGGGGTGGCGGGCGGGTGCACAGCATCGCCAGGGCGTGGATGGCAGGCCCAGGTTGGTTATGCCTCAAACGAGGACAAAAAGACGGTAAAATCGCAGGAAGTTAAATTAAATTCAATTAAATGATAAATTACAAAATAATAAATGCATTTAAAATAACAATGCAAAATATAAATCATGATAGAGGTCAATCAACTACCTCTCCATGGATACTACTATATTGGTAATATTTGATCGTAGGAAAACGCCGTCATGCTTGGAAAATTGTTGAGAAAAACCTGGTTCTGGCTACTGCTGCTCGGAGCCCTCTTGGGCGTTGCAGCGCTGGGGGTCACGGTGACCGTCATGCACAAGACCAGCTCCACCGAGTTCTGCGTCTCCTGTCACTCCATGCAGACCCCGCTGGCCGAGTATCAGGGCAGCGTCCACTTCCAGAACGTGAAGGGCATCCGCGCCGAGTGCGCAGACTGCCACATTCCGGGTGATCCTACCTCCTATCTGTGGACCAAGATCCGCGCCGTGAAGGACATCTATCACGAGGCGCTCGGCACCCTCGACACCCCTGAGAAATACGAGGCTCACAAGCTGCGCATGGCGCAGTCGGTGTGGGACGAGCTGAAAGCCAACGACTCCGCCACCTGCCGCAGCTGCCACAGCTACGCGGCGATGGACATCCTGGCCCAGCGCCCCAACGCCCGTGCCGAGCACCCGGTCGCCATCAAGGAGGGCCAGACCTGCATCGACTGCCACCGCGGCGTCGCCCACATCATGCCCGACATGAGCGGCCTGGCCGCCGCCGGTGCCAGCGAGCTGGCGCAAGCCGCCGCCCAGACCCCGGCCAGCGTCACCACCCGTTACGCCATCGCCACCACCCCGCTCTATCTGGATGCCAGCGCCAAGACCGACGAAGGCACCCTGATGCCCTCCACCCAGGTGGAAGTACTGGCCAACGACAACGGTCGCGCCCAGGTGCGCATCGACGGTTGGCAGCAGGATGGGGTGAGCGAGGTGTTCTACGCCGCTCCCGGCAAGCGCATCCTGAGCACCCTGCTCGGCGACAAGGCCAAGGCGCAGCTCACCACCGGCAAGAGCGAAACCGACAGCGCCACCAACCTCACCTGGCATCAAGTCAGCCTGACCGCCTGGGTGGATCAGAGCCAGCTCATCGGCGATCAGGGCAAGCTGTGGCAGTACGCCTCCACCCTGATGTCCAACAACTGTACCGGCTGCCACGGCCTCACCGCACTGGATCACTTCAACGCCAACCAGTGGATCGGCGTCATCAAGGGGATGGAATCACGCACCTCCCTGACCCCGGAACAGGCACGCATGTTGACCCAATACGTCCAGAAACATGCCAGTGACATGAACGCGGCGCACTAAGGCTGGCACAGAGGAAATCGTCATGACTTTTTTTACCGATAAGCAAACCAATCTCTCCCGCCGCAACCTGCTCAAGGGGCTGGGCGCCTGCGCCGCCCTGCCGCTGCTGGCCGGCGTCTTCCCGAAGAGCGCGCTGGCCCAGGCCATCAGCACGGCGCTTGAACAGTTTCCGACCCTGGTGCCGGCCCAGAAAGGCATCCTGACCGGCGCCCACTGGGGAGCTTTCGAAGCCATCGTCGAAGAGGGCCGCATGGTACGGGTCCAGCCGGTGGCCGATGATCCGGCCCCCAACGATCTCATCGACATGGCGCCGTTCCAGGTCCACGCCAAAAACCGCATCAAGTACCCCATGGTGCGCAAGAGCTGGCTGGAACAGGGTCCGGGCGCCAAGCCCGAGCTGCGTGGCGCCGACGAGTGGGTGCGGGTGAGCTGGGAGAAAGCCATTGAACTGGTGGCCGGCGAGATAGGCCGGGTGCAGAGCGACTTCGGCCCGCAGGCGATCCACGCCGGTTCCTACGGCTGGAAGAGCGTCGGCATGTTCCACAACAGCCGCACCCTGTTGCACCGCCTGATGAACCTGGCGGGCGGCTTCACCGGCTATGCCGGCGACTACTCCGCCGGCGCCGCCCAGGTGATCATGTCCCACGTGATGGGCTCCATCGAGGTGTATGAGCAGCAGACCGCCTGGCCGAACGTCATCGAGCACGCCGAACTGGTGGTGCTGTGGGGGGTCAACGCCCAGGTCACCCTGAAAAACAGCTGGAACATGCCGGATCACGAGGGTCAGGCCGGTTTCAAGGCGCTCAAGGAGAAGGGTACCCGCATCATCAGCATCGACCCGGTCTACAACGAAACCGCCAAACTGGCCGGGGCCGAGTGGATTGCACCGAATGCCTACACCGACGTGGCCATGATGCTGGGGGTGGCCCACACCCTCTACAGCGAGCAGAAGCACGATCAGGCCTTCCTCGATCGCTACACCACCGGCTTCGACAAGTTCCTCGCCTATCTGCTCGGCAAGGAAGACGGCCAGCCGAAGAGCGCCGAGTGGGCGAGCACCATCTGCGGCGTCGATGCCAAGGTGATCCGCCAGCTGGCCCTCGACATGGCGTCCAAGCGCACTATGATCATGGCGGGCTGGGGCATGCAGCGGCAGCAGCACGGTGAGCAGCCCAACTGGATGCTGGTCACCCTGGCCGCCATGCTGGGCCAGATCGGCCTGCCGGGTGGCGGTTACGGCTTCAGCTACCACTACTCTTCCGGTGGCAGCCCCACCGCCAAGGGCGGCATCCTGGCGGGCATCTCCGCCGGCAATGCGCCGAAGAACGGACCGGCGCCGATCCCGGTGGCCCGCATCGCCGACTGTCTGGCCAACCCCGGCAAGACCATCGACTTCAACGGCCGCAAGGTGACCTACCCGGACATCAAGCTGGTCTACGTGGCGGGCGGCAACCCCTTCCACCACCATCAGGACACCAACAACCTGGTCAAGGCCTGGCGCAAGCCGCAGACCGTGATCGTGCACGAGCCCTACTGGACCGCCACCGCCAAGCACGCCGACATCGTGCTGCCGGCCACCACCAGCTACGAGCGCAACGATCTGGAGATGGGCGGCGACTACTCCCAGCGCTACGTCTTCCCGATGCACCAGTGCGTGCCGCCCCAGTTCGAGGCGCGCAACGACTTCGACATCTTCCGCGACGTGGCCGCCAAGCTGGGTCTGCAGGAGCAGTACACCGAAGGCAAGGACGAGATGCTGTGGCTCAAGCAGATGTATGACGGCATGGCCGCCCAGGCCCGCGGCGCCCGGGTGGCACTGCCGCCATTCAACATGTTCTGGGAGTCCAACAACTACATCCGCTTCCCGGTGCCCGAGGCGAACCGCCAGTGGATCCGTCACGCCGATTTTCGTGAGAACCCGCTGCTCAACCCGCTCGGGACACCGTCCGGCAAGATCGAGATCTTCTCCAGCACAGTGGCCGGCATGGGTTATGCCGACTGCGCCGGCCATCCCAAGTGGTATGAGCCCAAGGAGTGGATCAAGAGCAAAGAGGCGACCCGCTATCCGCTGTCGCTCAACACCTCCCACCCGACCCAGCGGCTGCACTCCCAGCTCGACAACACCCCGCTGCGGGACAAGTTCGCCGTCGCCGATCGCGAGGCGATCCTGATCCACCCGGACGACGCCAAGGCGCGCGGCATCCAGGATGGCGATCTGGTGCGGGCCTTCAACGACCGCGGCCAGATCCTGGTGGGGGCCCTGCTCTCGACCGACATCCGCCCCGGGGTGGTACGGGTGTGCGAAGGGGCCTGGTTCGATCCGGCCAAACCGGGCGAGGCGGGGAGCCTGTGCAAGAACGGCAACGTCAACTGCCTCACCTTCGACGAGGGCACCTCCAGCCTGGCGCAGGGCAACTGCGGTCACATGGCCCAGCTGCAGATCGAGAAGTACCAGGGCCCGGCCCCGGTCAACACCGCCCACGCGGTGCCGGCCAACGCCTGAGCAGAGGTCTGAGCAACAAAAACGGCGCCATCAAGGCGCCGTTTTCTTATCTCGGTTTGTGGTGTGACTCAGAAGTCACCCTCAACCATCTACCCTTCCGGACACTCCACCCGCTTTGCAACCAGAGCTGCGGACAAGGGCTCAGAATCAGAAGTCACCCTCAACCATATACTCTTCCGCACACTCCACCAGCTGGGGCCAGAGTTCTTCCGGCACCCAGGCATCCGGGTCATCTTCATCCCCGTCGTACTGGCTCCAGAAGTAGCGGCGCAGGCCGGAGGCGAAGTCATCGCTCAGCTCGGCCAGCTCGGAGAGCGGCCCCAGCCAGGCGATGCGGCGCAGGCCGGAGGCGAGATCGTTGATGGCGTCCATCAGGCCGCGATCGTCGAAGCTCTGCTCCACCAGCAGGGTGAAGCGCTCGCGCGCCCGCTCGGTCTGATCCTCATCCAGCTCGCCCACGTCGGCCAGCAGGTCGACGAAATCTTCCAGCAGGAAGGCAATCAGGCTGTCGCGATCCTCAAACCACTGGATCTGGGCCCCCTTGGTGCCCAGCACGGAGGCATCGAACGAATCGTCGAGGTGACACAGTGCCCATGGATCATCGGTCATGGTTCTCTTCCTCAGGCTAAAACAGGTGCCATATCTTATGCCTAGCTCTCTACTCTTGCCACCTTGGGCAACGAGAGAGAAGCCGCCAACCCGCCCAGTTCGGCGCGCCCCATGATGAGGCTGCCGCGGTAGGCTTCCGCCAGATCGGAGACGATGTTGAGACCCAGCCCCGAACCCGGCACCTTCTCGTCGAGGCGCACCCCGCGCAGCACCGCCTTGGCGATCTGATCCTCGCTCATGCCGGGGCCGTCATCCTCGATGCGCAGGGTGATCCAGCCCCCCAGCTCGGCGCTGGAGATGCGCAGCCGGCCGGCCGACCACTTGAAGGCGTTCTCCAGCAGGTTGCCCACCATCTCGTCGAAGTCCTGCTCCTCCACACCGACCGCCAGGGTGGCCGGCACCTGCAGGTCCACTTCCCGGCCCGGATAGAGGCGGGAGAAGGCGCGGCAGATGTACTCCACCCGCGCCCGCACCGGGGTCGACACCCCGAGGATCTTGGCGGCGCCGGTGACCCGAGCCTTGCCGAGGTGGTAATCGATGTGGCGCTGGATCTGATCGAGCTGCTCGCCGAGGGCGGCCTGATCTTCCGGCGGCAGCTGGGCCACCTGGTTGCGCATGATGCTGAGCGGCGTCTTGAGGGCGTGGGCTAGGTTGCCGGTGTGGGATCGCGCCCGCTGCAGCAGCTCACCGTAGTGGTGCAGCAGCCGGTTGATGTCCTCCACCAGCGGCTGGATCTCCAGCGGATAGCGCAGCCGGAACCCCTCCTGATGGCCCTGATGGACCCGGCTCAATTCGCGGCGCAACAGGTGCAGCGGCCGCAGGCCGTAGACGATCTGGAACATGAAGCCGAGCACCAGCCCGGTCGCGGCAAAGCCGAGGCCGAGGAACAGGCTGATGCGGGTCTTCTTCAGGGTCTGGGTCAGAGCGCTGCTGTCCTTGGCCATCACCAGGGTGAACACCCGATCCGAACCGGGCAGCAGCACGGTACGGGTCATGATCAGCAGCGGCTCCTTGTTGGGCCCCTTGCCGACGAAGAGATCCGGATCGCCGAAGGCCGACTTCAGGCCGTGCACGTCAAGGTGCACATCCCACAGGGAGCGGGAGCGGCTGACCACGCTCTCCCCCAGCTCCAGCTGCCAGTAGTAACCGGAGTAGGGCTGGCGAAAGCGGGGGTCGGCCATGGGTTCGGTGACCACCGGCAAACCATCCGGCTGGATCTCGAGGCGGGAGAGCAGATCGTAGAGCTGCAGGCGGAGGCCGTCGGCCTCCGCCTCCTGCCAGTAGTTGCGCATCATGGTCTGCAGGCTGAAGCCGGTGGCGAACAGGAACAGGCCGCACCAGACCATGGCGATGACCACCAGCCGCCCGCGCAGGGTACGCACCAGCCTCATTCAGCCGCTCCGGCACAAGAGGGCATCAAGAGCCGGCTCATTCGTTGATCCGATAGCCAAGGCCGCGCACCGTCTCGATAAGATCGGAGTGGGTCTTCTTGCGGATCCGGCCGATGAACACCTCCACCGTGTTGGAGTCGCGGTCGAAATCCTGGGCGTAGATGTGGTCGATCAGCTCGCTGCGCGACACCACCTTGCCCCTGTGCTGCATCAGATAGCCGAGCACCCGGAACTCGTGGGCGGTCAGCTTGATGGGGGTGCCTTCGTACCACACCTGGGACGCCGCCATGTCGAGCCGCACCCCGCCGATCTCCAGAATGGAGCTGGCGTTGCCCGCCGCCCGCCGCACCAGGGCATGAACCCGGGCCACCAGCTCGGCCACCTGGAACGGCTTGGTGAGGTAGTCGTCGGCCCCGGCGTTGAGCCCCTCGATCTTCTCGTGCAACTGGCCACGGGCGGTCAACACCAGCACCGGGGTGTCGATCCCCTTGCTGCGCCACTCCTTCAGCACGCTCAGGCCATCGCGGCCCGGCAGACCGAGATCCAGAATGATGGCGTCGTAGGGCTCGGTCTCGCCGAGAAAGCCGGCCTCGTTACCGTCGTGGCAGAGGTCGGTCACGAAACCGGACAGGCGCAGCTGTTCCGCCAGCTGGCCCGCCAGGGTCTTCTCATCTTCAACTATCAGAATTCGCATAAATGGGTATCCAAAGCAGGGTTGTGCCGGTACCGGCGGCGGTTGGGGAACGAACCGGATGGCGGCGCGTTCGCGGACTCACTCCATCACTCCTCTTCCGGGGGCGGACGCGGTTCGAACAGCCGCTCCAGATGATGGCCCTTGAGCCACACCATCTCCAGGTTGTCGGCCCGATAGCCCACCTTGATGACGCTGTTCTCGCTGTCGATCAGCTTGAGTTCGTACAGCCAGATGCCGTCCTCCTCCCCCAGATCGACCCGCAGCACCCGTACCGGCAGGCGGGAAGCCACCTCCATCACCTCATGAAAGGGGCGCACCCGTCCCTCGCTGACCGCCTGCTGCAGCAAGGCCTCGTTCGGCGTGGCCGCCTGTGCCAGTACCGGCAGCAGCAACCCAAGCAGAGACAGGGCTCTATTCATGGATGATTCATCTCCCAAAACCTAACATAATGCCGTTTATAGTCTGCCAGCCATGAATCCGGAATGAATATGATCCGACGCAGTTTCCTGCTGATCCTTTGCCTCTTCTCCACCCTCGGCTGGGCGGCCGAGAGCCGTCTCGACATGGCCGGGCTGGTCAAACTGCTGGTGGCCCAAGGGTATCACGACATTCGGGAAGTGGAGCTGGAAGGGGACAAATTCGAGGTGGAAACCCTGGATGCCCAGGGGCAGCGGGTACGACTCCTGGTGGACGCCCATACGGGTGACATCAAAAAAGAGGCCGACTAGGCCTCTTTTTTATTGCGGGTTGTCGGAGCGGCGCACTGCCGGCCTCATGCCTCTCTCAGTTTCTGCAGACGATGCCGGCGCCAGGGGCGCAGCAGCTTGTCGCGGCGCGGCACCAGCAGGGCGCAGGCCAGCAGCAGGTAGATGAGCGGCTCTTGCCAGCCGCTCTTGAGCGACCACCAGTAGTGCACCGGCACCAGCAGGGCCACCGCGTAGAGCCAGTTGTGCAGCTTCTGCCAGGCCGGCCCCATGCGCCGCAGCAGGGCCGGGACCGAGGTGAGGCTGAGCGCCAGCAGCAACAGCAGCGCCACCATTCCCACTACTATGTAGCTGCGCTTGACCAGCTCGCCGCCAATCAGCCCCCAGTCAAACTGCAGATCCAGCCCCAGCCAGACCATAAAGTGCAGACCGGCCCACGCGGCGCACCAGAGCCCGAGCGGGCGGCGCAGCTTGATGAGCTGCCCCTGCCGCCAGCGTTTGGCCAGCGGCGACACCAGCAGGGTGAGCAGCAGCAGGTTGAGCGCCCCCTTGCCCAGATAGTGGGTCAGCCCCTGCACCGGATCCCCTCCAAGCAGGCCGCCGGGCACGGCCACCAGCAGCCAGAGCAGAAACCCCAGCGAGGCGAGGTGTACCAGCGCCCGCAACAGGGTGATGTGACGCGCCGTCAGTCGCAGAGTCATGGTGTCAGCTCCTCTCGTCTCAATACCACTTGCGCAGATCCATGCCCTGATAGAGGGACGCCACCTCGTCGGCATAGCCATTGAATGGCAGGGTCGGCTGGCGCTTGGCCCCGAAGATGCCCCCCTCGCCGATGAAGCGCTCGCTGGCCTGACTCCAGCGCGGGTGATCCACTGCCGGATTGACGTTGGCGTAGAAGCCGTATTCGTTGGGGGCCAGCAGGTTCCAGGTGGTGGGCGGCATCTCCTCCACCAGCCGGATGGAGACGATGCTCTTGATGCTCTTGAAGCCGTACTTCCAGGGCACCACCAGCCGGATCGGCGCACCGTTCTGGGCCGGCAGAGCCTTGCCGTAGAGCCCCATCGCCAGGAAGGAGAGCGGGTGCATCGCCTCGTCGAGGCGCAGCCCCTCGACATAGGGGTAGTCGATGCCGCCACCGAGGGAACGCGACGCCTGTCCCGGCAGCTGCTCCGGATCATAGAGAGTCTCGAAGGCCACGAACTTGGCGCGGCTGGTGGGCTCCGCCCGGCGGATCAGATCCGCCAGCGCGATGCCGCTCCAGGGCAGCACCATGGACCAGGCCTCCACGCAGCGCAGCCGGTAGATGCGCTCCTCCAGCGTGCTCTTGTTGATGAGATCCCACACGTCCAGGGTAAACGGCTTGGCCACCTCCCCTTCCACCTTCAGGGTCCAGGGTTCGGGCTTGAGGTAGTGGCCGTTGCGGGCCGGATCCCCCTTGTCGGTGCCGAGCTCGTAGAAGTTGTTGTGGGTGGTGGCCTTCTCCTCCGGCGTGAGGATCAGCCCCTCCGGCCGGGCGGCGGCGTGGATGTTGAGCGCCCGGGTGGCGACCGGCGCCGGCTTGTCGCCAGAGAAGAGATCGAGCACCCCGGCCTGGGTCGGAAACGCCAGGGTGGCGGCGCCGAGCCCCAGCCCTTTCAGGATCAGGCGGCGATCCTGATAGACGGCTTCCGGCGTGACGTCCTGTTCGGTGAGGTGGTGGGCAGAGCGGCGCTTGAGCAACATGGAAAAACTCCCGGGGCGATGAGGGTAACAATCATAAGACCCGCCCCGGCCGAGTTTTATTTCACGGAAAATTACATGAATTGATAGAGGGGCAGTGCCTTGGCCATGGTTCCGACCAGAAACAGCACTACGAACACCAGCAGGGGAACGATCACATTTGGCACCATCAGACTCACTCCATGAGCAGGACAGGGCCTCTAACTATGGAGCAGGGGCCAGCGCCTCACCATGAAATATTTTCGCGAGCGCAAGCGTATTCCTGAGTTGAAATGAGTGATGCAGATCACACACAATCCCGCCCCTGCTTGCCGCCCCTCTTGCGCGGGGTAGGCTCCCTTTTTTCCGAATTTCACTACTGAAGAGTCACGCCATGAGCCCATTGATCGCCATCGCCATCACGACCGGGATCCTCTCCGCCGTCTGGGGCTGGGTCGCCGTTACCCTCGGCCTCATCTCCTGGGTCGGCTTCCTCGGCTGCACCAGCTATTTTGCCTCCAGCGGTGGCTACAAGGCGCTGCTGCAGACCCTGCTGTGCAATGCCAGCGGCATGCTGTGGGCCCTGCTGCTGATCCATGGTGACGCCTGGTGGGGCGCCGGCGTGGCGGGCTACCTGATGACCGGGGTGGTGGCCACCCTGATGTGCGTGCAGGCCAAGCAGCAGTGGCTCGGCTACATTCCCGGCACCTTCGCCGGCTGCTGCGCCACCTTCGGTGCGGCGGGGGAGTGGCGGCTGATCCTGCCGTCGCTGGTGATTGGTGCGCTGTTCGGCTACCTGATGAAGGCGAGCGGCCTCTGGCTCTCCCACAAAACCCAGAAAACCCAGGCCACCGCTGGCGTCACCGACCCGGCCTGATCCTGGCGATGTGACCGATCCGGTCTGAAGCAAGAGGGGCAGTCCGTCATCGACGGGCCGCCCCTCTGTCATTTATCCCTTCGACTTGAAGTTCGCGGCTTCGATGCCGTGCCGATTCAACAGCTTGTAGAAGTCGGTGCGGTTTCTGCCCGCCATGTTGGCCGCCAGGGTCACATTGCCCTCGGTGGTGCGCAGCAGCCGGATCAGATACTCCTTCTCGAACTCGGCCCGCGCCTCGTTGAAGGAGGGGATGCCGCCACTGCCGCCGCTCAGCGCCGACTCCACCATAGCGGCACCGATCACCGGACTGCAGCAGAGGCTGGCCAGTTGCTCCACCACGCTGCAGAGCTGGCGCACGTTGCCGGGCCAACCCGCCGCCGCCAGCAGGGCCAGCGCCTCCGGCGAGAAGCCGAGGGCGGCGCAGTCGCCGTGGCGGCTGCGGTAGTCATCCAGCGCCTGCCTGGCCAGCAGCGGAATGTCTTCGCTGCGGGCGCTCAAGGGGGGCAAGGTGATATTGGCCACGTTGAGCCGATAGAAGAGATCCTCCCGAAAGCGCCCCTCCTCCATCGCCGCCACCAGATCCTGATGGCTGGAGCTGATGACCCGCACCTCGGGCGTGCCCTGGCCGTACTCCTGCAGCACCTGCAGCAGCTTGGCCTGCAGCGATTCCGACAGGTCCCCTATCTCGTCGAGAAACAGGGTCGCTCCCTTGGCCTGTTCAAACAGGCCGGATTGGCCATCCTCGCCGAACAGCTGCAGATCCAGCGCCGCCCACGGCAGCGCGGCACAGTTGATGACATGCAGCGGCTTGTCACGCCGGCTGCTGGCCTGGTGCAGCGCCTGAGTCATGACGCCCTTGCCGGAACCGGAAGGGCCCATGATCAGCACGGGCACCTCCATGGCGGCGATGCTGCCAGCCTGGATCAGCAACTGCTCCATCTGCGGGTTGCGGGTCAGGATCAGCGACTGCCAATCCTGCCGCTGCTTTGGGCGCGTCAGGCTCAACGCGTGTTCTATGGTGGCGAACAGCTCATCCTTGTCGATGGGCTTGGTGAGAAAGCTGAACACCCCGGAGCGGGTGGCCTGAATGGCATCGGGAATGGTGCCATGGGCGGTCATGATGATGACCGGCAGCCCCAGCCACTGGGACTGGATCCGCTCGAACAGCGCCAGTCCGTCCATGCCGGCCATGCGCAGATCGCTCAGCACCAGATCGGCCCGTTGCTGGCGCAGCCGGTCCAGCGCCCCTTCGGCGCTGTCGGCGGTATCCACCTCATAGCCCTGGCTGCGCAGGCGCATACTCATCAGCTTGAGCAGGCTGGCATCGTCATCGACCAGCAGGATGCGACTCATTTCAGCGCCTCGCCATTGCCGTTCAGCTTGCGCTGATTGAGTTGATCATCGATGGCGGAGAGTTGCTCGATCTGGCGGCGCAGACGCTGCACCTCCTGACTCTGATCGTCGCGCCGGCTGTCGCGGGCCAGCAGCTCCTCGCCGAGGGCTATCCAGCTGCGCAGGAAAGCCTGGGCATCCAGCCCGAGCTCCGGCAGCAGGCTCTTGAGCTTGTCCAGACCAGCCCGCCGGCTGGCCACCGACTCGGACGGGTGGGTGTTGACCATGGCCAGGCTGACCCGGCTCTCGATATCGGTCGCCCCCTTCAGGCGCTGACGCTCCTGGGCCCGCTGCTGGGCATGGCTGGCAAGCAGCCAGTCCGAGTATTGCAGGCGCACCTGCATCTCCTTGTTGGCAAACTCCATCCGTTTGGCGAGGGCGAGATCCGGCGACGCCGCCGGGTCACGCGCTGGCAGCAGGGAACAGCCTGTGAGCAGGCTCATCATCAATACCGGAACAACACATTGTTTCATCTTGGGCTTCACTTCAACGTCAACCGGAAACAGACATCCGCCTGTTCATCTTCAACCAATACCAACTCGCCGCCAAGGCTCATCGCCGATTCCCGGGCGATGGAGAGCCCCATTCCGGAGCCTTTCAGCAGCCCCTGGCGCACAATACTGCCCTGCTCGAAGGGCTCGAAGATCCGCTCCCGCTCCGCCAGCGGAATCGCGGGCCCTTCGTTGGCCACCTCCAGCCAGCTGCCGTTGCCATCCTGCCCGGCGCGGATCCAGATCTGCCCGCCGCTGGCACCGTAGCTGACCGCATTGGAGAACAGATTATCGAGGATCAGCCGCAAGCGATATGGCTCGGCCTGCAGGGTGATCGGATCGGTCGGCAAGTGTACACTGATTTGTTTGGATTCCAGCGCCAGCCGGTACTCTGCAGACAATTCTGACAGCAGGGGCGCCAGCGCCACCGGGGTCAGGGTGAACACCTCCTGCTGGCTGAGCCGGTTGAAGTCGAGCAGCCGTTCGATCAGGGTCTGCAGCCGGCGGCTGTTCTCCTCCAGCATCTGGCAGATCTCCTGCTGATCAGGGGTGAGCGGCCCTACAAGCTGCTCGGAGAGCAGATCCGCCCCCTCCCGCAGCACCGCCAGCGGGGTCTTCAGCTCGTGGGAAACGTGGCGCAGGAACTGGTATTTCTGCTGCTCCAGCTCCTTCAATTTATCGTGCAACCAGACGATCCGCTCCCCCAGCAATACCAGTTCGGCCGGCCCGTCCACCGGGCGTTTGTCCGGTTCCACACCGGCACCCAGACTCAAGATCCGCGACTCAATCTGACGCACCGGGTGGATGATCAGATAGGTAAACAGCAGCACCAGCAGCAGGCTGAGCACCGCCACGAAACCGCTGACCCACCAGATCTCCGTCATCAGGGCAGCGATGGTCGCCCGCACCCGGCTGACATGCTCGTCTACCTGGCTGCGAGTAATAATCTCAAGCTGCTGATTAACCTGATTAAATTCATCAAATTTGGGGCTGTTTGACTCGGCCTTGGCGCGGGCGAGATCCTGCAGGCTGTCGAGCCAGGCGAGCGCCTGCTCGAGACCCGTGTAAGCCTCGGCATCCGGGATGGAACTCTGGTGAGCGGCCAGCAGGCTGCGATAACTCGCCAGCTGCTGCTGATAACTGGCCAGGATGCGCTCATCCCCCAGCACCGCATAACGACGAAGAGTACGTTCAAGATCAATAGCTTGGGTGGTCAGTAGCGTCGCTCGACGGGTGTCGCGCACCGCCCGTTCCAGCTCGTCGCTGGTCAACTGGCTGAGGTGTTCGAGGGACTGGCTGTCGTGCCAGATCATGCCGCCCAGAGGCATCAACACCAGAACGAACCCCATCAATACCACTTGCAGCAGGGAGCGTGGGCGTACCTTGGTCATCTTGGACTATCTCAATTCAGCAGGGGTGGGTCAGCATATCTGCACTCCCCCAAAAAGCAAAACCGGCCAGGGGGCCGGTTCATGTTGCAGCTTGGGCATCACGCCAGACCGACGGATGCCACACAGATAATCAGGATCATGGCCAACGCGCCAGATGCGGTCAGCAGTGCCCATTTCAGTTCCACGCTCATGCAAACCTCCTTTCTTGCCAAGATGATAGAGCCTGATCACAACAGACAAACCGATGTTAATGCATAGTTAAGCCGATAACCGTGAGCTGTGTATGAATTTCAGATGAGCCCCATCCAAGGACCGGTGACATGTTCTATCTGTGTAGCATTGGATCGAATCTTGACCCCCATCAGCACGTCAGTCAGGCGGTCGGCGAGCTGCTCGTTCACTTTGGCCGCCTGCAGCTGAGCTCGGTGATCCAGACCAAGCCGGTCGGGATGCACTCCAGACATGATTTCCTCAACTGCCTGTTCGTCGCCGAGAGCGAGCTGGCACCGCACCAGCTCAAGGCACACTTCGTCGCCATGGAGCTGGCCCACGGCCGGGATCGCAGCGATCCACGCTGCAAGGTGCTGGACCGGCCGCTGGACATCGACATCCTGGCCAGCAGCCAGAGCGATGACTTCTCCACCGCCCGGGTCGATGCCTATCTCGACGAGCTGCTGGCGGAGCTCTATGGCCGTGGCCAGGTGCATGATCGCAAGGTGACCCTGCCGCTGCACACCCGCTTGATGGCGGGCAAGGTGATCGAGGAGCGCCAGGTCGGCCTCGCCCCCATCGCCCTGCAGCAGGAGATTGCGACCCCGGCCGCGCTCCTGCGCTGACCCCTAGATGACGGCCAGACCGCGGCCACCATCCACCCGGATGCTGGCCCCGGTCATGTAGTCGTTCTGCATCAACAGCTGAACCGCCTGCCAGATGGGCACCAGCCCCCCTTCCCGCGCCAGCGGCGTCTTAGCCAGCACCTGCTGGCGCCACGCATCGCCATGCTCGTCGAGAAACAGGATGGGGCCCGGCTCTATGGTGTTGACCCGGACGGCGGGTGCCAGCTCGCGGGCAAAGCTCATGGCCAGCGAATGGGCCCCCGCCTTGGTGGCCACATAGCTGGCGAACTGGGGCGCCGGCGCATGGATGTAGATGTCGGTGATATGGATGATGCCGGCATTGGCGTTGCGCGCCAGCTGGGGAGCCAGCGCCCGGTTTAGCTGGAAGGGGGCCGCCATGTGCACCCGGTAGAACTGATCAAACTGGGCCAGTTGCGCCGCCGGATCCGCCGCCAGCGGCTCAAACGCCGAGGCGTTGTGGATCACCAGCGCCAGATCCTGATGGACCGCCAGCGCCTCGATCAGCTTGCCGACCTCCTCCTCGCGAGAAAAATCCGCCTGCACCAGCTCGACCCCCAGCGCCCGCAGCCGCGCCAGCTCAGGCCGCTCGCTGCGATAGCTGCCCGTCACCTGCCAACCCGCCGCCACCAGCTGTTCGCACAGATAGAAACCAAGCCGGCGGCCACATCCCGTCACCAATGCACGCATACCCTCTCCTTGATTGTCCGGCCGGGGGATACCTATCGATCCCCACGGCACAAGCCATTGGCCGTTGCCGCCACTCGGCGGGCATAGTGGCGCCATTGCCACCTTAACGGAGCCACTTCCATGTTACAGATCCGCGATCACATGAGCCGTTCGACCCACTCCCTCACCCCGCAGCTCGGCCTGGCCGAGGCGCTGGACCGGCTGCATGACTCAGGTCTGAGCGGCCTGCCGGTGCTGGACCCGCAGCAGCGGCTGATCGGTTTTCTCTCCGAGCAGGATTGCATCCCGAGCCTGCTCACCGGCAGCTATCACTGCGATACCCGCACCCGGGTCGAGGATCTGATGAGCCGGACACCGCTCTCGGTCAGCCCGGATGACAGCATACTGGATCTGGCCCGCCAGATGACCGAGGCCAGACCCAAGGTCTATCCAGTGCTGGAGGGGAACCGGGTAGTCGGCATCATCAGCCGCCGACAGGTCATGCAGGCTCTCAACGCCCAGATGAAGGGCTGCCTGCCCACCTAAATCTGGTAGCGCCCCTTGTCGCCGATATCGAAGTGCAGCGGCATGCGCCACTTGGCCAGGGAGAGCAGACAGAGCAGCAACCCGCACACCAGCGCCACCAGGGCGGCGGCCCAGCCGATGCCGGCCAGCTCCAGCAGCCACAACAGGGGCAGCAACAGAGGGACCGCCCTGATCCCCGGAATGGCGAAGCAGAACTGCTCCTTGAAGGCCAGCCCCGCCAGTGTGGCCAACGCCGCCCCCAGCACCAGCACATCCGGCGCCCCGCTCGCACTGAGCAGCAGGGCGCCCCAGCCCAGCCCCTGCAGCACAAAGCGAATGCGCTTGTCATAGACATGCAGGCATAACCCGCATACCCCGCTGGCCACGGCCAGCGCCACCAGCCAGCTCGCCGGCGCCAAAAAATCCTGCCCGAGCAGCAGGCTTGCCCCTCGACACAGCAGCAGCAAGGCTGCCAGACTCAAGCCAAGGCGATAGAGGCAGACCGACACTCTGTCGATGCCGTCCAGCTCGCTTTCTATTTCAGGGTTTGCCATCGGCGGTCGCCTCTGTTGCAGGTAGGGGCCAATATACTTGAATTATGCCCGCGAGCGATTCCCTATTCCGTGCAGGAGATGTGGTTTGCGAAGATTCATTCTGCTCTGCCTGTTGTTCCCCCTCTGGCTGCAGGCCAAAGAGTTGATCATCGGTGGCACCCTGGAGCCGCCGCTGAAGTTTCTGGATGCACAGGGCGTTCCCCATGGTCTGGACGTGGACGTGGTCAGCACCATCTTCGGCAAGCTGCGCATTCCCATCCGCATCGAGCTGACCGACTCCGGCGCCCGGCTGACCCGCAACGCCGAAACCGGGGTGTACGATCTGGTGATGACCCACTCCTACAAGCCGGAGCGGGAGCGCTATCTGCTCTACCCACAGCAGGCCCACCTGCGCCACAGCTGGCACTTCTTCGTGCGCAAGGCCGACCTGCTGAAGATCCGCTACGACACGCTGAGCGATCTGAAACCCTGGCGCATCGGCATCACCAAGGATTTCTCCTATACCCCGGAGCTGACCGCCGCCCTCGCCGACCCGGCCTATCACTTCCAGGAGATCCCCATCAACCAGCTGCAACTGCGCAAGCTGATCGCCGGGCGTATCGACGTGGTGCCCATGCCGCTGGTCACCGCCTTTGCCCAGATCAAGGAGGAGGGGCTGGAGGGCAAGCTCGATTACCTGCCCAAGCCGCTCAAGGCCAGCCCTTACTACACCGTCTGGACCAAGGCCAAAGCCGATGCCACCACCCCGGCCCTGATGGCGGCTTACGATGCCGAACTGCTGCGCATGAAGCGCGACGGCCGGCTCAAGGCCATCTACGACCACTACGGCATCCCCTATATCGAGCCCTGATCCCGACCGTCAGGGCTGCACGTCCCACAAGATTGGGTTCTGTAATGAAATCCGGGGTTCGCATGTGAAATGGAGCTCCCGCGTCCCTCAGTCCTTAAGGCTTCACATCCCGCAAGATCGGGTTTTGCAGCGAGATTAACGTCTCGGTGGACTGGATCTCATCGATGGTCTGGATCTTGTGGATCAGTACCGTCTGCAACTCGTCGATGGAGCGTGTCATCACCTTCATGAAGATGCTGTAGTGGCCGGTGGTGTAGTAGGCCTCCACCACTTCGTCCAGCGCCTGCAGCTTGGCCAGCGCCGAGGGGTAATCCTTGGCGCTCTTCAGATTGATGCCGATGAAGCAGCAGACGTCGTAGCCCAGCTTCTTGGGGTTCACCTGCACCCGCGTACCCTCGATGATGCCCGCCTGCTTCATCTTCTCCACCCGCACATGGATGGTGCCCGGGCTGACCAGCAGTTGTTTGGCAAGCTCGGCATAGGGAATGCGCGCATTCTCCATCAGGGCGGTGAGGATGGCCTGATCGAGATTATCGATCCGATAATTTTCCGGCACTTTTTTGCACTCCCTTTGATGATTCATCATTAATTACCGGTGTATTTTGAAGAAAAAAATACACAAAGCCTATTTCTATTATCGAATATTGAATTTAGTTGGCAAGCTGTTGAAGAATCCTCACATCCAACGGGTTCAAGACAGGTATTCAGCATGAAACAGCACTACATTCGCAGCCAGCAACAGATCAGCTTCGTCAAAGAGATGTTCTCCCGCCAACTCGCCCAGCAACTGGGCCTGATGGAGGTGCAAGCCCCCATCCTGAGCCGGGTCGGTGATGGCACTCAAGACAACCTCTCTGGCCACGAGAATGCGGTGCAGGTCAAGGTGAAGACCCTGCCTGAGCACAGCTACGAAGTGGTGCACTCACTGGCCAAATGGAAGCGCCAGACCCTGGGTCGCTTCGGTTTCGGCCCGGGCGAAGGCATCTACACCCACATGAAGGCGCTGCGTCCGGACGAGGATCGCCTCACCCCCATCCACTCCGTCTACGTGGATCAGTGGGACTGGGAGAAGGTGATGCCGAGCGGGCGCCGTGACCTGGCCTACCTGCAGGAGACCGTGCGCGGCATCTGGGCCGCCATCAAGGCCACCGAGCGCGCGGTCTGTGCCGAGCATGAACTGGCCCCCTTCCTGCCGGCCGAGATCCAGTTTCTGCACAGCGAAGAGCTGCTGACCCGCTACCCGGACCTCGATGCCAAGGGGCGCGAGCGGGCCATCGCCAAGGAGCTGGGGGCCGTGTTCCTGATTGGTATCGGCGGTGCCCTCTCCCACGGCGAGCGCCACGACGTGCGTGCCCCGGACTACGACGACTGGAGCAGCCACAGCGAGCTGGGGCTGGCCGGTCTGAACGGTGACATCCTGGTGTGGAACCCGGTGCTGCAGGACAGTTTCGAGATCTCCTCCATGGGGATCCGGGTCGACGCCGAGGCGCTGCGCCGCCAGCTGGCCATCACCGGCGACGAAGATCGCCTGCAGTACGACTGGCACCAGGATCTGCTGGCCGCACGGATGCCGCAAACCATCGGCGGCGGCATCGGCCAATCCCGTCTGGCCATGCTGCTGCTGCAAAAAGAGCACATCGGCCAAGTCCAGGTCGGCGTCTGGCCGGCCGAGATGAAAGCCGCCGTGCAAGGCATGCTGTAACGAATGAAAGCCATGCCGGCGTCATCGCCGCCGGCATGGCAACAGGCAGGTGGCCGTCGGGGTTGAGCGAGCGCATCCCCGGCAGGCTGTAAGAAGCGAGGCCAGCAGTGGCCGCGCTTCGTAATCGGGGGCTTGCCCCTGCGACCCGCTCAACCCACGTCAGGTCGCTTCACTACATTCCTCCCGGCAATCTTCGGATTGCCGTTTTTTTTATGCCGAAAAACTGTGCTCAAAACCCGCCCCGATCTGGCGCTGGCGCGGCAACCCCGCCTTTCTGCTGCCGGTGCAGTGGCAGGCAAACAACTGCTCCACCGCCTCTTCCTGCAGATAGGCACCGAGCGCCACCGCCCGCTCTGGGCCGGAGAACTTCAGGTGCAGGCCGCCGATGACGGCGTGGATCCGCTCGTCACCACACACCTCCTTGGCCCACTCGATGATGTTCTCGACCCCGGCGTGACCGCAGCCGATAAAGACGATGAGCCCCTGTTCGCTCTTGTAGGCCAGCGCCGAATCGTCGCTGATAAGGTCTTTCTCCACCCGTCCGCCCCGCACTATGTAGCCGAGCAGCGAAGGCGCAGCCCGGTCGCGCCGCACAATGCTGCCGAGGAACACCAGACGATCCGAGAGCCACACCGGCTCGGCCGAGCAATGGGGGAGCAAGCCTCTGGCCGGCAGCGACTCCCGAGCCAGCTCCCCCGACAGGCGATAGAGGTTGCGCCGCCAGAAGGGGAGCGACAGGAAGTAGCCCCGCTCACAAAACACGTCCGGACAGGCGATGAGCGGGATGGGTCTTGGATAGACGGGCAGCGAGCCGACCCCGCCCACATGGTCGTAATGACCGTGGGAGAGCACCACATGGGTGAGCGAGGCGAGATCGATCCCCATCACGGCGGCGTTGTGGCGCAGCGCCCGGCCACGGCCGCTGTCAAACAGCACCCTGAGGCCGTCACACTCCAGCAGCAACGCCAACCCTCGCTCGGGCAGACAGCCAGGCAGATGAGCGTCGTCGTCCACCAGCACGGAAAACTTCAGCATCTCGCTTCCCCTGAAAACAAAACGCAGGCACGAGGCCTGCGTTTTTCATCGACAATCCCGTTACTGGGTCATGGTGAGGCCATTGCTGTCGGCCCCCAGCACCAGCTTTTTGCCCGGCACGATACGGCCGGAGAGCAGCGCTTGCGCCAGCGGGTTCTCCACCTTGTGCTGGATCGCCCGCTTGAGGGGACGCGCCCCGTAGACGGGATCGAACCCGGCGTGCACCAGCTTCTCGAGCAGCGCTTCGCTCACCTCCACCTCGTAACCCTGGGCCTCCAGTCGACCCATCAGGCTCTTGAGCTGGATGCGGGCGATGGACTTGATGTGCTCCTCGCCGAGCGGGTGGAACACCACGGTCTCGTCGATCCGGTTGATGAACTCCGGCCGGAAGCTGCGAGACAGCACCTCCATCAGCATGCCCTTCATCTCGTCGTAATCCTTCTCGGAGTGGTGCTCCTGAATGAGATCCGACCCGAGGTTGGAGGTCATGATCACCACCGAGTTGCGAAAATCGACGGTACGACCCTGACCATCGGTCAGGCGGCCATCGTCCAGCACCTGCAGCAGGATGTTGAACACATCAGGGTGTGCCTTCTCCACTTCATCCAGCAGGATCACCGAGTAGGGGCGACGGCGTACTGCCTCGGTCAGATAACCGCCCTCCTCGTAACCCACGTATCCCGGAGGCGCCCCCACCAGACGGGCCACGCTGTGTTTCTCCATGAACTCCGACATGTCGATCCGCACCATGGCGTCCTGGGTATCGAACAGGAACTCGGCCAGCGCCTTGCACAGCTCGGTCTTGCCCACCCCGGTGGGCCCCAGGAACAGGAAGGAGCCGATGGGGCGGTTCGGATCGGACAGCCCGGCACGGGAGCGGCGAATGGCGTTGGAAACCGCCTCGACCGCCTCCTCCTGGCCGATCACCCGGCTGTGCAGCTGATCTTCCATCCGCAGCAGCTTGTCGCGCTCCCCTTCCAGCATGCGGGCTACCGGAATACCGGTCCAGCGGGCCAAGACGTCGGCGATCTCCACGTCGGTGACCCGGTTGCGCAGCAGGCTGGTCTCCTGCATCTCCGCCTGGGTGGCGAGATCCAGCTGTTTCTCCAGCTCAGGAATGCGGCCGTACTGCAGCTCGGACATCCGGCCCAGGTCGCCTGCACGGCGCGCCACGTCGAGATCCTGGCGGGCCTGCTCGAGGGCCGCCTTGATGTGCTGGGTGCCGGCGAGGGCGGCCTTCTCGGCCTTCCACACCTCATCCAGCTCGTTGTATTCCCGATCTTTTTCGCTGATTTCCTGATTGATCAGCTCGAGCCGCTTGCGACTGGCGTCATCGTCCTCCTTCATCAGCGCCTGCTGCTCCAGCTTGAGCTGGATGATGCGCCGCTCGAGCCGGTCAAGGGACTCGGGCTTGGAGTCGATCTGCAGCCGGATGCTGGCCGCCGCCTCGTCGATGAGGTCGATGGCCTTGTCCGGCAGCTGGCGATCCGCGATGTAGCGGTGCGACAGCTGGGCCGCCGCCACGATGGCGGGGTCGGTGATCTGCACGTGGTGGTGCAGTTCGTAACGCTCCTTCAGGCCGCGCAGGATGGCGATGGTGTCCTCCACGCTCGGCTCCTCCACCAGCACCTTCTGGAAACGGCGCTCCAGCGCGGCATCCTTCTCGATGTACTGGCGGTACTCGTCCAGGGTGGTGGCGCCGACGCAGTGCAGGTCGCCACGGGCCAGCGCCGGTTTGAGCATGTTGCCCGCATCCATGGCGCCTTCACCCTTGCCGGCGCCGACCATGGTGTGCAGCTCATCGATGAAGAGGATGACGTTGCCCTCCTCCTTGGCCAGATCGTTGAGCACGGCCTTGAGCCGCTCTTCGAACTCGCCGCGATACTTGGCACCGGCCACCAGCGCCCCCATGTCGAGCGACAGCACCCGCTTGTTCTTGAGCCCCTCCGGCACCTCGCCATTGATGATGCGCTGGGCCAGCCCTTCGACGATGGCGGTCTTGCCGACGCCGGGGGCACCGATCAGCACCGGGTTGTTCTTGGTACGGCGTTGCAGTACCTGGATGGTGCGGCGGATCTCGTCATCCCGGCCGATCACCGGGTCGAGCTTGCCGATCTCGGCCCGCTCGGTCAGATCGATGGTGTATTTCTCCAGCGCCTGGCGATTCTCCTCGGCGTTGGCATCTTCCACCTTCTTGCCGCCGCGCACCTTGTCGATGGCCGCTTCGAGTTTCTCCTTGGTCAGCCCCTGGGCACGCAGCAGCTCGCCCAGCGTCCCCTTCTCGTCGAGGGCCGCCAGCACGAACAGTTCGGATGAGATGAACTGATCCTTGCGCTGCTGAGCCAGCTTGTCGCAGACGTTGAGCAGCCGGCCGAGGCCGTTGGAGAGCTGCACGTCCCCTTCCACGCCGCTGACGCGCGGCAGGCGATCCAGCTCTTCGCCGAGGCGCGAGCGCAGGGAATTGATGTCCATCCCGGTCAGGGTGAGCAGCGGACGGATGGAGCCGCCATCCTGATTGACCAGGGCGGTCATCAGGTGAACGGGTTCGATGAATTGGTGGTCACGACCCAGTGCCAAAGACTGGGCATCGGAAATAGCAATCTGGAATTTGCTGGTCAGGCGATCGAGGCGCATTGCACTCCCCCTTTCAAGACAGACGCCGCTTGCGCGGCAAACAACATAACTTTCTGAGATGAAAGATGAGGCCCGTACGGACTATTTCAAGGGGCGGGGCTGGTTATTTTTTCTGCAAAGCGGGAAGCAGGCAGGATCCCCGCCCGGCAAGATGCAGGGCGGAGAGCGTCGTCAGGGCGCCAGCCAGATAATCGAGGCCATACGACCGGTCTGGCCGTTGCGACGACATGGGCAGTAGCACTGCTCACTGTCTGGGGAAACGCCCCCAGACACTTACTCAGCCAGCCAGATAATCGAGGCCATGCGACCGGTCTGGCCGTTGCGGCGATAAGAGTAGAACTGCTCGCTGTCGCTGAAGGTGCAATGTTCGCCGCCATAGACGGCGGTGACACCTGCGCGGGCGAGGCGCAGCCGGGCCAGCTGGTAGATATCCGCCAGCCATTTCCCTTCGTTGGGCGAAGGGACGAAGGCAGCCGCCGCCTCGGCCTGCTCGGCCATAAAGGCCTCGCGTACCTCGCCACCCACTTCAAAGGCCGTGGGGCCGATGGCCGGGCCCAGCCAGGCCAGGATCTCGCCCGACTCGCAGCCCATGGCGGCAATACTCGCCTCCAGCACGCCACCCTGCAGCCCGCGCCAACCGGCATGGGCGGCAGCCACCACAGTGCCCGCCCGATCGCAAAACAACACGGGAAGGCAGTCGGCGGTCATCACTATGCAGGCCTGCCCCGCCTCATGGGCGCAAGCTGCATCGGCATCCGGCACGGCATCATACTGGTTGCTGACCGGATGCACTGCGGTGCCATGCACCTGATTGAGCCAGTTGAGGGGGCCGGGAATATCCGCAGCCTGTTGCAGGCGGGCACGATTGGCCTCGACCCGCGCCGCCGCGTCTCCCACATGGGCCCCCAGGTTGAGGCCGGCAAAGACCCCCTCGCTGATACCGCCGTCACGGGTGGTCGACAGGGCGCTGACCTTGGCCGGTGCCGGCCAGTCGGGTTCGATCCATTTCATCTGTGGCTCCTTTCCTTCATATAAAAGGGGCCCCTTGGCTGCAACCAGTCAAGGGGCCCCATATCAGGTCATGCAGGGCGGGTTACGGCAGGAATCGTCGCAGAACCGCCCTCTTCATCAGTTCCAGACCAGATCGTCCGGATTGGCCAGGGTGATCCTGATGTGCAGCACTTCCATCAGCTCATCAATTCCAGACCAGATAATCCGGATTGGCCGGGGTGATCTTGGTGTGCAGCACTGCCATCAGCTCATCAGTTCCAGACTAAATCGTCCGGATTGGCCAGGGTATCCGCCCGCAGCACTTCCATCAGGTCCAGCATGTCCTGCGGCGTAGGGGAGTGCCATTCCATCACTTCACCCGTGATGGGGTGCGCCAGCTTCAGCATGGTGGCGTGCAGTGCCTGACGATGGAAGCCACGCAGGGCCTCGGTCAGCTCGGGGGTGGCGTTGCGCAGCAGACGCAGACGGCCACCGTAAGCGGGATCCCCCACCAGCGGATGCTTGATGTGGGCCATGTGGACACGGATCTGGTGGGTACGACCGGTTTCCAGTCGCAGCCGCAGACGGGTATGGCCACGGAACTTCTCGTGCACCCGGTAGTGGGTGACGGACTCGCGCCCATTGGGCACCACGGCCATGTGGGTACGCTGGGTCGGGTGACGGCCGATGGGGGCATCGACGGTGCCACCGGCGGTCATGTGACCGATGGCGATGGCTTCGTACTCACGGGTGATCTGGCGCGCCTGCAGCGCTTCCACCAGGTGGGTCTGGGCCGGGATGGTCTTGGCGACCACCATCAGACCCGTGGTATCTTTATCCAGACGGTGCACGATACCGGCGCGAGGCACCTCGGCGATGGCGGGGTAACGGTGCAGCAGGGCGTTGAGAATGGTGCCATCCGGCGTGCCGGCACCCGGGTGGACCACCAGACCGGCCGGCTTGTCGATCACCAGAATGTGTTCATCTTCATAGACGATGTTGAGCTCAATATTCTGGGCATCCCAACGGGTGTCGTCTGCCAGCTCGACATCCACATGTACCTTCTGCCCGGCCAGCACTTTCTCGCGCGGGGTATTGGCAACCTGACCATCCAGGGTCACTCTGTCCTGTAAAATCCACTCCTTGATGCGGGTGCGGGAGTAGTCTGGAAACAATTCGGCCAGGGCCTGGTCGAGTCGCTGCCCGAATTGGTGATCCTGGAATTCGCCTGTCAGTTCAATATGCTGGCTCATGTATGGTCTCTTGAGCGGGGGGTATCAATTCGAAATAATCCGGGTATTCTAGCTTTTCTTTTAGCCAAGCATAACGGATACTTTGCCAATTTCGTGGAAATGGACCGGATGTTGTTGATGGGAAAGAAGTCTCACCTGCTGATGTCGCTCGCCTTGGTCGCTACCTTGATCACAGGCTGTTCCAGCACCAAACCCAAGGTACCGGACGAACCGCCGGAGACCCTGTACCAGAAAGCACGCCTCAAGCTGGATGCCGGTAACTACCTGAATGCTATCGAGTTACTGGAAGCTTTGGACTCGCGCTATCCTTTCGGCGCCTACTCCAACCAGGTTCAGCTCGACCTCATTTACGCCTATTACAAGCAGGATGATACCGCCCAGGCGATCGCCAATATTGACCGTTTTATCCGCCTCAATCCGGCGCATAAAAATATCGACTACGTATTCTACATGCGCGGTCTGACCAACATGGCCGGCGATTACAACTTCTTCCAGGACTTCCTGGGCATCAATCGGGACGACAAAGACCCCTCCTATGCCCGTCAGGCCTTCCAGGATTTCAAGACCCTGTTGCAGAACTATCCCAACAGCGTCTATGCCGCCGATGCCCGTGCCCGCATGATCGGTCTGAAGAACCGGCTTGCCCGTTACGACCTGAGCGTGGCCGAGTACTACGTGAAGCGTGATGCGCTGATCGCCGCCGCCAACCGCGCCAAGCTGATCGTCGAGACCTATCCCGACACGGCCGAAACCGAGAAGGCGCTGGAGATCATGATCAACTCCTACGACAGCCTGAAGATGCCGACCCTGGCCCAGCATGCCCGCGAAGTGCTGGCCAAGAACTACCCGGACAATCGTCTCGGCAGCGGCTGACTCGCAGCAACGCAATGAAAAACCGGAGCCACTGGCTCCGGTTTTTTTATGGGCGCCGTTCATGAACGACATGCCCCTTTATCCCCCCGTGCCGGTGGCATAGGGAGAGACGGCGCACATCAGCCACGCCGTCATGCCGTGCGTTACTTGGCGACGTTGCCCGCCACGTTGAGCACATCCCAGGTGCGGGAGAAGGGCGGCGCATAGGCAAAGTCCAGCATGCCGAGCTGCTCGGTGGTCACCCCCATGGTGATGGCGACCGCCAGCGCGTCGATGCGGTGTACCGCCCCCTTGCGACCGAGGATCTGGCCCCCCAGCAGCCGCTTGCTGCCTGCCTCATAGACCAGCTTGACGTGAATGTCGGACTGGCCCGGGCAGTAGTTGGTGTGGCACTTGTCCTTGATCACCACGGTGCGGTAATCGATGCCCATCGCCTTGGCCTCCTGCTCGGAGAGACCGGTACGGCCCGCCTCCAGCCCCAGCACCTTGAGCGCGGCAGAACCCAGAGTGCCCGGGAACTCCTGCTCGGCACCGGCCAGGTTTTCCCCCACCATGCGGCCCAACTTGTTGGCGATGGTGGCGAGCGGCACATAGACCTGCTGCTGCTTGACGCCGTGCCAGACGCTGGCACAGTCGCCGGCCGACCAGACGTTGGCCAGCGAGCTGCGCCCCTGCCGGTCCACCTTGATGGCGCCGTTGCCGAGCAGCTCAATGCCGGTATCGGCCAGGAACTCGGTATTGGGTTTGACCCCGGTGCAGACCACCACGATGTCGGCCTCGTACTCGCCATGGCTGGTACGCACGCCGGTCACCCGGCCCTCTCCCAGCAGCGCTTCAACTCGCTCGCCAAGATGAAGGGAGACTCCCTGCTCACGCAGCTCGGTCTCGATATGCTGGGTGATCTCCTCGTCAAACGCCTCTGGAATGACCCGGTCCGCCAGCTCGATGAGACGCACCTCTTTACCCTGATGCACCAGCGCCTCCACCACTTCCAGCCCGATAAAGCCGGAACCGATCACCAGGGCACGGCTGTTGGCCTTGTCCTGCACGGCGGCCTTGAGGGCCAGCCCGTCGGCCATCCGGCGCAGGCCGAATACCCCTTCCTGCTGCAGGCCGGGGATGGGGGGCATCACTTCGCGGGCGCCGGTGGCGATCATCAGCCGATCGTAGCGATCGGTGAAGGTATCGCCCTTGTGCTCCACTGTCAGCGTCTGCGCGGCGGCATCCAGGCCCAGCACCCGGTGGCCGGTCTTGACCTCGATCCCCTTGGCGGCGAACTGCTCCGGGGTGAACTCGGCCATGTAGCCGGGTTCCTGAAACTCGTCGCCAACGAAGTAGGGCAGACCGCAGGCACCGAAGGAGATCACCTCGGATGCCTCATACACCACTATCTCGGCCTCTTTGGCCAGCCGGCGCGCCTTGGCGGCCGCACTCATGCCGGCGGCTTCGCCACCGATGATCAGGATTCTCATACTCGCTCCTTTCCATGCAACGGGGAGGGCATGCCCTCCCCGCTCTCTTCATTGGTTGCTCGCCGGGGCAGGGGTCGACTCCCCCGGACTGGCGGATCAGATGGTGGACTCTTCACCGTCCAGACACACCTCGTGCTCGCTGTTGAACACCGCCATGTCGGTCTCCCCCAGCAGACGGCTGGTGACCGTGCCCGCGGTGATGGAGCCGGAGACGTTGAGGGCGGTACGGCCCATGTCGATCAGCGGCTCGATGGAGATGAGCAGACCGGCCAGCGCCACCGGGAAGTCCAGCGCGGAGAGCACGATCAAGGCGGCGAAGGTGGCGCCGCCGCCAATGCCGGCCACCCCGAACGAGCTGACGGTGATGATGGCGATCAGGGTCATGATGAAGCCCGGATCCATGGGGTTGACCCCCACGGTCGGCGCAATCATCACCGCCAACATGGCCGGATAGATGCCGGCGCAGCCGTTCTGGCCGATGGTCGAACCGAACGAGGCGGCGAAGTTGGCGATCCCCTCCGGAATGCCGAGCGCCTTGGTCTGGGTCTGCACGTTCATCGGGATGGAGCCCGCACTGGTCCGGGAGGTGAAGGCAAAGGCCAGCACCGGCATGATCTTCTTCAGATAGCGAGCCGGGTTGATGCCCACCAGGCTCACCAGCAGCAGGTGCACCGCAAACATGATGGCGATGGCGCCGTAGGAGGCCATGACGAAGCTAAGCAGATTGAGGATATCGGCATAGTTGGAGCCGGACACCACCTTGGTCATCAGCGCCAGCACGCCGTAGGGGGTGAGGCGCAGCACCAGGGTCACCATCCGCATCACGATGACGTGGGCAACCTGCATGAAGTGACCGAAACTCGCGAAGATCTCCGGCTTCTTGCGGGCGATGCCGGTGGCCGACAAACCGATGAAGATGGAGAAAATCACCACGGCGATAGTGGAAGTCTTGCGCGCGCCCGTCATGTCGAGGAAGGGGTTGGCCGGGATGAACTCCAGCACCATCTTGGCAAAGGACATGCTCTCGACGCTGCCGAGGGTGGTCTGCAGGGCCGCGCCACGAGCGGTCTCGGCGGCGCCTGCGGTGAGCCCCTCGGCGGTCAGGCCGAACAGGTTGGACATCAGGATGCCCGCCCCGGCGGCGATCATGGTGGTGAAGATCAGCACGCCTATGGTCATGGCGCTGATTTTGCCGAGTGCGGTGCCGCCGTTGAGCTTGAGGATGGCCCCGATGATGGAGACCATGATGAGCGGCGTGATGATCATCTGCAGCAGCTTCACGTAGCCGCTGCCGACGATGTCCAGGTAGTCGCCGGTCTGTACCAGCACGTCGGAGCCGGCGCCGTAGAGCAGCTGCAGGGCGGCGCCAAACAGGATGCCCAGCCCCAGCCCCGAGAAGACCCGGCGGGTGAAGCTGACGTGGGTTTGCTGCAACCGATAGAGAAACAGCAGCAACATGACCAGGATGGCCAGATTACCTATAACGCTAAGAGTCATGACGATATTCCCCAAATGATCGGGCCGGGCCCGAGGTGTACGGGCGAGTGCCCAGTGCGCACTCTCCCCTGAAACGCGCCGCATCGTGGCGGCCCGCCCCCCGGTGTGGCCGGGGTGGCGTCAACAGGCAGAAAAACGGAGGGTGGCCTGCGCCACCCTCTTGCATCACTCGGCCTTGCCTTGTTGCTTGGCCCGCATGATGTTGATGATCTCGATATCGGTATCCAGCATCCCCTGTTTGGAGAGGCGACCCAGGTTAGCGATGGTCTGATCCACATCGTCGGAGACGATGCCTTCACTCTGGGGCACGTGCAGGTTGTTGATGGCCATCAGCGACGATTTGACCGCCGCCGAGGTGGAGGTAGAGACCTTCATGGAACAGGCGCTGCCCGCGCCGTCGCAGATGATACCGGAAACGTCGCCGATCATGTTGTTGATACAGTGACTAATTTGCTCGAACTGGCCGCCCAGCAGCCAGGTGATGGCGGCCCCCGCCCCCATGGCGGCGGTGCTGGCGGCACAGAGGGCCGACAGCTTGTTCTGGTAAGTCTTGATGTAGATGGCCACTAGGTGGCTCATCACCAGCGCCCGGGTCAGCTGCTCGTCACTCGCCTGGAGGAAGCGCGCGGCCGCCACCACCGGCATGGTAGCGGCAATGCCCTGGTTGCCGGAGCCCGAGTTGGACATGGCGGGCAGCATGGCTGCCATCCATCCGCGCATCGGAGGCGGCGGACGACAAGCGCATGGCCAGGGTCATCAGGTCATCGGAGAGCAGCTTGCGCTCCACCTGCTCGGTGAGGATCTTGCCGATGCGCAGGCCATATCCCTGCAGCCCTTCATCCGCCAGCGCCTGGTTCATGGTGGCCGCCTCGCGGATGAAGTCGATCTCGGCCAGCGGCACCTGCAGGGCAAAATCGACAATCTCGCGCAGGGTCATGGTGGGCTTGCTGGAAGGGGCGGCCTGGATCTGCACGCCGGGGGCGCTGTCCTGCGCCATCAGCACCTCGCCGTCACGCTCCATCAGGATGATGCGGGTATGATCGGTACAGATCACCACCCGGGCGCTGTGCCCCTCCACCTCAGCCAGCACCTCGGCGTAGAGCACGTCCGGCACGTCCTTCACATCCACCTTGATGGCGGGCAGTAGCGCCTTGGCGGCTTCCACCTGATCCGGCGTGAGAGTCTTGAGCACCTCCAGCCCGGCATCCGGGTTGCCGCCGGTGATGCCGACGGCGGCCGCCACCGGCAGACCTATCATGCCGGTACCCGGCACGCCGACCCCCATGCCGTTCTTGAACAGATTGCCGCTGACCCAGACGCTGACGCGGGTCGGCACCTGCCCCAGCAGCTTGCGGCAGTTGGCCGCCGCCAGCGCCACCGACATGGGCTCGGTGCAGCCAAGGGCCGGCACCACTTCACGCTTGAGCAGGGTAATAAAGTCGGTCCATTGTGCTTTCATTGCGATGTGTCTCATGTTCACGGCGCCCGATGCGGGCTTGTCATTGTGCTGTCCGCTCCACAATGGCGGAGCGACATATAACCAGTATGGCGGGAGATGCCGGGTCGGCTGCAGCCGGTCGAGGGCCGAGCCGATGATCGGGACCGCCTGAGTCGTTGGGCCATCCGATCAACTTTTGGTAACTCTAAAGCAATAGGACTCAAATAAATTTGAACCGCTTCGCTTTTTGCGCAGGCATTATGCCCAACTGGCGGTGAAGTGCCACAAAATGTGAACAAGCGCACGGCAGGTCGCTGCCGACCAGGTTCAGCCGACAGTGGGGAAAGTCAGAGCCCGTAACGGGTCAGCAGGGATTGATATTCGGGGGTCTGTTTGAAGGCCTTGAGGGCGAGGGAGAACTGATAGGCCAGCCGTTCATTGCCAGGCCTATGGGTAAAGGCGAGGAAATTGCGGTTACTCTCGCTCACCCGTTTTTCGCTGTGGCCGACCTGATCCTGCAGCCCCTGCCCCTTGAGCAGGTAACGGCCCACCATCTGATTCATCACGACCCCATCGAGCCGCCCCGCCATCATCAGGTGCAACTGCTTGATCATGTTGCTCTCCCCGGTCATGGCCACCCGGGTAAACAGGGCCGAGGTGAGGAACTCCTCGCCGTAGGCGTAGTCGGTCTGGGTACCAATACGCAGCCCCTTGAGGCTGACCAGCCCCTGGAAGTCGACGGGTCTGGCGAGCGGGAAGAAGAGCACCTCCCCGCTCTGGGAGAGGGGTTCATCCGGATAGTGCAACCACTCCAGCCGACGCTCTTCGAAGAAGGCATCGACGATGGCATCACCGCGCTGGAGCCTGGCCTCCTGCAGCACCCGCTTCCAGGGCAGTACCTTGACCGTGGTCTGGTAACCCATCCGCTTGAGCACGGTGCGGGCCAGCTCCAGATCGGCACCGCCCAGGCTGCCGTCATCGAGCCGCATCACATAGGGCGGCCACAGCTCGGTCAGCAGGGTCAGGGTCGGTGGCTCGCTCGCCTGTGCCGCCCACCCCCACCAGAGGCAAAGCAGGATCCATCCTTTACGCCACACCATGCAGTGATCTCCTCTGTGTATTGGCTGAGGATATACCAAAAAGTGAGTAATAAAAAAGGAGGCCGGAGCCTCCTTTTTGCTTTCCTCTCCGGCGCTTACAGCGCTTTCAGGATAGCCTCGACGCTGGCCTTGGCATCGCCAAACAGCATCTGGGTGTTCTCCTTGAAGAACAGCGGGTTCTGCACACCGGCATAGCCAGTGTTCATGGAGCGCTTGAAGCCGATGACGTTCTGCGCCTTCCACACTTCCAGCACCGGCATACCGGCGATGGGGCTGCCCGGATCTTCCATCGCAGCCGGGTTGACGGTGTCGTTGGCACCGATCACCAGCACGGTATCGGTATCGCTGAAGTCTTCGTTGATCTCGTCCATTTCCAGAACTATGTCATACGGGACTTTCGCTTCCGCCAGCAGCACGTTCATGTGGCCAGGCAGACGACCGGCAACCGGGTGGATACCGAAGCGCACCTTGACGCCGCGGTCACGCAGCTTCTGGGTGATCTCGGCAACCGGATACTGAGCCTGCGCCACCGCCATACCGTAGCCCGGGGTGATGATGACGGAGCTGGAATTCTTCAGCAGGTCAGCCACTTCCTCGGCGCTGGTTTCGCGGTATTCGCCCATCTCCTGGTCAGCCGTGGAGGCCACGCCATCGGAGCCGAAGCCACCGGCAATCACCGAGATGAAGGAGCGGTTCATCGCCTTGCACATGATGTAGGAGAGGATCGCACCGGAGGAACCCACCAGCGCACCCACCACGATCAGCAGGTCATTGGAGAGCATGAAGCCCGCCGCCGCTGCCGCCCAACCGGAGTAGGAGTTCAGCATGGAAACCACTACCGGCATGTCGGCGCCACCGATGGAGGCCACCAGGTGCCAGCCGAAGGCGAAGGCGATCAGGGTCATCACCAGCAGGGCAAAGGTAGAGCCACCCGCGTTGACGAAGTAGACCATCAGCGCCAGCGAGGCGACCACGGCCAGCAGGTTCAGCTTGTGGCGGTGCGGCAGCATCAGCGGCTTGGAGGAGATGAGGCCACGCAGCTTGCCAAACGCCACCACGGAACCGGTGAAGGTCACCGCACCGATGAAGACGCCGAGGAAGATCTCGACCAGGTGGATGTTCAGCATGGCGCCGGAGAGGTGCTCGACCTGGGCTATGCTTGCCGCCTGCTCGAACGCCGCACGGGCGGCTGCCAGGGTGGCATCCAGGTTGGAACCGACGGACACGACCACTTCAGCAGGCGCGGAGGGGTGCAGATCGATGAAGCTGTTGAAGCCCACCAGCACGGCCGCCATACCCACGAAGCTGTGCAGCACGGCCACCAGCTCTGGCATCTCGGTCATCTCGACCTTCAGCGCCAGACGCACGCCGATGGCACCGCCGATCACCATGGCCAGAATGATCCAGTGAACGCCACTGGTTTCCGGGTTGAACACGGTCGCGAGCAGGGCGATGGCCATCCCCGCGATACCGAACAGGTTGCCATGCTTGGCCGTCTCTTGCTTCGACAGTCCCGCGAGACTGAGGATGAAGAGCACGGCGGCAACGATATAGGATGCTGTTACCAGTCCTTGAGACACGTTAAACCCCCTTAATCCTTACGGAACATCTTCAGCATGCGCTGAGTGACGGTGAAGCCGCCGAAGATGTTGATACTGGCAATCAGCACGGCGACGAAGGCCAATGCGGTGACCAGGGTCGACCCTTGCCCAATCTGCAGCAGGGCACCGACCACGATAATGCCGGAGATGGCATTGGTGACCGACATCAGCGGCGTGTGCAGGGCGTGAGAGACGTTCCACACCACGTAGTAACCGACCACACAGGCCAGGATGAATACGGTGAAGTGGGAGAGGAACGCCGCAGGCGCCACGGCAGCAACCCAACCGAAGGCGGCGATGCCGAGGGCACCGAACACGAACTTCTTGTTGGAGGGCTTGGCCGCTTCCTTCTTGGCGGCCGGTTTGGCGGCAGCCGGTTTTTGCGGGGCGGCAGAGACCGAGATGGCGGGCGGCGGGAAGGTCACTTCACCGGCCTGGATCACCGTCATGTTGCGCTGCACCACGTCTTCGAAGTTGATGGCGACGTTGCCGTCCTTCTCCTTGCACATCAGCTTCATCAGGTTGACCAGGTTGGTACCGTAAAGCTGGGAGGATTGGGCAGGCAGGCGGCCCGGCAGATCGGTGTAACCGATCACCTTGACGCCGTTGCCGGTGACATGCAGTTCACCCGGCACTGTGTATTCGCAGTTGCCGCCAGCCTGGGCAGCCATGTCCACGATCACCGAGCCCGGCTTCATGCTGTCCACCATCTCTTTGGTGATCAGCTTGGGTGCCGGCTTGCCCGGGATCAGGGCGGTAGTGATGATGATGTCCACTTCCTTGGCTTGCTGGGCAAACAGCGCCATCTCGGCCGCGATGAACTCTTCGCTCATCACCTTGGCGTAACCGTCGGAGGAGGAGCCATCCTCGCCACCGAAGTCCAGCTTGAGGAACTCGCCACCCATGGACTCGATCTGCTCGGCCACTTCCAGACGGGTATCGAACGCACGCACGATGGCACCGAGGGAACCGGCAGTACCGATGGCGGCCAGACCGGCTACGCCGGCACCGATCACCAGTACCTTGGCGGGCGGCACCTTGCCGGCTGCGGTGATTTGGCCGGTGAAGAAGCGACCAAACTGGTGCGCGGCTTCCACCACGGCACGATAGCCACCGATGTTGGCCATGGAGGAGAGGGCATCGAGGGACTGGGCACGGGAGATCCGCGGCACCATGTCCATCGCCATCACATTGATGTTGCGCGCGGACAGCTTCTTGACCAGCTCAGGGTTCTGGGCAGGCCAGATGAAGCTCACCAGGGTGGCACCATCTTTAATTTGTGCGATCTCGGCATCGGTCGGCGCATTGACCTTGAAGATGAGGTCGGCTTGCCAGACGCTCGGCACCACGCTGGCACCGGCAGCCTCGAAGGCGGCATCATCGAAGCTGGCCAGCAGGCCGGCACCGGCCTCGATGGCGACCTCGAAGCCGAGCTTTTTCAGCTGCTCAACGGTGGCCGGGGTCGCTGCGACCCGGGTCTCACCGGCGAGACTCTCTCTCGGTATTCCAATCTGCATGACTATTCCCTGATGGTTAATAAACAATCGCTGCCCAGTGTCGCATTTCTGGCGAAACAAGACATGACCAAAGTGCAGGTCACGGGCCCTTTGTTATGAAAATCAGTAGGCTTTACCTCAACCTCCTGTCATGGCCAGGCCCCCGCTTTTCAGGCGCGAAGGTGATTAGTATCAAATTTTGGAGTTTTATTACAACCGCAGTCCCGGCGGGGCGCGTACAGAATTCAGCCCGTCCCGGACCATGATTTAAAAAAACAAACCAAATTAGCGACTTATACCAGTAAAAAGCGCTGGAAAAAGTGATCCAACCAGTCAAAAAAAATGTTTTACCGGCCCTCTATCTTAGCGCTTTTTGTTCTTACGAAATCCGCACGGATCACAGATATCGGGCCGAAAACGAAAAAAGTAACTGTTTTGTAACAGACAAGGGGCCGGCTACCCGCCAAATGAGCGGATCCGGCCCCTGCTATTTAATCGTTTCGATGGTGACGGGCCAGTGCGCCCCGCTTACCAGGCCGCCTCATAAATATGCTGGCTCTGCACCAGGTCGATATCGCCGTGCTCGCCGATGGCGGTCATGCCGTGTTCCGCCAGCTTGCCGAGCAGGGTATCAATTCCTGCGTCCGCCACGCCGTAATCCCGCAGCCGGGTCTTGACCCCCATCCGCTCGAAGAAGTCGCGGGTGGCGGCGATGGCGCCATCGATGCGCTCCGCTTCACTGCCGCTGCGCAGGTCCCACACCCGCTCGGCGTATTGCAGCAGCTTGGCGTGTTTCTGCTGGCGCTTGGCCTGCAGCAGGGCCGGCAGCACCACCGCCAGGGTCTGGGCGTGGTCAAGGCCGTGCAGGGCGGTGATCTCGTGGCCCAGCATGTGGGTCGCCCAGTCCTGCGGTACACCGGCCCCGATCAGGCCGTTCAGCGCCAGGGTGGCGCTCCACATGATGTTGGCGCGCACCTCGTAGTTTTCCGGTTCCACCAGCGCCTTGGGGCCCTCTTCCAGCAGGGTCAGCAGCAGACCTTCGGCGAAGCGATCCTGCACCTTGGCGTTGACCGGATAGGTGAGGTACTGCTCCAGGATGTGGATGAAGGCATCCACCACCCCGTTGGCCACCTGACGGGCCGGCAGGGTGTAGGTCAGCACAGGATCGAGCACGGCGAAGCGTGGCATCACGAACGGCGAGAAGAAGTGCACCTTGTCGCCGCTGCTGCGACGGGTCACCACGGCGCCCATGTTCATCTCGGAACCGGTGGCAGGCAGGGTCAGCACGGCGCCGAGCGGGATGGCGGAGCGCACTTCGTTGCCCACGGTCTCGAGGATGTGCCAGGGATCCCGGGCCGGATCATAGTGGGCGGCCGCGGCGATGAACTTGGTGCCGTCGAGCACGGAGCCGCCGCCGACGGCCAGCAGGAAGTCGACCCGCTCGGCGCGGGCCAGCTCGACCGCCCCCATCAGGGTTTCATAGGTGGGGTTGGGCTCGATGCCACCGAATTCAAACAGGGTCATGCCGGCCAGCTCGCTGCGGATCTGGGCCAGCAGGCCGCTGCGCACCACGCTGCCGCCGCCGTAGGTGATGAGGATGCGGGCATCGCGCGGCAGCTGTTCACGCAGCTGGGCGACCTGGCCCTTGCCGAACAGGATCTTGGTCGGGGTATGCAGGGTAAAGTTGTTCATCGACATTGCCTTTGTGAGTATCTGGCGGCCTGGCCGCAAAAATGTGATTGCATTTTTCTCCAGACAACCAATACCATCAAGGCAACATCCTGCTTTATTTTTGCCTATTCCTACAAAGCAACCAAAACAGAACCCAAGAGCATCCCATGCAGACCCGCTACACCGATCTCGCCGCCAAGCTGGCCCGCCACGTCACCGCCCCCGGCATCACCCCCTCGCCGGTGGGTCAGGTGAGCCTCATCTACACCGCCGAATACCACGGCCGCACCCCGGTGCTCTATCAACCGCGGATGATAGTGATCCTGCAGGGGCACAAGGTGGGCTATCTGGCGGACCAGGTGTTTCGCTACGACCCCAATCACTACCTGCTGATGACCCTGCCGCTGCCCTGCGAGTGCGAGTGCTTCGCCTCCCCCGAGCAACCCCTCATCGGCTTCTCCCTCGAGATCAACCTGGTGACTCTGCAGGAGTTGCTGCTGGAGCTGGGGGATGCCCTGCCCGCCCCCACCCCGCAAAAGAGCGGCGTGCACTCGGTGCCCCTGTCGGAGGCCATGTTCTGTGCCGCCGAGCGGCTGATCGATCTGATGGACAAACCCCATCACGCCAGAGTGCTGGGGCCGCAGACGGTGCGGGAGATGCTGTTCTATGCCCTGCACGAGGGGGGCGGCTCCGCGCTGCAGGCGCTCGCCAACCGCCACAACCATGTGGGCCAGATTGCCCGTGTGCTGCGTATGATAGAGTCGCGTTACGCCGACAACCTGACCATGGAGGAGCTGGCGCGGGAGGTGAACATGAGCGTCTCCGCCTTCCACCACCACTTCAAGGCGGTCACCGCCACCTCGCCGCTGCAGTACATCAAGTCGTTTCGCCTCCACAAGGCGCGGATGATGATGCTGCACGACGGCATCAAGGCGGGGACCGCGGCGACCAGGGTCGGCTACGAGAGCAACTCCCAGTTCAGCCGGGAGTACAAGCGCTTCTTCGGCAGCACGCCGACGGATCAGGCCTCCCGCTTTCGGGAAGGCCAGCTGCGCATCATAGAGGGATAACCAGAGAGGAATTGTTCATGCGTGCACTGCTTTGCCTGCTCACCGCCTGTCTGCTGACGGCCTGTACCGGCCTCGCTGACGGCATCCGCCCCGTTACCGGCTTCCAGCTCGATCGCTACCTCGGCACCTGGTACGAGATTGCCCGCCTCGACCACGGTTTCGAGCGCGGACTGGAGCAGGTGAGCGCCACCTACAGCCTGCGCGACGACGGCGGGGTCAAGGTGCTCAACCGCGGCAAGCAGAGCGATGGCAGCTGGCGTGAAGCCGAGGGCAAGGCCTACTTCGTCGACAAACCGGACGAGGCACGGCTCAAGGTGAGCTTCTTCGGCCCCTTCTACGGCGGCTACAACGTCATCGAGCTGGATCCCGATTACCAGCTCTCGCTGGTGACCAGCTACAACCACGACTACCTCTGGATCCTCGCCCGCTCACCCAATCCACCCAAGGCCAACGTGGATGCGCTGGTCGCCAAGGCGGCATCGCTGGGCTTTGCCACCGATCAGCTGATCTGGGTCAAGCAGACCCCCTGAGCCTGCCGTGAAACAAGAAAGGGCAGCCCGCGGGCTGCCCTTTTTCATGGACGTTCGAGTGATAATCAGAGCCGGAAGCGGCCAATCTCCTGCTCCAGTCGCTCGGTCAGCCCCTTCAGCTCGGCCGCCTGCGCCGCCTCCTGATTGGCCTGCTCGGCCAGCTCCTGGGAAACGTGGCGGATGTTTTCGGTGTTGCGGCTGATCTCGCTGGTGACCGAGGTCTGCTCTTCGGCCGCCGCCGCAATCTGGGTCGCCATGTCGCTGATGGCGCCGATTGCCTCGTTGATCTGCCCCAGGCTCAGGTTGGCGGACTCAGCATCCTCCACGCTGGTGCCCGCCAGCTGGCGGCTGGTCTCCATGCCGCTCACCGCCCGGCGGGTGGTCTGCTGCAGGGTCTCGATCATCTGCTGGATCTCGTCGGTGGAGTCGTGGGTGCGGCGCGACAGCACCCGCACCTCGTCCGCCACTACCGCAAAACCGCGACCCTGCTCACCGGCCCGGGCGGCCTCGATGGCGGCGTTGAGCGCCAGCAGGTTGGTCTGCTCGGCGATGCCGCTGATGGTGGCCAGAATGCCGCTGATCTTCTGGGCATGGGCATCCAGCTCCACAATGATCTGGCTGGCGTCGGCCACTTCGTCCGCGAGCCCCGTGATGCTGCGCTGGCTCTGGCCGACCTGCGACTGGCCGGCGACCGCCAGCTTGACCGCATCGCCCGAGGTGGAGGCGGCAAACTCGGCGTTGCCGGCGATCTCCTGGGTGGCGGAGGCCATCTCGGTCACCGCGGTCGCCACCATCACGATCTCGTCCTGCTGCTGGCGTACCCGCTGGCTGCGGGACTGGGCGCCGGCCGCCTGGGCGCGAGACTGGGCCGCCAGCTCGACGGTGACGTCCCGCAGCCGGCTGACGATGCCGTGCAGCCGCGCCACGAACTGGTTGAAGCTCTCCGCCAGCTGACCCACCTCATCCTTGCTGCGGGTGTTGATGTGTACCGTGAGGTCCCCCTCGCCGTGAGCGATATCATGCAACGCGCCGGCCACCCGGCCCAGATCGGCAAACAGATACTTGAACATGGCGGTGAGCAGGGCGCTGAATACCAGCATCAGCACCAGAGTCAGCCCCACCAGCTGCCACAGCAGGGTGGCAAGCGGCGCCTCCAGCACGTCGCGATACATCACCATGGCCAGCAGCCAATCGGTGCCCGCCACCGGCTGCACCGCCAGCAGCACGTCACGCCCGTCCAGGGTGGCGGCGTGCAGCTCGTTGTTCTCGCGGCCCCACTGCTGGAAGGTGGCCGCCGACAGGTCGGGGGAGAGCTCAGCTATCTGCTTGAGCGCCAGCTCCTTGTTGGGGTGGCCGACGATGAGGCCGCTGCTGTCGAGCAGCATGGCGTACCCCTCGCCCTGCACCTGCATCGCCAGCACCTCGTCGATCAGCTTGTCGAGCGCCAGGTTGGCCCCCACGGCGCCGACCAGTTCGCCCTGATGGAGCACCGGCTCGGAGAGGGTGACCACCAGCTTCTGCATGGTGACGCTGACATAGGGAGCGGTGACGATGAGCTGCCCCGCCTTCACCGCGTCCTGATACCAGGGGCGCTCGCGCGGGTCATAGTTGCCGGTGTTGAGGGAGGGGTCCTGGCGGGTCATCACTCCCTGGGTCGAGCCAAAGTAGGTGAGCCCGAACCCGCCCGAGGTGTAGGCCTGCTTCAGGTGCGGCACCAGCTCGGCCTGCGGGTTGTCGGCGATCAGGTTCACCAGCGCGTGCACCGTGTTCTTGCGATCCGCCATCCAGTCGCCGATGGCAACCGAGTAGGCGTGACCATAGTTGATCGCCTCGCTCTGGATGGCGCTCATGGTGCGGGATTTGAGGGTGTGAAAGGCAACGATGCCGAGCAGTGAGGCCATCAGCAGCACCACCCCCAGACTGGTGGCCAGCAGCTTGCCGCGCAACGAAAGTGTCATGACTACGGATCCTTGTTGTTGTGACGGGCCAGGGAGAGACCCTTATTTAATCAAGGCTATCGGCGAACAGGTACCGGGACTTTAGTGACTCCGTTCAGTTTGTGCCTTTTAAGCCGCAGGACGTGCTACCGATCACGAAAATGGCGACATCCCTGTCTGCCAGCCCTCGTTTCGGCGAGCAAGGCGTCAGCTGTCGACGGGTCGATGCGACCTCAGAGCGGGGTCTCGCCACCCAGCTCGGTCAGCAGCAAATTCAGCAGCGCGGGCGGGCGCTCCCCGTGCCAAGCCAGCGCAGTGGTTACCACCTGCACCTCTCCCGCCAGGGGGCGGATCACCACGTTGGCCGGGGCGCTCTTGCGCAGGGTCTCGGGCACCAGGGCCACCCCCTGGCCACAGCCGACGAAGGCCACCTGGGAGGCTACGGTACGCGCCTCATGCAGCACCCGGGGAGCGAAGCCCGCCTCGTGGCAGCAGGCCATCAGGGTATCGAAATAGGCCGGGTTGAGGGCGCGGGGGAACAAGACGAAGGGATCCTCCGCCAGGGCAGCCAGGGGCACGGACGCTTCCCTCGCCAGCGGGTGGGTCAGGGGCAGGGCCACCGCCAGCCTGTCCTGCTTCAAGGGGCGCACTCGTATACTCCCCTCATCCCGCCCGGCCAGCCGCACCAGGGCCAGATCCAGTTCGCCGCTCTCCAGCGCCGGGATGGCGTCGGCGCTGTCTATCTCCCGCACCGAGACGGTGACGCCGGGATGGCTCAGCTTGAGCCGCTCGATCACCGCCGGCAGCTCGTCCAGCATGGCGGAGGTGATGGCCCCTATGGTCAGCAACCCCACCTGACCCGATGCCGCCTCCCGCACCGCCAGCTCCAGGTGTTCGAGCTGATCCGCCAGCCGCCGCACCGCAGGCAGGATCGCCTGACCCGCCGGGGTGAGCTGCACCCCCTTAGGGGTGCGATCGAACAACTTCACCCGCAGGGCATGCTCCAGCACCTTGATCTGCTCGGTCAGGGGCGGCTGGGTCATACCGAGGCGGCGGGCTGCGCGGCCGAAATGGCGCTCCTCGGCCACTGCCAGAAACAGCCAGAGATGGCGGACGAGTCGGAAATTGATCATGGTTGATAGCCTGTTCGAATCGGGTCGTTACTTTCTTTGAATTTTACGTATAGGCATAGGCTCACAACAATGACGCCGACCCTCTCAACAACATAGGAAGCGACGTGCAAGCCTACCTGATGTTTATCGCCATGGCAGGACTCACCATACTGAGTCCTGGCCCCAGCACCCTCAAGTCCCTCACCAATGCCCTCAATCACGGGCTGGGACCGGCCCTAGTCGGCATGGCCGGCCTCACCTGCGGGGTGCTGGGGGTGGCCACCCTCTCCGCCACCAGCCTGGGGGTGCTCCTCGCCACCTCCCCCACCGCCTTCGAGTGGGTGCGCTACGGCGGCGTGCTCTACCTGGCCTGGCTCGGGGTGAAGCTGTGGCGCAGCCCCCCTCCCAGGATGGGTGAGAACCCGCCATCGGCCCGCCACCGGCTGTTCTGGGAGGGTGTCATGCTGCAATTCACGAACCCCAATGCGCTGATCTTCTTCCTCTCCATACTGCCCCAGTTTATCGACCATCGGCGCGCCTATTTGCCGCAGTTCCTGTTGCTGGTTTCCAGCTTCTGCCTGCTGATGGTGCTGGTGCACGGCGGCTACATCTTCTCGGCCCGCAAGGCGCGGCGCTGGCTGCAAGGGGGTGGCGGGCGCTGGATCAACCGCCTCGGCGCCCTCGCCTTCGGGTTGCTCGCCATGGTGCTGCTGCGGGGCTAGGAGGCCCCGCACTCTCGATGCCCACCAGGGCGCGTATCACCCGGCGGCCATGTAGCGCTCGCTCTCTTCGAAGAACTCGGCCAGCGCCCACCACATCAGCACAGGGTTCGAATACATGGGGAAGTGGCCGCAGCGGGGGATCTCGGTCAGCCTGACCCCGGCCTGCGACAGCGCCCCCAGATAGGAGAGGTGGGCGTTCTGCTCCCCATACAGGAAGTGCCGGGGGCACGGCAGGGCGAGGAACTTGCCGAGCAGACCCCCCTCATCCGAATGGGCCACCATGGAGCGGAAGATGGGGCGCACCGCCTCGGTGCATACCTTGTGACGCAGGCTGGCGGCATAGAGGGCGCTCGCCATGTCCCGGCCATGGCGGGTGCGTTCGATGAAGGCGGCGAAGAAGGCCTCGTCACTCTGCGCCGGGTAGGCCTGCACCTGACGGCTCAGGAAGCAATCCTCCGGCGCCAAGTTGCCCTCCATGCTGGTGAAGCTGAGCACCCGCTCGGGATGGCGATATGCCAGCAGCAGGGCGGTCAGCCCGCCCATGGAGTGGCCCACCAGATGGAAGCGCCCGAACCCCTTGCTCTCGATCATCTTGAGTGCCGTCAGCACCAGCAGATCCAGATCAATGCGATCCGGCCTGTCCAGGGTGGTTGCCCCGCAGCCGGGGGCATCCCAGGCGAGGAAGGGGCGATCGTCGAAGTCGGGATGGTGGACGAGGTCGGCGTAATCCTCCTTGGTGGAGCCGAAGCCGTGCAGGAAGACGACGGGGGCACGCGTACCCGGGCGGCCGATGGCGGCGATGCCGAGCCGCACCTCCCCCAGTTGCAGGGCTTGGGTCCATTCGGTGAAGCGGGGGGACATGGGATCTCCTTGGTATGGATGGGCCAACGATGGCGGCCCCCGATTATGGCCAGCCCCGGCGAGCCGGTGAATTTTGATCAGCGTATCAACACCATTCGCTCAGACTATGACGATGGCGCTGTTCATTCGATTTACCAGTTCCTGCCCGCCCCTCGCGCCAATGAAAAAGGCCGCCATATGGCGGCCTTTTTAGGCAACATTATCCCTATCTCACCCGGGCGATGGCGGTATTGAGCCGCATATTGGTCGCATCCAGCCCTGGGGTCTGACCATGGAAGTCGAACTCCAGCCTGACACCGGGGCGGAACAGCAGGCAGTGGGTGGAGCCGCCGAAGTGGAACATGCCAAGCGGATCCCCCTTCTGCACTCGATCCCCCGCCTGCACCGTGATCTCGCAGCTCGACACCTCGGCCATCCCCACCGGCACCACGCACATCAGGCCGATTTTGGGGTTGTCGGCCTCGATGAAGATGAGTGCCCGGGTCGCCACCGAGGTGAGGAACGGCTGGGAATTGTTGGGGGCGCTGGGATCCGCCCCCTGCGGGTCGGCAAAGCCTTCGAACTGGTTTTCCAGATAGTAGGTGCCGTTGACGATGCGCACCTTGCGGATGGTGCCGCTCACCGGGCTGTGCCAGCGGTGGTAGCTGAGCGCGCTGAGGAAGGCCTGGTAGACGGTACCACCTTCGAAACGGGGTGCCAGATCGTCAAAATCGAGCATGTTGTCCAGCGAATAGGGCTGCCCCTTGAGCCAGAACTGATCGCTGCGGCTCACCTCCTTGCGCACCTGCAGCGGCGCCGATTCGCAGGCGTTGACGATGACACTGTCATCCGTCGGCGCAGATACCGGCCGCACCCCGGCCCGAAACCGGCGGGTGAAGAAGTCGTCCCAGCAGCTGAACCCGTGGTATTCGGCCGCCGGCTCGCACTCGAAGATCTGCTCGAAGCTGCCCGGCGTGGGGTTGGGCCCCTCCCCGACCGCCTCGTTCGCCACCTTGACCATCTCGGCCTTGGCCACCTTGCCAAGCCAGGGCACCACCAGGGTCTCCTGATCCAGCCGGCTGACCGGTTCATTCAACACGTAGCGGGAAGCCGGGCTCTGCAGGAACTGGGCCCAGTAGTCGAGGATCTTCTTGAACTGCTGGTTGATCAGGGCGTTGGCAAAGAAGTGATAGCCGGACTGGGTAGCCATGGGCCAGTCGAGCAGGGCATTGATGGGAAAGCCGATGAGACCGGATGGCTCGTGGCTGGGGATGTCCTGATACGCCTCGGGCGCCGTGGTCATGATGCCGTTGAGCAGCCCCAGGAACTCCTCGAACGAGCGTACCTCTGGCTGGCCGAGCGGGGTCAGGTGCTTGTGGCGCCAAGCTTCCTTGAACATGGCTTCGGCCTGGGCATGCAGCGCAGGGTCGGCATGGACCAGATCCCGCAGCTCGGCGATGGGGGGCACCAGCGCCCGCGGCTGCTGGGTCACGTAGTGCTTGATCCGCCGGATCCAGCGCTCGATATGGGCGCCATCCTGGGGGATCCAGCCACCGGGACGGGACTTGTTCAATCGGGTTTCAACTGCCTTGTTCATGGTTCGCTCTCCTCAGCTGATGTTCACGCCCACAATCCACGGCTTGAGCATTGAGTGCCGGCCTACCAACGGCTTGCCTGGGCACCGACCCTGTTATGTAGCACAGGGAACGCGGCGGGACGATTGCCAGAAACGACAGGGCAAACCGGCGCAACAACGACTAGCGGTCGGGATGAACGAGTACAACGGGAGGGAACGCCCTGCAACGACAGGCGAGACAAGGGACGACGAGAAAAAACGGGAGGCCCGGAAAAGCGAAAAGCCAGCTCAATGAGCTGGCTTCTCTGAAAAATGGCAGGGGCGGCAGGACTCGAACCCGCAACCATCGGTTTTGGAGACCGCTGTTCTACCAATTGGAACTACGCCCCTGCAACAAACGAGGCGAATTATACAAAGCCGGGATCAAAGGTAAAGGCTTTTTTCTCACTTTCGGTGCGATTGCACAAAGGACGAGCAGATCTCGTCACTTTTTACAGCCAAAGGGGGTAACTCGCTGTATTTACAGCCTTGTTTGGGTAGGAAAGCAGCGGCAATGGGGGTAGGGTGAAGAGGTGGCCAGGCAATGAGGAGGCTGCTCATGCTCAATTATCGGTTACTTCAACAACTTGCACCGCTCAACTTCCGGGATGAGAGCAAAACCGAGGCCCTGCCGGACTATCTGGCACGGGTCGCCCCGCTGGTGCCCTTCATTCCCGACAATGTGCTCTCCCAGTGGATTTACCGCCATTGGCGCGGTTTTGAATCCAACTGGAGCTTTATCGATCTCGCCCGCCACCAGTTCGAGTGTGAAAGCTGGCCGACCGCCAGGATCATCGAGCAGACCGGTTCCCGCCATATGGAGGTGGTCGAACGCTGGGGCGAGATGCTGAGGCACAACCGTTACGTCCGTCGCTCCTGGCTCGGGGAGTACATGCTGAGTCAGGGTACCTGGTCCGAACCCATCATAGTGCTGGCATCGGCGGCGGGCAGCAGCTACCCGGACGGTCACCCGCTGCCACAACCCTATTGTCTGCTGGAGGGGCATCACAGACTCGCCTATCTGCGCAGCATGGCCGCAGATGCGCAGCCCTTGCAGGCCGAACACCAGGTGTGGGTTTGCCGGCCAGTTCACGAAAGTTAAACGTTTTTCCGAGCAAATCTTGCCTTTGAAATAAATTTTTGACAATTCAAAATGCGACTCTATAATCTGTCCGGTTTGAAAAAAGGTCAGGACAGGACGATGCAGTTTTTGCTGAAAAAGACAGCCTTGCAGACGGGTGGAGCGCACCAGAGCGGCCCCGTTGTTTCCGGTTCCCGACCCACAGATCCCCAATTGTTTTTAAAAAAAGCCCCTGTTTCAGGGGCTTTTTTTTGTGCCCGAAAAACCTTCATTGATGTCAAAGGGAATGCAGACGATGACCAATCCACTCTATAAGAAACATGTCATCTCCATTTCGGACCTGACCCGGCCCGACATGGAACTGGTGGTCGCAACCGCACAGCGGTTGAAGGCCGAGCCCGACACCCGCTTGCTGAAAGACAAGCTGGTTGCCAGCTGCTTCTTCGAAGCCTCCACCCGTACCCGCCTGTCGTTCGAGACCGCGGTCCAGCGCCTGGGTGGCAACATCATCGGCTTCGCCGACGGTGGCAACACCAGCGCCAAGAAGGGCGAGACCCTGGCCGACTCCATCAAGATCATCGGCTCCTACACCGATGCGGTGGTGATGCGTCACCCGAAAGAGGGGGCTGCCCGCCTCGCCTCCGAGTTCTCCCGCGTGCCGGTCATCAACGGCGGCGACGGCTCCAACCAGCATCCGACCCAGACCCTGCTCGACCTCTTCTCCATCCACGAGACGCAAGGCAAGCTGGACGGCCTCAACGTCGCCTTTGTCGGTGACCTCAAGTACGGCCGCACCGTGCACTCGCTGGCCCAGGCCCTCAGCCTGTTCAACTGCCGCTTCTTCTTCATCTCGCCGGAAGCGCTGGCGATGCCGGACTACATCTGCGAGGAGCTGGAAGAGAAAGGCATCCAGTTCAGCGTGCACGAGACCATGGAAGAGGTAATGCCGGAGCTGGACATCCTCTACATGACCCGGGTCCAGAAAGAGCGCTTCGACGAGACCGAATACAAGCACATGGCCGCCAAGTTCGTGCTGGAAGTGGCCACCCTGGAAGGCGCCAAGCCTACCATGAAGATCCTGCACCCCCTGCCCCGCGTCGACGAGATCGACGTCGCGGTCGACAAGACTCCCCACGCCTACTACTTCCAGCAGGCGGAGAACGGGGTTTATGCACGCCAGGCGCTGCTGGCTCTGGTACTGAACGAAACCGTCTAAGGGAAAGGGGTATATCATGTCCGAGAAGAACCAACTGCAAGTCGAAGCCATCCGTCACGGCTCCGTCATCGACCACGTCCCCGCCGGCCAGGGCATCAAGATCCTCAAGCTGTTCCAGCTGATCGAGACCCAGGAGCGCATCACCGTCGGTTTCAACCTGAAATCCGGCGCACTGGGCAAGAAGGATCTCATCAAGATCGAGAACACCCGCCTGACCGAACAGCAGGCCAACCAGCTGGCACTGTTCGCCCCCAAGGCGACCGTCAACATCATCGAAGACTTCGCCGTGGTGAAGAAACACCAGCTGGAGCTGCCGGAGTTCATCGCCGGGGTGTTCCACTGCCCCAACTCCAACTGCATCTCCCACAACGAGCCGGTGGACAGCTACTTCCGGGTGCGCGAGGTGAAAGGCGTGGTGCGGATGAAGTGCAAGTACTGCGAGAAGTCCTTCACCCAGGACATCGTCAGCGAACGCTACTGATAGCCAGACTCAAAAGATATCCAGGTGGGCCCCAAGGGGCCCATTTTTGACCCCTGTCACATCACCAAATAACCAGTTGGTTATAATTTGCCATCCAAACAGAGCTATTCCCGCTCATTTCCTGCCAGTGCATTGATTGCCAGTATTTTTTGCTGATATTCAGCGAATTCGGCAGATATCGAGCGTTTACCGTCGGTCATCATCAAAGGAATTCGCCGTGGTCAAAACCCTCAGTCGTCCCGTGGAACAAGAGCCCGATCTGGCCCAGCTGGATGCCTGTCGCCAGATCATCGGCCAGCACTGCTACAGCACCCAGGAGGAGATCCGGCGCGAGCTGTCGGAGCGCGGTTTCGCCGACATCAGCCAGTCCACCATCTCCCGTCTGCTGCGCCGGCTCGGCGTAGCCAAGGCCCAGAACGCCAACGGCAAGAAGGTCTACACCCTGGTGGACGAGCAGCTGGAGCCCGCCGGCAGTACCCGCTCCATCCACGACATGGTGCGTGAAGTGGTGCACAACCAGCAGATGGTGCTGATCCACACCACTCCGGGTGCCGCCACCGTGGTGGCCCGCCTGCTGGATCGCAACGCCAATCCCGAGATCATGGGCGCCGTCGCCGGCAACGACGTGGTGCTGGTCGCCCCGCGCCACATCAGCCGCACCCGTCAGGCCCATGCCGCCGTGGTGCGCACCCTGGCACAAGCCCGCTAAGCCCTCTCCCCCGAAGAGATCGAGGCGACCAGAAGGTCGCCTTTTTGTTGCCGCTGATCTTCGCCAAAACGGTTCATCCGCATCCCCCCCCCTCCCCACGACTTGAGTCGTCATGAGTCAGCCATAAAAAAACGGGAGCCAGCGGCTCCCGTTTTCAGCTTTCTCTTCGTTGTAGATCAGAGCACAGCACCCAGGCTCAGGCAGACCACGATCAGCACTGTCAGCAGGCCAAGCAGCGGCGCCACCCATTTCAGCCAGCGTACGTAGGGCACCTTGGCAATCGCCAGGCCACCCATGACCACGGCGGAGGTCGGGGTCACCAGGTTCACCAGGCCGGAGGCGGACTGATAGGCGGTGACCACCAGCTCGCGGCCCACGTTGGCGAAGTCGGCCAGCGGCGCCATGATCGGCATGGTCAGCACGGCCAGACCAGAGGAGGACGGCACCAGGAAGGAGAGCACCACTTCCAGCACGAACATCACGTTGATGAACACCACGGTGGAGAGGCCGGTCACGATCCCTTCTGCGCTGTGCAGTATGGTGTGGGTGATCATGCCGTTGTCCATCACCACCACGATACCGCGGGCGATACCGATGATGAGGGCAACACCGAGCAGGTCGCGGGCACCGTCGATGAAGTTGGAGGTCAGCTCCTCTTCACTCATGCGGGAGATGACACCGACGATGATGGCGGCAGCCAGGAACACGCCGGAGATCTGCGCCATCCACCAGCCCAGCACGGCCACCCCGTAGATCATCACGGCGAAGGCGGCGACGAAGATACCCAGCACGATTTTACGGGTCAGGGTGAACTCCAGCATCTGGTCGCTCTTGTTGCCAAGGAAGTGGGCACGGTTCTCTTCCCACTTGTCAGCCACCAGGGATTTGCTCGGGTCGTTGCGCACCATCTTGGCGTAACGCATCACATAGGCCACGCACAGCAGCCAGCCGGCGACCAGCATGGCGACACGTAACCAGATGCCGTCGGTGAAGGAGATACCGGCCGCGTTGGCGGCAATCACGGTGGCGAACGGGTTGATGGTGGAGCCCAGGGTACCGATACCGGCCCCCAGCAACACGGTTGCGGCAGCCACCACCGGGTCGAAGCGGGCGGCCATCATCACAGGCACCAGCAGGGTGTAGAACGGCAGCGACTCTTCGGCCATGCCGTAGATGGTACCGCCCGCGGCGAACAGCGCCATCAGGATCGGAATCATCCACTCTTCACGGCCGCGCAGACGGTCGGTTACACGCTCGATACCGGCATCGATGGCACCGGTCTTGGTCACAATGCCAAGAAAACCACCGATGATCAGGATGAACAGGGAGACGTCGATGGCGCCTGCCTGATAAGTGTCATGGTTATAAAGACCGTCGATAGGTGCCAGCAGCACGTCGACGATCCCCTGGGGATTACCCTCCACCAGTTTGTAGGTACCCGCCACCGGCACTTCCTTGCCGAGGGCTTCGTTCATGGTCATTTCATATTTGCCGGCCGGCACTATCCAGCTCAGGGCGGCCACCAGGGCGATCAGCACGAACAGTATCGTGTAGGCTGACGGGAACTTGAATTTGGTCATGGTCCAGCTTCCTTCTGTGGGTGTGGTATCCATGCAGGCTGCGGGTCGTAGGGTTAGAGGTATTATGCCGCTGTCACATGGTCGAAAAGCCGGGGGTCACCCCCCGGCACCACTACTGCGACCTTAGTCGCCCAGCGTAGCAACCATCACTGCCTTGATGGTGTGCATCCGGTTTTCGGCCTCGTCGAACACGATGCTGTGCTCGGATTCGAACACGTCCTCGGTCACTTCCAGGCCTTTCATGCCATATTTGTCAGCCACTTCCTTGCCCATGGTGGTCTCATCGTTGTGGAACGCCGGCAGGCAGTGCATGAACTTCACATCCGGGTTCTTGGTGGCGTTGATGACATCCATGTTGACCTGATACGGGGTCATCAGTTTGACGCGCTGATCCCAGGCTTCTTTCGCTTCACCCATGGAAACCCAGACATCGGTGTAGAGGAAGTCGGTACCCAGCACACCCTCTTTGACGTCTTCGGTCAGGGTGATGCGTGCGCCGGTCTCTTCGGCGATCAGGCGGCACTTGGCAACCAGCTCTTCTTCCGGCCAGAAGGCTTTCGGCGCAACCAGGCGGATGTCCATGCCCATCTTGGCGGCACCGACCATCAGGGAGTTACCCATGTTGTTGCGGGCATCACCCAGGTAGGCGAACTTGATTTGATCCAGACGTTTTCCCTTGCCGTGCTCCAGCATGGTCATGAAGTCGGCCAGGATCTGGGTCGGGTGGAATTCGTTGGTCAGGCCGTTCCAGACCGGTACACCGGCGTAGGCACCCAGCTCTTCCACGATCTCCTGACCGTAGCCACGGTATTCGATACCGTCATACATGCGGCCCAGTACCCGGGCGGTGTCCTTCATGGACTCCTTGTGACCGATCTGGGAACCGCTTGGGCCGAGGTAAGAGACTTGCGCGCCCTGGTCGAAGGCCGCCACTTCAAACGCACAGCGGGTACGGGTGGAGGTCTTCTCGAAAATCAGGGCAATGTTTTTGCCGGTCAGGTGTTTACGCTCATAGCCACCGTATTTGGCTTTCTTCAGGTCGATGGCCAGATCGATCATGTATTGGATTTCGCGCGGGGTGAAGTCCAGCAGTTTCAGGAAGTTACGGTTACGCAGATTAAAAGCCATGATGAGTTCTCTCTATATTTGTTCAGACCAATTTAGGCAGTAGTGTTGACTACGCATTCTTCAGTACAGATTTGTAACTACGCATTCACAGTACGGGTGGCGACGATATTGGTACCGGCTTCGCCCTTGAGGATGGCCAGGCCATCTTCCAGCGAACCGATGCCGACCATGCCGCCGGTCGCTTTGACAAATTCACAGGAGGCTTCGACTTTCGGCCCCATGGAGCCAGCATCGAACTTGACCCCGGCCAGCTCGTCCGGGCTGGTGATCCGCAGCGGACGCTGGGTCGGTTTGCCCCAGTCCAGATAGACGGCATCGGCATCGGTCAGGATCAGCAGGGCGTCGGCCTTGATCTGCTTGGCCAGGTAGGCGGCTGACATGTCCTTGTCGATGACGGCTTCGATGCCGGTCAGGCTCTGGCCATCCCAGGTCACCGGGATGCCACCACCACCGGTACAGATGATGAGGTGACCCTGGGCGATCAGGGTTTCGATGGCGTCGCCTTCGACGATGCGCTGGGGCAGCGGGGACGGCACCACACGGCGGAAGAACTTGCCGTCAGCCTTGACCACCCAGTGCTTCTCTTCTGCCAGGGTGCGGGCTTCCGCTTCTTCGTAGACGGGGCCGATAAATTTGGTCGGATTGGCAAACGCCGGATCCTTGGGATCGACCTGCACCTGGGTCAGCAGCGCGGTGACGTTGCGGCTCGGCATCAGGTTTTTCAGCTCCTGGATCAGCATGTAGCCGATCATGCCCTGAGACTCGGCGCCCAGCACATCCAGCGGATAGGGGGATACCTTGGTGTAGGCACTGTTTTGCAGGGCCAGCAGACCGACTTGCGGGCCGTTGCCATGCACCAGCACCACGTTGTACTCCTGAGCGATCAGGGCGATGGTCTTGGCGGCGGTGGCGATGTTCTTGCGCTGGATGTCAGCTTCGAGCGGCTCGCCACGACGGAGCAGAGCATTGCCACCCAGGGCGACGACGACAGTTGGTTTTTTCATGAGTGTTACTCTCGAATCTTGGTATTTGTGGCGCCGGCCTCTTGCCGGTGCCACGCCGTCTTGTTAGATGCCGTCGCGTTCCATCGGGCAGCTCATGCAGCGGGCGCCGCCGCGACCACGTCCCAGCTCTTCACCCGGGATGGGCAGCACTGTGATGCCGGCCTTGTCATACTTCTCGTTGGTGTAGGTATTGCGCTCGTAACCCACCACCACGCCGGGACGCACGGTCAGCACGTTGTTGGCATCGTTCCACTGCTCGCGCTCGGCCTCGAAGGTGTCACCACCTGTGGTGATGAGCTTGAGCTGATCGACACCCAGTGCCTTCTCGATGGCGGTGACGAAGTAACCCTCTTCCTTGATGTTCATGCCGGTGGCGCCGCCCGGAGTCAGGCTCCAGCAGTTCACATCCTTGCGGATGACTTCCGGATAAACGGAGAAGGTGTCTATGTCCATGTGGGTCATGACGGTATCGAGGTGCATGCAGCTGCGGTGTTTCGGCAGTTGCATGGCGATGACCTGTTTGGCCTGGCCGTGTTTGAACAGACCGCGAGCCAGGTGTTCGACCCCTTGCGGTGTGGTGCGCTCGGACATGCCGATGAGCACGGAACCGCGGCCGATGACCAGTACGTCGCCACCCTCGATGGTGGAGTTGTCGTAGTCGCGATCTTCATCACCGAAGTATTTGATGAAGTCTTGGCCGGCGAACTGCGGGTGCCAGCGGTAGATGGCCTTCACATGGTTGGTCTCGCGACGACGGGCGGCCTTGGCCATGGGGTTGATGGAAACGCCACCGTAAACCCAGCAGGAGGTGTCACGGGTAAAGAGGTGGTTGGGCAGCGGCTCGATGATGAAGTCGGTCGGGGCGTGCATGCCGACGACCATGTTGACGCCGCTGTAGGGCATCTCGGAGTAGGTCAGGCCGCCGGAGAGAATGCGGGCCAGTTCACGGTGCGGCATGTCTGCCAGGAAGCAGCGCACGTCGTTGGCAAAGGAGGTGCCGAGGCGATAGTCGGAGACCTGATGTTGCAGCAGCCAGGTTTTGGCTTCCGGCACGTCCAGGGTTTCGGCCAGCAGATTGGTCAGCAGGAAAACTTCGACATTCTGATCGCGCAGTACCTGAGCGAATTTGTCGTGCTCCTGACCGGCACGTTCAACCGACAGGACGTCATCAAACAGCAGATCCTGGCAGTTGGAAGGAGTCAGACGCTTCAGACTGAGGTTGGGGCGGTGCAACATGACACGGCGCAATTGGCCAACTTCAGAACCTACATAAAATTTGCTCATGATTATATTCCGTCTAGCAGTGGTCCCTGCGAGTGATTGAATAGATTCCTTCTATTCATGCTCGTGGCTAAGGCGGGATATTCTGTATGTAGGGTAATCGGCTTGTGTTCTATCCTGCCCTTGCCTTTCGAGACCGAGGTTAGACCTGCGAATCACACCAAACTTAGACATTGATCACATTCACTTATAACTGAATAAAATCACGGTTTATTCTTTGATAGGGATAACAGAACTGACAATCTCCCATTCATCACCTTCGTTTAAATACGCACTTTTCATCGTGAATTTTTCATATTTCTTCTTGTTTCATTCATCTACTATATCTACTAAGGGATATATAGAAAAACAAAAAACCTTCAATTTCATAGAGATAAAAACATAATCAACATTCATTGAATTTAATATGCAAAAAATTGAATTTTATGAGATTTCAAAGCGGTGATACGGGGAAATAAATAGTCATTGCCTGCCTGCTCACTGAATAATCTGTTTGTTGTCCCAGATCATGGCATCTCGTCCAACCCGCTCGCGCAGGCCCGCTGCGGCGCACCTGCCGGCTCATCATTTATATGGATATGCACCCAGTCCGCATCTTGGCCGATCATTTTTCAGGACGCCTGCCATCGGCTCTTTTCAAACTTTTTTCATTAGTTGAATTTATTTCAGCACCTTGCGTCACCAACCACCTCGGCTTAACTCAGAAAGTGATCAGGATCACACCCGTTTTATCACCAAGGAGCTAACCATGAAGATCAAATCACTGCTGTTGTTTGCAAGCCTGCTGCTGCCCATGACCCCTGCATTGGTCAGTGCAGAAGGGGCGCCGGCCATGCCGCTGGTGGTATGCCAGGTCGATAAGGCTCCCCAGATGCTGGTACCGGCCTATATCTGTCAGTGGTATGGCGGCAGCCAGTACTACTGATAGTGAGAGCCCAAGAGGAGGCCACCTCCTCTTGGCTTGTCATGGCCCAACCCCCTCCTATACTCAATGCAGCTGTTTTTCATAGGGATAGGAGACGGTCATGATCCTGCTGGTCGGTGGCGAAAAAGGGGGGAGCGGCAAGAGTTGCCTGGCCCAGAATCTGGCGGTTTACCTCAGGACCCAGTTTCATGGCGAGGTGTTGCTGGTCGATTGCGATCCACAGCGCACCACCTCGGACTGGATCCAGGAGCGCAATGACAATCCGGACCTGCCCCAGATAAATTGTGTTCAACTCTACGGCAACATCCGCAACGACCTGCTCAGCCTGAAAAACCGCTATGACTATCTCATTGTCGATTGCGGCGGCCAGGACAACCGGGCACTGCGTTCCACCATGGCTGTCGCCACCCACGCCCTGATCCCGCTACGTCCCAAACGCCGCGACCTCAAGACCTTGCCGCACATGGAAGACCTCATCACCACCTGCAAGATGGTCAACCCCAGCCTGCGGGCAGCCGTGGTGCTGACCCAGTGCCCTGCCCTCCCCAATCAGGTGAAACGGATCCTGGAGGCCAAGGAGGTGTGCGCTTCCTTCGGTGTCGACGTACTCAACTCCATTACCTATGGCCGCAATGTCTACGATGACAGCGAGGAGAAGGGGTTGTCGGTGATGGAAATAGAACCGGATGGCAAATCGGCCGAAGAGATCCGGGCCATTGCCAAGGAGTTTCTGGAGCTGGGGGTGTGAGATGGGCCTTGCCGACCTGAAGAAAAAACACAATCTGCATCATCAGAAGAAGTTCACCATTGACGAGTTCATCGAAGATGCTGACTTCTACGCCAAGGGCAAACCCCAGGTTGTCAGTCTGGAGCTGAATCTGCATCGGGAGGAAGCCCTCACTGCACTCGCCTTCATCGAGAATGGTGAACACCTGAAACCCAGCTACAAAAAAGCGACCTTTTCACTGAGCACCACGGCCATCGATGAGCTTGGCAGCCTGACCCAGCAGGATGGCATGAACAAATCCCTGTTGCTGCGTCTGTTTACCCATTACTTCTCCTCCTTGAGCCCGGAAGAACGCCAAACCATCTATGAACGGCTTCAGGAACACAACTGACACGACAGTCGTGACACTTGTTATCGCCCCCAGCTCCCCGCGCTCTGCTCCCCTTATCCCTTTCTGAACCCCGGTTAAACGGCGTGTGAGATATTCGCCATTCACCTCGTGAGCAAAGCGCCGGAAAAGCTCTCGTAATAGTCGGAAGATAGGATCAAAAAACCTGAACACAAATAAACCAACTAACTGATTTAAAATGAAATATATCGAAACAAGTTTCCTTCGTAACGAGATGCGTAAAAACGTTTTTCAATCTACCGTTGTCGTGCCCCGTGAAATCCTTATAGTTACTCCTGCACGGACGCAATGAAGTCGGTCAGGAAGACTGGCTGCCAGGGTTGGGCAAATGGACTCACCACAGGATGTGGTAAAGGACACCTCCCAGGACGGAGAAAGTGCGACGGGAACGGATGACTCGTCAGGCCATGATGGCTAAAGGACACCCCAAAGGATTGGGAAGGGGAAACCTAAAGGAAGAGGTATAGTCAGGGATTGCAGGGAGCAACTTCGTTCAAGGACATGAGCGATAAGACTATCGGGGGCGACGCAAGTCGCCCCCATCTTTTTTGGCCATTTTTCTTCGACGGCCAGCCTCCAACATCTACTCGAGCCGGAAGTGGCCCACAATCTCCCGTAACCTGTCGTAGGTCTGCTGCATCGCGGCGGAGCTGGCTACCGTCTCCTCCCCGTTGTGAGTCAGCTGGCGGATCACCTCGGCAATCGCACTCATGTTGCGATTGATCTCTTCGGCTACCGCACTCTGCTGTTCCGCCGCCGTGGCGATGTGGCTGATAAGATCGTTGATCTCCACCACCTCTCCCGCCATCAGATCCAGCGATTCATTGACCCGGGTGGTGTTCTCGGCGGCGCCCTGGCAACTCTGCTTGGTGTTGCTCATGGCATCCACCACCGTCTGGGTACCCCGCTGCAGACTGGCCAGCATGGTCTGGATCTCCGCCGTGCTCTGCTGGGTGCGAGCGGCGAGGGAACGCACCTCGTCGGCCACCACCGCAAAGCCACGCCCCTGTTCACCGGCGCGGGCCGCCTCGATGGCGGCGTTGAGGGCCAGCAGGTTGGTCTGCTCGGCTATGCTGCCGATCACGCCCAGTACTGAACCAATCTGCTGCACATCTTGCTGCATGGCCTCGATGGAGCGGGCAGTGGCCTCCACCTCGTCCACCAGCGCCATCACGCTGGCCATGGCCTGATCCACCACCTGGCGGGACTGGCTCGCCAGCTGCTGGCTCTGGCCGGTCAGCTGGGCCGTGCTGGCCGCACTCTCCGACACCGAGACGGCGGTACGGCTCATCTCGTTGATGGCGGTCACCACCTGCTCGGTCTCCCGCACATGATCCGCCAGCAGGGACTGGACGGCACCGGTCTGGCTGGCCAGCCCCTCGATACCGCTGTTGAGCTGGCCACTGGCTTGCCGCACCTCGTTCATCATCTCCTGCAGCCGCTCGATAAAGCGGTTGATACCGGCCGAAATCTGGCCCAGATCATCGGTACTGGTTACCGCCAGCCGACGGGTCAGATCCCCGCTGCCACGGGAGAGCTCCAGCACCAGATCCCGCAGCGAAAGGATGGGACGATAGGCCAGATTGAGCGCCAGTACGGCGAGCACCATCACCACCACCGCCACCCCGAGCAACGCCATGATGATCTGGCCGTTGAGCGCCTGGGTCATGGTACGGATGTAGTCGAGATCGATGTAGCCAGTCAGCGTCCAGCTGCTGCCACGGATATCCAGCGGATTGGGACGAGCCTCGTTCTCCCCCTGTGGCTTGCTGCTGTAGAGCACATTGCCCTGGCCATCGGCCAGCGAGAAGTAACGCCCCTCGCCGCTCACCTTCTCCAGCAGGTTCTTGAACTCGCTCATGTCGAGGTAATAAAGGTAGGCAGAGTCGGCCCCTCGCGGCACCAGAATGGAGATGACGGGCTTGCCATCCACCTGCTGCAGCGGGCTGACGGTGATCTGGTTGTTGGCGGCGGGGATCAGCTTGCGCAGCGCATCGACCTTGGCCGTATCGTTGATGACCCCGCTCACGTCGAACGCCATGTCGCCGATCACCTTGACGATATTGTGAAAGCCGGTCTCTTCCAGCGTCTTCTTGACGTTGGTCACCCCGAAGTTGAGGTTGGCCGCCAGCAGGATTTTTTGATTGATGTCGCTGGCCAGCTTCTCTTTGACCAGGGAGATCTGCTCGTTGATGTTCTGGGTGGCCTGAGTGCGGATGTAGGCGCTGATGAAGTGATTGACGCTGAACCAGGCAGTGCCGATGGTGACCAGAATGGCCAGCAGCAGCAAGACGTAAATCTTGACCTTGAATGGCATGGGATCCCTCCAGAAGAGAGGGCTGGCACTGCCAACCCTCTCTGCCAATCGTTATTTCTTCTTGGCGTACTTCATGGAGTCCAGCGCCACCGCCAGAATGATGATGCCGCCCTTGATGATGAACTGCCAGTAAGGGCTGACCCCGATATAGGTCAAACCATAGTTGATCAATGTAAAGATGAGTACCCCGGTGATCACCCCGGCGACCGTGCCCACCCCGCCGGCAAACGACACCCCACCCACCACGCAGGCGGCGATGGCATCGAGTTCATACATGAAGCCGAGGTTGTTGGTGGCACTGCCGATCCGGCCTGCTTCCAGCATACCGCCGAAGGCGTAGAACACCCCAGCCAGCGCATAGATCATCACCAGGTTGACCGCCACGTTGACGCCTGAGACCTTGGCGGCTTCCGGGTTGCCGCCGATGGCGAAGATGTTCTTGCCAAAGCGGGTCTTGTTCCACAGTACCCAGACGAACACGCTGGCGATGGCGGCATAGAAGGTCAGATAGGATAGCTTGAAGCCGCCCAGCTTGATGAACCCCTGCGCGAAGCTGGAGAAACGGGGGTCAAAACCGGCTACCGGCGAGGCGCCCACCGAGTCAAAGTAGAGGGAGTTGATGCCGTAGACGATGATCATGGTGCCCAGGGTGGTAATGAACGGGGTGACGTTCAGATAGGCCACGATGAGACCGTTGACCAGACCAATCAGGGCCCCCACCACGCACACCAGCAGGATCACCGCAGGAATGGGCACTTCGCCCAGGCTGGGAAACACCTTGTTGACGTTGGTCAGCGCCTGCAGCATGGTCGCCGCGATGAGTGCCGCCAGGCCGACCTGACGACCGGCCGACAGATCCGTACCCTGGGTGATGATGATGCCAGCCACCCCCAGCGCGATGATGACCCGTACCGAAGACTGGGTCAGGATGTTGCTGAAGTTGGTGAGACTCAGGAAGGAGGGTTCCTTGATCACGATGATCATGAGCAGCACCAGCAGCACCACGTAGATGCCGTTCTCCTTGAGCGCCCGCATCAGATTGAAATTTTTAGCCGACTCCATAAATGTCTTCCTGTCTCTAGAGGTACAGAGATGCCAGGCGCAGTATCTCGCTCTGGTCAGTTTCTTTGGTATTGACGATCCCGGCGACCCGGCCATTGCTCATGACCATGATGCGATCCGTGATGCCGAGCAGTTCGGGCATTTCCGACGAGATGATGATGATGCCCTTGTCCTTCTTCGCCAGCTCCAGGATGAGCTGATAAATCTCGAACTTGGCCCCCACATCGATGCCACGAGTCGGTTCATCCAGCATCAGGATCTCTGGTTGGGTCAGCAGCCAGCGGCCGATGATCACCTTCTGCTGGTTGCCCCCCGAGAGGGAGCCGATCTGGGTCTGCTGGGTCGGTGTCTTGACCCGCATGGAGTCGATGACCCACTGGGTATCGCTCTTCATCTTGTTGTCGCTGAGCAGCCCCATGGAGCCCTTGTAGTTGTCCATGTTGGCGATCAGGGAGTTGAAGGCGATATCGAGGCGCGAATAGATGCCGGTGGAGCGCCGCTCCTCGGTCACCAGTGCAAAACCGTTGCGGATCGCCTCGTGGGCATTGTGGTTCGCCACCGGCTGACCGTGCAGCTTGATGACCCCTTCACTGCGATCACGGATGCCGAACAGGGTCTCGACGATGTCGGTGCGCTTGGCCCCCACCAGTCCGGCGATGCCGAGGATCTCCCCCTTGTGCAAGTTGAAGGTGATGTCCTGAATGGAGGGCTGGTTCTTCGCCGTCAGGTGCTCGACTTCGAGGATCACCTCTTTCGGCTGGTTGGTCTTCTCCGGGAAGCGCTGGGTCAACTCACGGCCGACCATCATGCCGATGATCTGATCCATGGTCATGCCCTTGAGCGGCTGGGTCGCCACCCACTGGCCATCCCGCAATATGGTGATCTCGTCACACAGCTGGAAGATCTCTTCCATCTTGTGGGAGATGTAGACGATGCCGCAGCCCTTCTCCTTGAGCTTGTTGATGATCTTGAAGAGGTGGCTCACCTCTTTCTCGGTCAGCGAGGAGGTGGGCTCGTCCATGATGACGATCTTGGCGTCATAGGAGAACGCCTTGGCGATCTCGATCATCTGCATCTGGGAGACGGAGAGGGTTCCGACCTTGACCCGCGGGTCGATGTCGATGTCCAGCTCGTCGAAGATATGCTTGGTGTCCTGATACATCTTGCCGTGGTCGACGAACAGCCCCTTGGTGGGATAGCGGCCGAGCCACATGTTGTCCATCACCGAGCGTTGCAGCACCAGGTTCAGCTCCTGATGCACCATGGAGACGCCATTCTCCAGCGCCTCTTTGGAGGAGGTGAAGTTGATCTCCTGCCCCTTGAAGAAGATCTTGCCCTGATCCTTCTCGTAAATGCCGAACAGGCACTTGAGCAACGTGGATTTTCCTGCCCCGTTCTCGCCCATCAACGCATGCACAGAATGAGGACGGACCCGTAAATTGACATTATCGAGTGCCTTGACGCCGGGAAAGCTTTTACTGACGTCAATCATCTCCAACAGCCATTCTGATTGTTGCTGTGTTGTCATATCAGCCATCACATCTGGTTGAAACTGAGGGCAAGGGGAGACCCCTTGCCCGGGAGGAGGGAATTATTCGAATTTGGACAGGTTGTCAGCATCGACACCAACGTAGGGAACGCGCACAACCTTGTTGACGATGTTCCACTTGGTGCCTTCACCGGCCGCTTTGCCTTCTGCCAGGTTCTTGGTCAGCTCGTAAGTCGCCTTGGCCTGGTTGGCGGCATCGTTCAGCACGGTACCGGCCATGGCACCGCTCTTGACCAGTGCCAGCGCTTCCGGCAGAGCATCAACCCCGAATACCGGGATGGCGGTCTTGCCCTGAGCCTTCAGCGACTCGACGGCACCCATCGCCATGCCATCGTTGTTGGCGATGACCACTTCGATCTTGTTGGCGTTGGGGCCGGAGATCCAGGCGTCCATCTTGTCCTTGGCCATGGCGGTATCCCACATACCGGTATCCATGTGCAGCTGCTCGGTCTTGATGCCGCCGTCGTTCAGGGTCTTGATGACGTAGGTGGTACGGGCTTCCGCATCGGGGTGACCCGGCTCCCCTTTCAGCAGCACGAACTGGATGACGCCATCCTTGTTCAGATCCCAGGCCGGGTTGGCTTTCCAGTGCTTGGCGATCAGCTGACCCTGGATGATGCCTGACTCCTTGGAGTCGGTACCCACGTAGTAAGCCTTGTCATAGCTGGCGAGATCGGCAGCGCTCGGCTCCTTGTTGTAGAACACCACGGGCACATCCTCGCCACGGGCCTTCTCGATCACGACCGGGGCCGCCGCCGGGTCAACCAGGTTGATGGCCAGCGCCTTCACGCCTTTGGCCAGCAGTACGTCGACCTGATCGTTCTGCTTGGACTGGTCATTCTGGGAGTCATTCATCAACAGCTCCACCCCCGGGTTGGCCGCCGCTTCCTTCTCGATTGCCTTGCGCACTACCGCCATGAAGTTGTCGTCGTATTTGTAGACGGTCACCCCGATGCGGGTTTCGGCATGAGCGGTGGCCCCAGCCATCAGGCTCATCAATACGGCGGCAATGGTCGTGATCTTTCTCATTGTTATGCTCCGATCTCTCTATCTGTTTTTGTAGGGAATGCTGTACACCAAGTGAACTGGCGCCAGCCTAATGTAATCAGTTTGTTGTATGACAATCTGTGATCATGACAACAAAATGAAAACGTTTACACTCTGTTACATAGCAACAAATAAATTAAAAATCATGCAGTTACATTTGATTGTCGAGGGTAAAGCCCTGAACGAAGCTCTTTCTTGTTAAGCAATCGCTCAGATTCAGCGTAGAACACAGTTCCAATAGTAGCCGCCCGGCTGCAACCAATATTCCGGCCGCACGCTCTGGCTCCAGGAGTCATCGCCCCCAATCCCCATATGAAAGCCATCGAGACAGAGGTGCAGCCCTCCCTCGGCCACCAGATCGGTCTGGTGGCGGGCCTGTGCCAGCTGCTGCTGACTGAAGCGGCTCAAGCTGAAATGGAACAGCCCCTCGACCTCGACACTACCCAGCTGCAGCTGGCGGGTGTCACAGCGCAGTCCGTTGTCGGTCGGGAACACATACGCGGTGTGCAGCGCATCGAGCGACGACTGCCAGCGACCGAGGTCGGCAGCCAGCAGGCGATCCGGATAATTCTCATGCGGACCGCGCCCCAGCCAGCTCACCTCCTCCCCTGTCACCAGCACCTCGTCGGTCAGCCAGAGCCGGGCGCCGATACGTGGCAGAGAGAGCATCTCGGCCGCTACCTGCACCTCGATGGCAAGGCGCATGGCCCCATCCTGATCGAATTCGTGGCGCCAGCGGGTCAGCAGCTTGAGCGTATCGCCGACGAAGTAACCGTGGCGTACCGTCACAACCCCTTGGTCAGGGCTCACTACCAGGTCGAGGCAGCGGTGCTGCAGCTCATTGAGCCCGGCCTCCTGCCAGCGCGCGATCCAGGCGTTGGGATCGGCGTGGTCTGCCTCGCTGGTGCCGATGTCGTTGTCGAGCGGCGCCCGATAGAAGTGATCGGCAATGGCCTCTTTCAGTTGCTCGCGGCCCAGCTTGCACCAGCTTTGGACGCGGCCGCTGGCCTTGTCCAGCCGCCACTCGCTGGTGGCCGCCCGGATCTGCCAGCCATCCGCCAGCTCGATAAAGGTGGCTGGCGGGCGGGTGGCGGGCAGTGCCAGCGGCGCAGGCAGCATGCATTGCTGGCGCGCTACCTCGTGACCAGCCGCTGACCAGTGCGTGGCAGCGGGCTGCACGATGGCGAGATCCAGCCAGGCGAGCGCCCCCGGCGCAAAGGCCGGCAGCCGTTCCAGCAGAGTCAGCGTCACGCTGCCCTGCGGTGCCAGGATGAGTGGGCATTCACCCTGGCTCACCACTACACCGTCTTCACACAGCCGCCACTGCAACCGCTCGTTGTCCGTCTCGCGAAACAGGTACTCGCTGCGGATCTCGACCGTCAACGGCTGGCGTTCGAGCAACGTCAACCCGAACGGCTGCTGGGCACGTTTTGCCTCAAACAGGGCGGGATGGGGGGTGCGGTCGGGGAACACCAAACCGTTGCAGCAGAACTGGCGATCATTCGGGGTATCGCCGAAATCACCGCCATAGGCCCAGAAATGGCGGCCGTCATCGGTCAGCTTGTCCAGTCCCTGATCGACCCAATCCCAGACGAAACCACCCTGCAATCGCGGATGATCACGAAATGCCTGCCAGTAGTGGGCATAGCCCCCCAGGCTGTTGCCCATGGCGTGGGCGTATTCACACAGGATCAGCGGGCGGGTCTCGCCCGGCAGGCCGATCCACTTGGCCAGCGCCCACTTGGGCACCGCCGGGAAAGGCTGATCCTGATGGGTGCGGGCATACATGGGGCAGATGATGTCGGTGGCCGGCGTATCGGCCCCACCCCCTTCGTATTGCACCGGACGGCTCGGATCCGCCCGCTTGACCCAGCCATACATGGCATCGTGGGCCGGGCCATAACCCGACTCGTTGCCAAGGGACCAGATGATGATGCAGGGGTGGTTGAAGTCGCGAGCCACCATGCGGGTCACCCGCTCTAGGAAGGCGTTGCTCCAGACGGGATCCCGCGCCAGCCGCCCCATGGGGGTCATGCCATGGGTCTCCAGGTTCGCCTCGTCCACCACGTAGAGACCGAGCCGGTCGCACAGCCGATACAGCTCGGGGTGATTGGGGTAGTGAGAGCAGCGCACCGCGTTGAAGTTGTGCCGCTTCATCAACAGCAGATCCTGCTCGATGGCGGCGGGGGTCACCACATGGCCACTGGCCGCATCGTGTTCGTGACGGTTGGCGCCGCGAATGAGCAGCGGCTGGCCGTTGACCCGCAGCAGGCCGCCACGGATCTCCACCGCCCGAAAGCCCACGTCATAGGCTTCGCTCTCGATAGGTTCCCCCTGCTCGTCCAGCAGGGTCAGGGTGAGGCGATAAAGGTGGGGGGTCTCGGCGCTCCATTTGCGCGGGGCCGCCACCTCGAGCCAACACTCGGCGCGATCGTCATACGCCCCTTTCTCGTCAATGGCTTGCGTGCCGATCGGCTGACGCAGGGTCGCCACCCGCTCACCGCCGTCATAGAGATTGGCCACCACCGACAGACCGGCCCCATTGGCCGCCTGCAGCGCGATCTTGAGGCGGCCATCGCGATAGCAGGCGTCCAGCTCTGGGGTGACCCTAATGTCCATCAGATGACGGGCCGGTTTGTGCAGCAGGCTGACGGAGCGGAAGATGCCGCTCATGCGCCACATGTCCTGATCTTCCAGATAGGAGCCGTCAGACCAGCGCAGCACCAGCACTGCCAGCCGGTTGTCACCGCCGCAGAGGAAAGAGGTCAGGTCAAACTCGGCAGGCAGCCGGCTGTCCTGGGAGTAACCGACCCAGCGACCGTTGCAGAAGAGGTGAAAGGCACTGTCCACCCCGTCAAAGATGATCCGGGTCTGGCCGCTGGCGAGCCAGTCGGCCGGCACGCTGAAGTCGCGGGAATAGCAGCCGGTGGGATTCTCGGCCGGCACCCGCGGTGGATCGCACGGGAAGGGATATTTGATGTTGGTGTAGATGGGCACATCCGTCGCAGGCCGCAACCCTGGGTAGGCCGCATCCAGCTGCCAGTTGCCCGGCACCTTGATGGCACAGGCATCCGGCAGATCCTCGACCAGCCAGTGCTCCGGCACCAGCTCGGGCGCCGCGAAGAAGGAGAAACGCCACTCCCCATCCAGCAGGGTGCGCGATGGCGAGGCGAGATCATCTCGCGCCGCGGCTTCGCTACGCCAGCTGAACAAGGGGGTATGGGCAGACAGCCGATTCACTGCGGTAATTGCCTGGGTCTGCCAGTCCTGACGGGCCACTATCTCCCTGAGCATTCTTCTCTCTCCCTGCATGAACGCCGAAAACGTATGCAGTGTAGGGGAGTTTTGCCCGGTGATCGGCGATCTCGCTCACACAGATGTAAACGATTACACTGAATTTGTTAAGTAAAACAGGGTAAAAATGCGCTAAATGCAGGTAAAAGGCGAAGGCTCCGGATCACGCGCCGCAAAAACGGCGCTCCGGAGCGATAAACGGAGGTAAATGAAAGGGATCAGCTTCGAACGGGAGCCACCGAGTGGCGGTTGATCAGGGTCGGGGTGTAAATGCGGCTCTGCACCGCCTCGCTTTCGCCCGCCGCCAGCTGCAGTGCCAGCTTGGCCGCCTGGGCAGCCATCAGTTCAACCGGGTAGCGCATGGTGGAGAGCTTGGGGCGCAGGTATCTGGCATAGATGATGTCATCGAAGCCCACCACCGACACCTCCTCCGGCACCTTGAGGCCGTTGTCCGCCAGCACCGAGATGGCCCCCGCCGCCATGGCATCGTTGTAGGCCACCACGGCCGTGATGGGCAGCCCCTTGGCCAGCAGGTTGAGCATGGCGCGCTCGCCACCCTCCTCGTTGGGCATGCCACTCTCCACCAGCTCGGGATCGGCGCGCAGCCCCGCCTCGGCCAGCGCATCCTGATAGCCCTGCAGCCGCAGGATGGCATCTTCGATGGCGTGATCCGAACTGAGGAAGGCGATGTGGCGGTGGCCCAGTTCCAGCAGATGGCGGGTCGCCGTGGCGGCCCCCTGGCGGTTGTTGAGGGCGATGCAGCGCCCCTTGAGCGCCGGAATGTCGCGGTTGATCAGCACCATGCCGGGCACCCGCAGCGCGTAGTCGATCAGCTCCTCGTCGCTCAGCGCCTTGCTGTGCACCACCAGCGCCTCGCAGCGCTTGCCGATCAGCAGTTCGATGGATTCGCGCTCCTGCCGTGCCTTGTGAAAACCATTACCCATCAACAGGTGCAGACCCTGTTCCACCGCCACCGCAGCCACCCCCTTGACCAGGGCGCCGAAGAAGGGATCCGCCACGTCGCCCACCAGCACCCCCATGGTGTCACAGGTCTGGCTGACCAGTGCCCGCGCGTTGGCATTGGGGGTGTAGCCCAGTTCGGCCATGGCCTTCTGCACCACCTCGCGGGAAGCGGCACTGGCCTTGGGTGAGTTGTTCATCACCCGTGAAACCGTTGCCACCGATACGTTGGCCAAACGGGCGACATCCTTGATGGTACTCATGCTGTTTTCACTTATTTCACGGCTCGGGATGGCGCCATTATACCGAGCAATGTCACTGATAACAGGGGGGAAAACCATATTGCTGAAATGATGACCATCAAAACAAGTGTAATCGTTTACACATATTTGTTAGCCAGTTCACAGTTTGCCCGCCGGCCCCTCAGCTAGACTCCTTCACAGGCTTTTTTCAGCGTGGAGATGAGGATGAAAGTACTGGTCACCGGCGGCTGCGGCTACATCGGCAGCCACACCTGCCTGGCACTGCAAGCGGCTGGCATGGAGCCCGTGGTGGTGGACAACCTCTGCAACAGCAAGGCGGGCGTACTGGCTCGCATCGCCGCCATCAGCGGGCGCGAGCCCCGCTTCTATCAGGGGGACATCCGTGACCCGGCTCTGCTGGATCGCATCTTCAGCGAGCAACGGATCGACGCCGTGATCCACTTCGCCGCCCTCAAGGCGGTCGGCGAGTCCACCCGCCTCCCCCTCGCATACTACGAGAACAACCTGAGCGGCACCCTGGTATTGCTGCAGGCGATGCAGCGGGCCGGCGTCCATAACCTGGTGTTCAGCTCGTCGGCCACCGTCTACGGCGACCCGGCCAGCACCCCCATCCGGGAAGATTTCCCGCGCAGCGCCACCAACCCCTACGGCCGATCCAAGCTGATCATCGAAGAGATCCTCGAGGATCTGCAGCGGGCGGAGCCGCACTGGAGCATGACCCTGCTGCGCTACTTCAACCCGGTCGGCGCCCACGAGTCGGGTACCATGGGGGAAGATCCCCAGGGGATCCCCAACAACCTCATGCCGTTTTTGACCCAGGTCGCCATCGGCCGGCGCGACTGCCTTTCCATCTTTGGTAACGATTACCCCACCGTCGACGGCACCGGCGTGCGCGACTACATCCACGTGATGGATCTTGCAGAGGGGCACGTCAAGGCGCTGCAGCACTGCGCCAGCAAGGGTGGCGTACACGTCTACAACCTCGGCACGGGCCAGGGCCAGAGCGTGCTGCAGATGGTCGCGGCGTTCGAGGCGGCCAGCGGTCGCACCTTGCCCTATCGCATCGAGCCAAGACGCCCGGGCGACATCGCCGAATGCTGGGCCGATCCCGCCAAGGCCGAGTGCGAGCTGGGCTGGCGTGCCCGGCGGGATCTGGCCGCCATGTGCGCCGACAGCTGGCGCTGGCAATCCGCCAACCCCCAGGGGTACGAGGCGTGATGTCCGTTTTGCTCCCTTCTCCCGTCGCGGGAGAGGGGCCACAGATGAGCGGCGAACCCGCCCTCATCACTGCCCGCAATTCCTTTATTGAGCTTGAGGAGTGATGATGTTCAACCCGGTTGATCACCCCCACCGTCGTTTCAACCCGCTGACCGGCCAATACGTGCTGGTCTCCCCTCATAGAGCCAAGCGCCCCTGGCAGGGCCAGGTCGAGAAGGTGAGCCAGGCGCCGAGCCAGGCCCATGATCCCGACTGCTTCCTCTGTGCCGGCAACAAGCGCGTCACCGGCGACCAGAATCCCGACTATCGGGACACCTTCGTCTTTACCAACGACTTCGCCGCCCTGATGCAGGACACCCCGGCCGCCAGTGGCGAGCAGGATCCCCTGCTCAAGCTGGAAGCCGCCCGTGGCACCAGCCGGGTCATCTGCTTCTCGCCGGATCACGGCAAGACCCTGCCCGAGCTGCCCCTGCCGGCCATCGAGCAGGTGATCACCACCTGGATGGAGCAGGTGGCCGAGCTGTCGGCCCAGTGGGAGTGGGTGCAGGTGTTTGAAAACAAGGGCGCCGTCATGGGTTGCTCCAACCCTCATCCCCACGGTCAGCTGTGGGGCAGCGACTTCCTGCCCAATGAAATTGCCCGCGAAGAGCAGCACCAGCGCGACTGGCTGGCGGAGCACGGCCGCCCGCTGCTGGTCGACTACGTGGAGCGGGAGCTGCAGGATCGCTCCCGCATCGTGGTGGAGACCGCCCACTGGCTGGCGGTAGTTCCCTTCTGGGCGGCCTGGCCGTTCGAGACCCTGCTGCTGCCCAAGCGCCACGTTCCCTCTCTGCTCGACCTCACTCCCGAGCTGCAGCAGGATCTGGCCATCGCGCTCAAGGAGCTCACCAGCCGCTACGACAATCTGTTCGAGTGCAGCTTCCCCTACTCCATGGGCTGGCACTTTGCCCCGCCCCGCTCCGACTGCCCAGAGGCGTGGCAACTGCATGCCCACTTCTATCCGCCGCTGCTGCGCTCCGCCACGGTGCGCAAATTCATGGTGGGCTTCGAGATGCTGGCCGAGACCCAGCGTGACCTCACTCCCGAGCAAGCCGCCGAACGGCTACGTGCCCTGAGCCCCATTCATTACAACCAGACCAATCAGGCCAACGAGGAGGCCCTATGACCCCGAGCCAGCGCGTCAGCGCCGTGTTTGCCGAGCAGTTTGAGCAACAACCCGACCTGCTGGTGCGGGCCCCCGGCCGCGTCAACCTCATCGGCGAGCACACCGACTACAACGACGGCTTCGTGCTGCCCTGCGCCATCGACTACGAGACCTGCGTCGCCATCGGCCTGCGCGATGACAGCCTGGTGCACGTGATCGCCGCCGACTACGGCAACCAGCGCGACCTGTTCGATCTCGACCAGCCCATCGGCCACCATGCCGACCAGCGCTGGAGCGACTACATCCGCGGGGTGGTGAAGTACCTGCAGGAGCGAGGCTATCCGCTACGCGGCCTCAATCTGGTGGTCTCCGGCAACGTGCCGCAGGGGGCCGGCCTCTCCTCTTCCGCCTCGCTGGAGGTGGCCATCGGCCAGGCCTTCAAGGAGGCGCTGGGGCTCGCCATCACGCAGGCCGAAATTGCCCTCAACGGCCAGCAGGCGGAGAACCAGTTCGTCGGCTGCAACTGCGGCATCATGGACCAGATGATCTCCGCCAGCGGCAAACAGGATCATGCCCTGCTGCTCGACTGCCGTTCGCTGGAAACCCGACTCATCCCCATGCCCACCGATCTGGCGGTGCTGATCGTCAACTCCAACGTACGCCGCGGCCTGGTGGACAGTGAATACAACACCCGCCGCCAGCAGTGCGAAGCAGCCGCCCGTCACTACGGGGTCAAGGCGCTGCGCGATCTGGATCTGGCGGCGCTGGAAGCGGGCAAGGCCGGGCTGGATGAGGTCTGCTATCGCCGCGCCCGTCACGTGGTGGGCGACAACAGCCGCACCCTGGCCGCCGCCGACGCGCTGGCGCAAGGGGATCTGGTGCGCCTCGGCGAGCTGATGGCCGACTCCCACGCCGCCATGCGCGATGACTTCGAAATTACCGTGCCCGCCATCGACGGTCTGGTGGAGATCATCAAGGCCAGGATCGGCACCGAGGGCGGCGTGCGGATGACCGGTGGCGGCTTCGGTGGCTGCGTGGTCGCCCTGCTGCACCCCGACAAGGTGGCCGAGGTGATCGCCGCGGTCGATGCCGAGTACCCGGCCCGCTTCGGCCTCAAGGCCGACAGCTACGTCTGCCGCGCCAGCGCGGGGGCGGGAAAACTATGAGCCCATTGATGATGCAGGCCGACGGCGACGTCGGCCGGATCGGCAACACAGGTGCAGGCAGACTATGAGCGATGCCATGATCCCGTTCGAGCTGGAAAACGAGGAGGGGCTGCGCCTGCGCGGCCTCGATTTTGGCGCCACCCTCACCTCCCTCACCCTGCCGGTGGCGGGCGGGCGCCGCGAAGTGCTGCTGGGCTGCGCCGATGAGGCCTACCCCGCTCAGCAGGTGTGGCTGGGGGCGGTGGCGGGGCGCTTTGCCAACCGCATCGGCAACGCCGAGCTGCTGCGCGACGGCCAGCGCTGGCCGCTGGATGCCAACCAGCCGCCCCACTGCCTGCACGGCGGACGGGCGGGGTTTCATCGCCAGCACTGGCAGATCAAGGAGCGGGAGGCGGACCGGGTCAGACTGACCCTGCTCTCCCGGGCAGGGGATCAGGGCTTTCCCGGCAACCTGCGGGTCACGCTGGAGTACCGGCTGGAGCAGTGCGATCTGGTGGTGGATTTCGTCGCCAGCACGGATGCCGCGACCCCGGTCAGCCTCACCAGCCACACCTACTTCAATCTCGATGACAACCCGGACGGTGGCGATGTGCGCAACCACCTCATCCGCCTCAATGCCGACCGTTTCCTGCCGACCGACCCGAGCGGACTGCCGCTCGCGATCGCACCGGTGGAGGGGCCGTTCGATCTGCGCCACGAGCACCTGATCGGACAAGATTGGCTGAGCCACCCCCAGCAGCAACAGGCCAAGGGGTATGATCACGCCTTTGTGCTCAACGGGCCGAGCGCCGAGTGGGCGGCGCGGGTGGTCTCGGGGGATCGCCAGCTGGCCATGGAGGTCTATACCAACCAGCCCTCGCTGCAGTTCTACACCGGCAACTGGCTGGCCAATACGCCAGCACGCGATGGCCAACTCCATCAGGATCACGCCGGCTTCTGTCTGGAGGCCCAGCAGCTGCCGGACAGCCCCAACCGGCCCGCGCTGGGGGATCCCTGGCTGTTGCCGGGGCAGACCTATCGCCACCAGACCCGTTATCGCTTTATCGCCGCCGGCTGACCCCGGCGCCCTCCGCCAAGCCTGCGCTGACCACCCCAGGCGAGGCCGGGGCGGCGTCACCGTTTCGCGGCACTCTGACTACACGCTGGCCCCGCGCGATCTTCCCCACGCCGATATGGCGGATGAAGAGGGCGCGGGGTCACCCGTCACATCCGCTCGCATACAAGTCCACGCAAGGAGTCGTTATGGATGATCACTACCTCGCCGCCCCCGACCGCTATCAGCGCCAGCCCTATCGACCCGCCGGTCGCCACGGCCTGCGCCTGCCCGGCATAGCTCTCGGCCTCTGGCACAACTTCGGCGCCGAGTGCGATCCCGCCACCGCGAAAGCCATGGTGCACCAGGCGTTCGATCTGGGTATCACCCACTTCGATCTGGCCAACAACTACGGGCCGCCGCCGGGGTCGGCCGAGATCACCTTCGGCAAGCTGCTCAAGGGGAGCCTGGCTCCCTATCGGGACGAGCTCATCATCGCCAGCAAGGCGGGATACATCATGTGGGATGGCCCCTACGGCGACGGCGGCAGTGCCAAATACCTGTTTGCCAGCCTGCACCAGAGCCTGCGCCGGCTCGGTCTGGACTACGTAGACATCTTCTATCACCACAGACCGGATCCGCGCACCCCGCTGGAGGAGACCTGTCAGGCGCTGGCCCTGATGGTACGTCAGGGCAAGGCGCTCTACGTCGGCCTCTCCAACTACCCGGCCCCGCTCGCCGCGCAGGCCGCCGCCCGGCTGGCGGAGCTGGGCACCCCCTGTCTGGTCAATCAGCTCAAATACTCCCTGTTCCAGCGCGATATTGAGCCCGAAACCCTGCCGGTCTGCCGCGAGCACGGCATGGGGGTGGTCGCCTTCTCCCCGCTGGCCGGCGGGCTGCTGAGCGATCGCTACCTGGCCGGCATTCCAGCGGATTCGCGCGCCGCCAGTGCCAGCCCCTTCCTCAAGCCCGAGCAGATCACTGCCGGCAAGCTGGCCACCATCCGTGCCCTGCACGCGCTGGCGCAGCAGCGGGGCCAACCGCTGTCGCAACTGGCGCTGCAGTGGGTGCTGCGCGACTCTGTGGTGAGCTGCGCCCTGATCGGTGCCAGCAGCCCGCAGCAGATTGTCAGCGCGGTGGAAGCCCAGGCCCAGCCCCCGCTGGATGCGGCGCTGCTGCAGCAAATCGAGGGGATCCTGGCCGGTCAGGGCACCGCCTGATCGGGGCCGATGCCGACGGCGAACAAATCTGACCCGAACGAAAACCCATGGCCCCGCCGTCGATCCCGTCGGCGGGGGCCTGGCGCCGACACAATATTCACTGGTTGCCCGCCCGATTTTCCTCCATCATTGGTCGCCCCTGGCTCGGCTCGGGGCCGACTTCATCCGGACCAATAATCAAGAGATCTGAAACATGACAGAGTCTTACGCCCTGTTTGTCGCCTTCGTGCTGGGCATAGTGGAGGGCCTGACCGAGTTCCTCCCCGTCTCCTCCACCGGCCACATGATCATCGTCGGCCACCTGCTTGGCTTCGACGGCCCCAAGGCTGCCACCTTCGAAGTGGTGATCCAGATGGGTTCCATCCTGGCGGTGGTCGCCGTGTTCTGGCGCCGCCTGTTTGGCCTGATCGGCATCCACTTCGGCCAGAAACCGGCGCAAGGACACGCCACCCTCTCGCTGGTGCACATCATTCTCGGCATGCTGCCCGCCGTGATCATCGGCCTCGCCATCCACAGCTGGATCAAGGCTCATCTGTTCGGCCCGCAAACCGTGATGTACGCCCTGGTGGCCGGCGGCATCCTGCTGATCATCGCCGAGAAGTTCCGCCCGGCGGTGCGCTCCGAAACCCTGGACGACATCAGCTACAAGCAGGCGCTCGGCATCGGCCTGTTCCAGTGCCTGGCGCTCTGGCCCGGTTTCTCCCGCTCCGGTGCCACCATCAGCGGCGGCATGCTGATGGGGATCAGCCGTCAGGCGGCGGCCGAGTTCTCCTTCATCCTGGCGGTGCCCATGATGGTGGCGGCCAGCGGGCTGGATCTCTACAAGAGCCGGGATCTGCTCTCCATGGCCGACTTCCCCATGTTCGCGGTGGGCTTCATCACCGCCTTCGTGGTGGCCATGATCGCCATCAAGACCTTCCTGGCGCTGATCCGTCGCCTCGACTTCATCCCGTTCGCCATCTACCGCTTCGTGGTGGCCTTCGCCGTCTATCTGGTGTTCGTCGCCTGATCCGGCCGCAACACCATGCAAAAAGGGACCTCGAGGGTCCCTTTTTTATTGCCGCCATGGCTCAGTAGAGGCGATGGCTGATGCCGTTGAGCAGCCGCGACAGCCCCTTGGTGAACTGCACCGGCGCATCCTGCACCGTGTAGCAGAGGCAGCCGTCCGGGGTGTGCGGACTGTGGGCGTGGCTGGCATCACGCCAGATGAAGTCCCCGGCCTGATAGCGGGTGTCGCCATCTTCGATGGTGCCAGCCAGCAGCAGGGTCAGCTCATAACCCTTGTGGGTGTGCTCGGGAATGCGGCCGCCCGCCTCTATGTGCAGCAGGCTGGCGCGGGCCCCCTGCTCGTCGAGCGGCAGGCTCACCTGCCGGATGGCGCCGATGTGGCGCCAGCTGGGAGCGTGATGACGAGCCAGTACCCGTGGCAACCGGTACGACTGGCCCGCTACCTGCAGCTCGGGTTGGACCGCCGCCGACTGACTCAACGCGGCGGCACTGGCCACCGGCTGCTGCAGGATGCCGGCCAGCATGGCATCGAACGCCACCGGCAAGGGCTCGCACTCTTCGGTGGGCGCCAGGTATTGCCGGGCCAGCTCCTCTTCGCAGGCCCGCAAGCGGGCCGCGCAATCGGGGCAGAGCTCGCAGTGGGCGGAAACGCCGACGGCCAGCGGCAGGGGCAGTTCGTCGGCGGCAAAGGCGCGCAACATGGCCTGAACGGGATGGGCTTTAATCATGGCCTTGCTCCACTTGTTCCTTCAATTTTTGTAATGCCAATCTGAGGCGGGATTTGATGGTGCCGAGCGGCACGCCGAGCCGGTCTGCCAGCTCCTGCTGGGAGAGCTCCTGCAGATAGATGCCGCGCACCACCTGCTGCTGCGGTTCCGGCAAGGTGCCGACGTAATGGGCCATCTGGCGGGTCAGCACGGCGTCTTCGCCGCCGCTCAGGTGCTCCTCTTCCGCCCTGAACTCCAGCATGGGCCACAGCTCTTCGGCACAGAGTTCTTCTTTGCTGGCGCGGCGTCGGCGCAGCATGTCGAAGCTCTGATTGCGCATCACGGTATAGATCCAGGTGGTGGCAGCCCCCTTGTCGGGGTGATAGAGCCGGGCCTTCTGCCACACCAGCAGCATGGTCTCCTGTACCAGCTCCATGGCGTTGGCCTCGCTGCCGAGGTGACGCAACCCGTAGCTGCGGATGCGCGGGGCAAAGTGCTGGAACAGGGTGGCGAAGGCGGCCTTGTCGCCATGCTCGGCCACCCGCACCAGCAGGGATTTCAGATCGCCGGCGGTGTCATCCATGGGGGGCGATATCCTGTGCGGAGTCGATTGTGATTGGCCAGTATATGCCATGGCGCCGTACCTTGAAGAGGGTGATGCGTACCAATACGTGCGCCGCGGCAAAAGGATCACCGGCGCCGTATCAAAGAGAGTTCAGTGACTGGCGACCAGCAACCCGCTCAGCAGGGAGAGCGCCGGCTGGTTGTCTTCCGCCGCCACCAGCCACTGCTTCTGCTCCACCGGGATCGGCAGCACCTCCAGCCAGCGCTGGGCCACCCAGCTGGCATCACCCCAGTCGGGGTTGCGATAGAGGGCCGCGTATTCCGGGTAGTCCTCGAACACCTCCTGCAGCGCCCTGGCCAGCGAGTGCTGGTCGGCATTGAGCCGGCCGGTGCGCCAGGGGGGCAATTGCTCCACCTCCCCGATCCGCAAGCCGTCTGCCTCCTGCCACAGATCGGTGATCCTGACCCGCTCCATGCCGAGCACTGTGATGCCGAGCAGGCCGTCCGGCAGTTGATCGAAGTCGACGATCCGCACCCGGGTGGCGATGGGGTACATGTTGCGCAGCGCATCGGGCTGGCGGGGATCCAGCATGCAGAGGGCGAAGCCCTGATCTCCCGCCTGGGCGATCATGCGCTGGTATCTGGGCTCGAAGATGCGCAGCGGCATGATGCCGCCGGGCAGCAGATGGGCCGAGAGGGGAAACAGCGCCAGTTTCATCGACAGATTCCTCGGTAAAAGGTCCCTGTTGATACGACCGTGCCGACGGGGCAGATCATTCAGAACGAGTTGGAATAAAAAACCCCTTAACAATCAGGGGAAAATAGCCTGGACAAGCCGCTTCGATATGCAGTAGAAATGGATAAGCACCACAATTTCCGTCCAATATTCTGGATTACGGTGCCAAATGCAGTGAAATATCCGCCCGTCCAACTCCGGCGGGCCGTCCCTATAGTTTTCTCGGGCCGATGCGGGTAAAATTCACGCCCTTATATATCAGTCATTTTTCGACGCGCAACCTTGGTGGTCAGTTATGAAAGAGCATATTCATCATCTACTTGAACAAACGGTAGCCAATCTGAAGTCAGCGGGCGTCCTGCCGGCGGACCTGGAAGCCCGCGTGCAAGTAGACCGATGCAAGGAGAAGGCTCACGGCGACCTGGCCACCAACCTGGCCATGCTGCTGGCCAAACCGGCCCGCAAGAATCCCCGTGAGCTGGCCGCTGCCATCATCGAGCACCTGCCCGCCTCCGATCTGATCGCCAAGGTCGAGATCGCCGGCCCCGGCTTCATCAACTTCTTCTTCGACCCGAGCTGGCTGGCCGACCAGGTGGAGGCCATGGTCGCCTCTGCCAACGCCAACGTGAAGCTGCCGGCGCCGCAGACCGTGGTGGTGGACTACTCCGCCCCCAACGTGGCCAAGGAGATGGCGGTGCACCACATCCGTTCCACCGTTCTCGGTGACGTGGCCGCCCGCGCGCTGGAGTTCCTCGGCCACAAGGTGGTGCGTGCCAACCACATCGGCGACTGGGGTACCCAGTTCGGCATGCTGATCGCCTATCTGGAGAAGATGGCCAACGAGCACGCCTCCGACATGGAGCTGCGCGATCTGGAAGCCTTCTACACCCAGGCCAAGCGCCACTACGACGAAGACGAAGCCTTCGCCGAGCGCGCGCGCAACTACGTGGTCAAGCTGCAGGGCGGCGATGAGTACTGCCGCACCATGTGGAAGAAGCTGGTCGACATGACCATGGAGCAGAACCAGCGCAACTACGACCGCCTGAATGTCTCCCTGACCAACAAGGACATCATGGGCGAGTCCATGTACAACGACATGCTGCCGGAGATCGTCGCCGATCTGAAAGCGCGCGGCCTGGCGGTCGAGAGCGAAGGCGCCACCGTCGTCTTCCTGGACGAGTACAAGAACAAGGATGGCGAGCCCATGGGCGTCATCATCCAGAAGAGCGATGGCGGCTTCCTCTACACCACCACCGACATCGCCTGTGCCAAATACCGTTACGAAACCCTGGGCGCCGACCGGGTGATGTACTTCATCGACTCCCGTCAGCACCAGCACCTGATGCAGGCCTGGACCATCACCCGCAAGGCGGGCTATGTGCCGGAATCCGTACCGCTCGAGCACCACGCCTTCGGCATGATGCTGGGCAAGGACGGCCGTCCCTACAAGACCCGTTCCGGCGGTACCGTCAAGCTGGTCGAACTGCTGAACGAAGCCGAAGAGCGCGCCAGCGCCCTGCTGGAGAGCCGCAACAGCGACCTCTCCGCCGAAGAGAAGGCCCAGGTGGTGCACGCCATCGCCATGGGCGCGGTCAAGTATGCGGATCTCTCCAAGAACCGTACCACCGACTACATCTTCGACTGGGATCTGATGCTCTCCTTTGAAGGCAACACGGCGCCGTACCTGCAGTACGCCTACACCCGTATCCAGTCCATCTTCCGCAAGGCCGGCGTCGATGCCGACACCCTGAGCGGTCATGTGATCCTCAGCGAGGAAGCGGAAGAGGTGCTGGCCCAGAAGCTGATCCAGTTCTCCGACGCGGTCAACGGCGTGGCGGACAAGGGCATGCCGCACCTGCTCTGTACCTATCTGTACGAGCTGTCCGGCAACTTCATGACCTTCTACGAAGCCTGCCCGATCAACAAAGATGGCGTCGACGAAGCGACCCGTCAGAGCCGTCTGCTGCTGTGCGCCGCCACCGCCAAGGTCCTCAAGCTGGGTCTGGGCGTACTGGGCATCCACACCCTGGAGCGCATGTAATAGATGGCGACCCGGGATTATGTCGGCAGCCGCCCGCGACGTCGGGCGGGTGGTCGCAACACCAAGAAAGCGGCACCTCGCCGCTTTCCTGTTATCCCGGCCCTGCTGGCCGGGGCGCTGCTGGCAGGGTTCGGCGGCTTCCTCTACACCATCAGTGGCAAGGGTCATGATGCCCCGACCATCGAAGAGCAGGTGAAAGCCAACAAGCCCAAGGCACAGAACAACGGTCTGCCGCAGGAGAAGTGGAGCTATATCGAACGGCTGGAGAACAAGCAGGTCGATATCACCGAGCCGCCGCCCCAGCCGGGCGTGCTGCCACCACCGCCGGCGGAAACCATGACCCTGCAGCCGGAGAAGCTGCCGCAACCGGTGCCGACCGACATTCCCCAGCCGGGTACCCCCATCGGTCAGGTACAGCCCTACAAGCCGCAACCGGTACAACCGGCCAAACCGGCCACCGGCGCACCGGTGGCCAGTGCCCAGGAGCAGGTGATCGACCGCAAGGCCGAACGGGATCGGATGGAGCGGGAGCTGCGTGCCGAACTGGAGCGGGAACGAGCCGAAGCCGCCAAGGCCAAGGCGGCGACCCCGCCCGCGACGGCCGACAACGAACGCTACATGATGCAGTGCGCCGCGCTGCGCTCGCAGGATTCCGCCGAATCGCTCAAGGCGCGCATCGCCTTCACCGCCGGGCTATCTTCCAGCCTGCAGGTGGTCAACGGAGCCGGTGGCGCCGTCTACAAGGTGATGGTCGGTCCCTTCAGCGGCAAGGCGGCGGCCGATGCGGCCAACCGCAAGCTGCAGGGCTCCGGCATCAGCGGCTGCATCCCCAAGAAGGGCTGATCGCAGCATTCATACCACAGGGCCGGGTGGCAACACCCGGCCCTGTTTCTTTTGGTGCCAGTTGCCACCGCGCCTCTCCCGCCCCGTTGGTCGCTCCACACCGCAGGCTTGAAAAGCCGGTTTGCCATCCCCATCTTTCTTGCCATGCACAGTCAGGCCGTCATTCGGCTCAAGCGAGGTAAGTAAAGTGACTACCATAGTTTCAGTTCGCCGCAACGGTCAGGTCGTCATCGGTGGCGATGGCCAGGTTTCCCTTGGCAACACCGTCATGAAGGGCAACGCCCGCAAGGTTCATCGCCTCTACAACGGCAAGGTACTGGCTGGTTTCGCCGGCGGCACCGCCGACGCCTTCACCCTGCTCGAGCGCTTCGAAGCCAAACTGCAGGCCCATCAGGGCAACCTGGAGCGCGCCGCCGTGGCGCTGGCCAAGGACTGGCGCACCGATCGCGCCCTGCGTCGCCTCGAAGCCCTGCTGGCCGTCGCCGACGAGCACAAATCCTTCATCATCACCGGCAACGGTGACGTGGTGCAGCCGGAGCACGATCTCATCGCCATCGGCAGCGGCGGCAACTTTGCCCAGTCCGCCGCCATCGCCCTGCTGGAGAACACCGAGCTCGACGCCAAGAGCATCGTCGAGAAGTCCCTCAAGATTGCGGGCGACATCTGTGTGTTCACCAACGGCAACCACACCATCGAAGTGCTGGATTATTCAGCTAAATAAGTCGGCGAAATAGGGCCGCCAAATAAGGCCGCCAGCCAAACCCCATTTTCCAAGGGGTGGGCCCTGCCCGCCCCGGATACAGGAACGCCATCATGTCCGAGATGACCCCGAGAGAAATCGTCCACGAGCTGGATCGCCACATCATCGGCCAGGCCGACGCCAAGCGCGCGGTCGCCGTCGCCCTGCGCAACCGCTGGCGCCGGATGCAACTCGATGAAGAGATGCGCCATGAAGTGACCCCGAAAAACATCCTGATGATCGGCCCGACCGGTGTCGGCAAGACCGAGATCGCCCGTCGTCTGGCCAAGCTGGCCAACGCCCCCTTCATCAAGGTGGAAGCAACCAAGTTCACCGAAGTGGGCTATGTCGGCAAGGAAGTGGACAGCATCATCCGCGATCTGACCGATGCCGCCATCAAGCTGGTGCGCGAAACCGAGATGGAGAAGATGAAATACCGCGCCGAGGAAGCCGCCGAAGAGCGCATCCTCGACGCCCTGCTGCCCAACCCGCGCAACAGCTGGGGCGAGGAAGAGAAAGCCGACAACTCCAACACCCGCCAGATCTTCCGCAAGAAACTGCGGGAAGGTCAGCTGGATGACAAGGAGATCGAGCTGGAGCTCTCCGCCTCGCCGATGGGCGTCGAAATCATGACCCCGCCGGGCATGGAAGAGATGGCCAACCAGTTGCAGGGGCTGTTCCAGAACCTGGGCCAGAACCAGAAGAAGAAGCGCAAGATCAAGGTCAAAGAGGCCATGAAGGCGCTGATCGAAGAGGAAGCAGCCCGTCTGGTCAATCCGGAAGAGCTGAAGCAGAAAGCGATCGCCGCGGTCGAGAACAACGGCATCGTCTTCCTCGACGAGATCGACAAGATCTGCAAGCGTGGCGAGAGCTCGGGCCCCGATGTATCCCGTGAAGGGGTACAGCGCGACCTGCTGCCGCTGGTTGAAGGCTGCACCGTCAACACCAAGCACGGCATGGTCAAGACCGACCACATCCTGTTTGTCGCCTCCGGCGCCTTCCAGATCGCCAAGCCGTCTGACCTCATCCCCGAGCTGCAGGGCCGCCTGCCGATCCGGGTCGAGCTGACCGCGCTGACCACCGATGACTTCGAGCGGATCCTGACCGAGCCGAACGCCTCGCTGACCGATCAGTACCAGGCGCTGATGGCTACCGAAGGGGTCAAGATCGAGTTCACCAAGGATGGCATCCGCCGTCTGGCCGAAGCGGCCTGGCAGGTCAACGAGCGCACCGAGAACATCGGCGCCCGCCGCCTGCACACAGTGATGGAGCGCCTGATGGAAGACATCTCCTACGACGCCTCCGAGAAGTCCGGCGAGACCTTCGTCATCGATACCGACTACGTCAACGCTCACCTCGGCAAGCTGATTGAAGACGAGGATCTGAGCCGCTTTATCCTGTAAATCGAGAACGAGGAGCTGAGCGATTTAATATCCTGTAAGCGAACCGCTCAATCTCATCACAAGACGCCTCCCCTGTGGAGGCGTCTTTGTTTTCAGCCACCTCCCGACTCGCAGCCTGCCCGGATCGTGCCGTCCGGCGTACGGCACTGGTCTCTTCCCGCCAGCCAGAGCGCGGCCAGCAGCAACACGCCGCTCAGGGCGAAACTGGCCTGCATGGCGAAGTGCAGCTCGCTGGCACTGGCGACGGCAGGATCGCCCCCTCCCGCCAGGCTGGCAAACAGGGCGCCGAGCCCGGCCGCCCCCGTCAGCTGACCCAGATTGCGCGCCAGGGTCAGCAACCCGGCCACAGCCCCGCGGGCCTGTCCGCCGCTGCCACCCATCACGGCGCTGTTGTTGGCGGTCTGAAACAGGGCGTAGCCGGCGGTCAGCAACAGGATCGGCAGCAGATAGCCGAGCGGGCCAAGGGCTGGGCTGAGCACCGCCAGCAAGGCCGCGGCGGCGCTCATCAGCAGCAATCCCAGCCGCACCACTGTGATGGCGCCGACCCTGTCCACCAGCCAGCCGGCGGGCAGCCCGGTCAGCGCCGCCAGCAGGGGCCCGCCCGAGATGAGCAAGCCACTGGTGAGCGGGTCGAGCCCGAATGTCCCCTGCAAATAGAAGGGGCCGATCAGCAGGGTCAGCACCATGATGCCGGCCACCAGTGCACTGGCCGCCAGACCACCGCGCAGCCGACGGGTACCCAGCAGCGCCAGCGGCAACAGGGGGGCGGCAGCGCCCAGCTCGCTGCGCACCAGCCAGGCGGTGGCCAGCAGCGCCCCGCCCCCCAGCCAGAGGGCCAGCGCCCCCGTCGAGGTGAGGGCCAGCCCGTAGCAGAGCAGCGCCACCAGCAAGAGCGACAGACTCGCCAGATTGAGCCTCTCTCCCTCTGTACACGCCGCATCCCGAGGCAGACCGAACAGGCCACAGACCAGCGCCAGCAGGCCGATCGGCAGCAGCGCGAGAAAGGCCGGCTGCCAGCCGGCAACATCCAGCAGCAGACCGCCAAACGAGGGGCCGAGGGCCGTGCCGCAGGCCGAGAGGGTACCGAGCAGCCCCATGCCCCGGCCACGCCGGGCCGGCGACACCAGCTGGCCCACCATGGCCAGCGACAGCACCAGCATGCAGGCCGCTCCTCCCCCCTGCAGCACCCGGGCTGCAAGCAGCCAGCCGATGGTCGAGGCCTGCGCGCAGAGCAGGCTGGCCAGCACAAACAGCCCCATGCCCCAGAGCAGCAGGCGGCGCCGGCCGAACCTGTCCCCCAGCCGGCCCGCCACCACCGTCAGGCAGGTGAGCCCCAGCAGATAGGCCACCAGCACCCACTGCAAGCTGGCGAAGGGAACGGCAAAGTCCGCGCCCAGTGCCGGCAGCAGCATGCTGGCCATGCTCCCAGCCAGCATGGGCAACAGGGTGGCGAGACCAAGCGCCAGCAGACCGAGGCGGCGTGCAGCGGGAGTTAAAACGCGGGTGAAGGATGACATGATCCGGGCTCCACAAAGGGGTGATGACGACAAGGCTAGTGGGGCCGGTGAACAGGCGGAAGACGCACCCGTTGCAATTTATCAATGCACCAGACGCCATATGAGGGGGCCCGTTCTCGGGTATGATGAAGCAGGCACCTTGCTCCCACCTCGATGAAGGCATGCACATGAGCACTCCCGACCTCAACCTGCTGATCACCCTGGATGCCCTGCTGGACGAAGGCAGCGTGGCGGGCGCGGCCAGACGACTGGGCTTGAGCCTCTCCGCCATGAGCCGGGCCCTGGCCAGGCTGCGGGAGACCACCGGCGACCCGCTGCTGGTGCGGGCTGGCCGCGGCCTGGTACCCACTCCCAGGGCGTTGCTGCTGCGCGAGCAGGTCGGCCGGCTGGTGCAGGAGGCCGAGGAGGTGCTGCGCCCCCGGCTGGAGGTCGACCCGGCGCGGCTGGAGCGCACCTTCACCCTGCGCGCCAGCGAGGGGCTGGTGGAACTGTTCGGCGCCGCCCTGCTGAGCCGGCTCGCCGCCGAGGCGCCGGGGGTGCGGCTGCACTTTCTGGCCAAACCCGACAAGGAGAGCGGCCCCCTGCGCAGCGGCGAGCTGGATTTCGAGACCGGGGTCATCAGCGCCACCACGGCACCCGAGTTGCGTACCCAGGCGCTGTTTCAGGACCACTTCGTCGCCGTGCTGCGCCCGGGTCATCCACTGTGCGACGGCCCGCTGACCGCCAGCCGCTATGCCGAGGCGCGTCACGTGCTGGTGTCCCGCCGCGGCCAGCCCCACAGCCCGGTCGATGAGGCGCTGACCAAGCTGGGGTTGACCCGCACCGTCGCCACTCTGGTCCCCGGCTTTGCCACCGCGCTGGCACTGGTGCGCGGCAGCGATCTGGTGGCTACGGTGCCGGAGCATCACTGCGCCGCCCTGCTGGGCGATCTGGTTGCACGGCCCCTGCCCTTCACCCTGCCCGGGATCCGGGTCGCCCTGCTCTGGCATCCCCGGCTGGACGCGGATCCGGCCCACCGCTGGCTGCGCACCCTCATCCGCGACATCTGCGCCCAGCGCCCCTACCACCCCCTGCCGTAGGCCCCTCGTCTTGCCAAACTGCCAATGAAGGAATCTTTCACGTCTTTTGGCGGTACGGGCATTGCTTTACGTGGTCAGCCAGGCCGCCCCTGCTGCTGTGGTCCCGATCCGCATTCCGCCACCAATTGCACTACTGGTATACCCATTTCTGTATAGCTTTGAATTATCAGGAATTACCCCTGAGGGGATATATAAATAGACACTTGATTTGCATCAATCGTCTGCCCCTGCCGACTGGGTAGCCTAGCCTCAGAATGATGTTTTATTACTCCAAACTTGAGGCAACTATGAGCAAAGTCAGACTGGTCGTTGTGGGCAACGGCATGGTGGGGCACCGCTTCATCGAAGAGCTGATCGAGCGAGCCGACCCGGGCCGCTACGAGATCACCGTCTTCGGTGCAGAACCCCGTCCCGCCTACGATCGCGTCCATCTCTCCTCCTACTTCTCCCATCACACCAGCGAAGATCTCTCCCTCGTCAAACCCGGCTTCTACGACAAGCACGGCATCCGCCTGCTGCTCGGCGAAGCGGTGAAAAAAATCGACAGGGCCAACCGCGAAGTGCACTCAAACAAGGGCACCGTGGTCGAGTACGACAAGCTGGTGCTGGCCACCGGCTCCTACCCCTGGGTGCCGCCCATCCAGGGCAGTCAGCACCATGAGTGCTTCGTCTATCGCACCATCGAGGATCTGAAAGCCATTCGCAGCGCCGCCAAGAGCGGCAAGAGCGGGGTGGTGATCGGGGGTGGTCTGCTTGGCCTCGAAGCCGCCGGTGCCCTCAAGGCACTGGGCCTCGAGACCCACGTGGTGGAGTTTGCGCCGGTACTGATGGCCGAGCAGCTCGATGGTCAGGGTGGCCAACTGCTGCGCCGCAAGATTGAATCCATGGGCGTGCAGGTGCACACCAGCAAGAGCACCAGCGAGATCCTGATGCACGGCGGCCGCGACGCCCAGCACCGCCTCGCCTTCGCCGACGGTAGCCAGCTGGAAGTAGACGTGGTGGTCTTCTCCACCGGCATCCGCCCGCAGGACACCCTGGGCCGTTACTGTGAACTGGCCATTGCCGACCGTGGCGGCGTGCTGATCGACGATCACTGCCTCACCTCCGACCCCGACATCTACGCCATCGGCGAGTGCGCCGCCTGGCAGGGCCGCTTCTTCGGGCTGGTGGCGCCGGGATACAAGATGGCCCAGATCACCGTCGACCATCTGCTCGGCGGCGACAGCCGTTTCGAGGGGGCGGACATGAGCGCCAAGCTCAAGCTGCTCGGCGTCTCCGTCGGCTCCATCGGTGATGCCCACGGCCGCACCCCGGGCAGCCACAGCTATGTGTTCCAGGATGACCAGGCCGGCGTCTACAAGAAGATCGTGGTGAGCGAAGACAACAGCCGCCTGCTCGGTGCCGTGCTGGTGGGTGACGTGGAAGATTACGGCAACCTGCTGCAGATGATGCTCAACGCCCTGCCGCTGCCGAGCCACCCGGACACCCTGATCCTGCCCGCCTACGCCGGTGCCAAACCGACCCTGGGGGTGGATGCCCTGCCGGAAAGCGCCCAGATCTGCTCCTGCTTCGACGTCTCCAAGGGTGACATCGCCAAGGCGGTGGCCGAGGGTCACACCACCCTGGCCGCCATCAAGCAGCACACCAAGGCCGGCACCGGCTGTGGCGGCTGCGTGCCGCTCATCAGCCAGGTGCTCAACGCCGAGCTGGTGAAGCAGGGCATCGAGGTCAACAACCACCTCTGTGGCCACTTCCCCTACTCCCGTCAGGAGCTGTTCCACCTGGTCAAGGTGGAAGGGATCAAGAGCTTCGACGAGCTGCTGGCCAAGCACGGTCACGGCCATGGCTGCGAGGTGTGCAAACCGACCGTCGGCTCCATCCTGGCCTCCTGCTGGAACGACTATGTGCTGAGCCCGCTCAACACCCAGCTGCAGGACACCAACGACATCTTCCTCGGCAACATGCAAAAGGACGGCAGCTACTCCGTCATCCCGCGCATGGCCGGCGGCGAAGTGACCCCGGAAGGGCTGCTGGCGGTGGCCGAAGTGGCCCGCGACTACAAGCTCTACACCAAGATCACCGGCGCCCAGCGCATCGGCCTGTTCGGGGCCCAGAAGGATGATCTGCCCGCCATCTGGCGCAAGCTGCTGGCGGCCGGTTTCGAGACCGGTCAGGCCTACGCCAAGGCGCTGCGCATGGCCAAGACCTGCGTCGGCAGCACCTGGTGCCGCTTCGGCGTGCAGGACAGCGTCGGCCTCGGGGTCTTCCTCGAGAACCGCTACAAGGGTATTCGCACCCCCCACAAGATGAAGTTCGGCGTCTCCGGCTGTACCCGCGAATGCGCGGAAGCTCAGGGCAAGGACGTCGGCATCATCGCCACCGACGCGGGCTGGAACCTCTATGTAGGCGGCAACGGCGGCATGAAGCCGCGTCACGCCGATCTGCTGGCCTCCGATCTCGACCGCGAGACGTTAGTCCGGTTGATAGACCGCTTTATGATGTTCTACGTCACCAGCGCCGACAAACTGCAGCGCACTTCGGTCTGGCTCGGCAATCTGGAAGGGGGCGTCGACTACCTGCGCGAGGTGATCGTCAACGACAAGCTGGGGCTGGCCGACACCCTGGAGCGCGATATCCAGACCCTCATCGACAGCTACGAGTGCGAATGGTCGCGCACCCTCAACGAAGAGGAAGCGCTCAAGCGTTTCAGCCACTTCATCAACAGCGACAAGCGCGATCCGGACGTTCAGTTCGTCAGCGAACGCGACCAGCACCGACCGGCCACCCCGGCCGAGCGCATCCCCGTCTACCAGATCGAGGTGGAGACCAAATGATGAAATTAGCCTGCCAACTCAACGACATCCTGCCTGGCACCGGCGTCTGCGCTCTGCTCGAGGGGCGTCAGAATATGCCTGTTTCGCTCGATGTGGAGGTTCAATCATGAAATTAGCCTGCCAACTCAACGACATCCTGCCGGGAACCGGTGTCTGCGCACTCATTGAGGGTCGCCAGATCGCCCTGTTCCGCCCGAGCGCGGCGGCCGAGGTGTTCGCCATCGACAACCGGGATCCCTTCTTCGCCGCCAACGTGCTGTCGCGCGGCATCGTAGGCGAACACGAGGGTGAGCTCTGGGTCGCCAGCCCGCTCAAGAAGCAGCACTTCCGTCTGCGCGACGGCCACTGCCTCGAGAACGCCGCCATGTCGGTGCAAAGCTATCCCGTTGAAGTACGCGACCAGCAGGTCTGGGTTGCCGTCTAACACCATGCATATCAGGGCTACCCGCGGGCGGCCCTCTTGAAGGAAACAAAGATGTATACCGAAACCATCAACAAGTGCGCCGCCAACGCGGCCCGCATCAATCGCTTCGAGCGCAGCGACAAGCTCGGCTTCTGGCTCAGCTCCGCCATGGCGGGGGCCTATGTTGGCCTTGGCATCATCCTCATCTTCACCCTCGGCAATCTGGTGGATCCGAGCATCCGTCCGCTGGTGATGGGGGCCACCTTCGGCATCGCCCTGACCCTGGTCATCATCGCCGGCTCCGAGCTGTTCACCGGCCACACCATGTTCCTCACCTTCGGGGTGAAGACCGGCAAGATCGCCATGGCCGACCTGCTGCGCATCCTACCGCAGACCTGGGCTGGCAACCTGCTCGGCTCCATCGCGGTGGCGCTGATCTACTCCTACGGCGGCAGCCTGCTGCCGGACGCGGGCAGCCTGGCGCACAAGGTGGCGCTGGCCAAGACCCAGGCACCGGCGCTGACCCTGTTCATGAAGGGCGTGCTGTGCAACTGGCTGGTCTGCCTCGCCATCTGGATGGCGCTGCGCACCGAGGGTGCCGCCAAGTTCATCGCCATCTGGTGGTGCCTGCTGGCCTTCATCGCCTCCGGCTACGAGCACTCGGTCGCCAACATGACCCTGTTCGCCCTCTCCTGGTTCGGTGCCCATTCCGAGGCCTACACCCTGGGTGGCATCGGCCACAACCTGCTGTGGGTGACCCTGGGCAACACCGTCTCCGGCGCCCTCTTCATGGGCCTCGGCTACTGGTATGCCACCCCCAAGGCTGAGCGCCCGGTCGCGGTGAGCGAGACCACCACCACTGCCAGCCAGACCCAAACCGCCTGATCAGGAGGCCCCATGGACTACTTGCCCATCTTTTGCCGACTCGACAACAAACCCGTGCTGCTGGTCGGCGGCGGCGAGGTAGCGGAGCGCAAGGCGCGTCTGCTGCTGGATGCCGGTGCCCAGCTCACCGTGGTCGCGCCCGAGCTCGACCCCGAGCTGGCGGAACTGGCTGCCAACGGCAGCATCGAGTGGCTGGCCGGTGAATTCGCGCCGCAGCAACTGACGGGCAAGTGGCTGGTGGTGGCCGCCACCGATCGGCGCGAGGTGAACGCCCTGGTATACCAGAGCGCCAATCAGGCGCGGATCTTCGCCAACGTGGTGGATGACCCGAAACGCTCCAGCTTCATCATGCCGTCGATCATCGACCGCTCGCCGCTGATGGTGGCCATCTCCTCCGGCGGCAAGGCCCCGGTGCTGGCCCGCTTACTGCGGGAAAAACTCGAAGCCATGCTGCCGCAACATCTGGGCGCCGTCGCGGCCTTCGCCGGCAGCCTGCGGGATCGGGTCAAGGCCCGCTTCGCCAGCATGGGCGAGCGGCGCCGCTTCTGGGAACGGCTGCTCGGGGCGGATCGGCTCGGGCAGGCACTGGCACGGGGCGATAGCGCCTCTGCCAATCAGCTGGCCGACAGCCTGTTTGCCGACGAAAGCCAGACCGGTGGCGAGGTGGTACTGGTGGGGGCCGGCCCCGGCGATCCGGGCCTGCTCACCCTGCACGCCCTGCGCCAGATGCAGCAGGCGGACGTGGTGGTCTATGACCGGCTGGTCTCCGACGAGGTGATGGCGCTGGTGCGCCGCGATGCCAAGCGCATCTTCGTCGGCAAGCAGGCGGGCAATCACTGCGTGCCGCAGGAGGGGATCAACCAGCTGTTGCTGGACGAAGCGAAGAAGGGGCAGCGGGTGGTGCGGCTGAAGGGAGGCGACCCCTTCATCTTCGGCCGTGGCGGCGAGGAGCTGGAGACGCTGGTGGGCAGCGGCATCGGCTTTCAGGTGGTGCCGGGGATCACGGCGGCCAGCGGCTGCGCCGCCTACGCCGGCATTCCGCTGACCCACCGCGATCACGCCCAGAGCGTGCGCTTCGTCACCGCCCACGGCAAAGGGGGCCCCCAGGATCTCGACTGGCCGCTGCTGGCCAAAGACAAACAGACCCTGGTGTTCTACATGGGGCTCTCCTCCTGCGCCACCATCCGCGAGCAGCTGCTGACCCACGGCAAGGCGGGTGACACCCCGGTAGCGCTGATCGAGCGCGGCACCCAGCCAAGCCAGCGGGTCATTCGCGGCACCCTCGATCAGTTGCCCGAACTGGCGGTGGGGGTCGAGAGTCCGGCCCTCATCATGGTGGGATCTGTGGTGACCCTGGCGGATCAGCTTGCCTGGTTCGGGCAAGGATGCGCCGCTGACGCGGCCCTGGCCTCGGCCTGATCGCGGCATCCATTCCAACGCCACCCTCGGGTGGCGTTCCTTTTTCTGCATTTACTGTCATAACCTCTTGTTTTGAGTCTGGTATCCTATGGGGTGTGTCAGCCGGACCACCGAATTCAGGAATTCTGCTTCATGTCCCTCCCCGCCAAGAACAGCGCCAAACAGCGTGAACAAGACAGATCGCGCATTCTCACCCTGCTGCTGGCCGATGATGCCCTCACCGACAGCCTGCTCGACCCGCAAGGGGTGCAGGACGCCACCCTGCGGGATCAGACCAGCGAGCTCACCCGGCTGGTCAACAGCCTGCCCGCCGCCGATATCGCCGATGCGCTGGAATCCCTGCCGCCGGACGAGCGTCACGTGCTGTGGCAGCAGGTGGACGAGGAGAAGCACGGCCAGATCCTGGTCGAGGCGTCGGAGACGGTGTGGGACAGCCTGATCAGCGGCATGAGCGACAAGGAGCTGCTGCACGCCCTGCGCACCCTCGACATCGACGATCAGATCTATCTGGGCCAATACCTGCCCCGCAACCTGATGGGGCGGCTGCTCACCTCCATGGCCCCGGCCCAGCGCGACCGGGTGCGGGAGGTGATCCGCTACGGCAAGCACACGGTCGGCGCCATGATGGACTTCGAGCTCATCACGGTACGGGCCGAGGTGAGCCTGGCCACGGTGCAGCGCTACCTGCGCCTGCGCGGCAAGATCCCCGCCAACACCGACAAGCTGTTCGTCACCGACCGGCGCAACCGGCTGCAGGGGGAGCTGCCGCTCACCACTGTGCTGCTGCACAGACCCGAGACCCTGGTGCGCGACGTGATGGAGAAGGATCCGGTCACCTTCGATCCGGAAGACAACGATGAGGCCGCCGCCCGCACCTTCGAGCGGGACGACCTGGTCTCCGCCGCCGTCATCGACGGCCGTGGCAAGCTGATGGGCCGGCTCACCGTCGCCGAGGTGGTGGATCTGGTCTATGAGGAGAGTGACACCGACCTGCGCCGGATGGGGGGGATCAGTGAAGAGGAGGACGTGTTCGCGCCCGTCTCCAAGGCGGTCAAGACCCGCTGGGCCTGGCTCGCCATCAACCTCTGCACCGCCTTCGTGGCATCGCGGGTGATCGGTCTGTTCGAGCACACCATCTCCCAGCTGGTGGCGCTGGCCGCGCTGATGCCCATCGTCGCCGGCATCGGCGGCAACACCGGCAACCAGACCATCACCATGATAGTGCGGGCGCTGGCGCTGCAGCATATCCAGACCGGCAACGTCTCCTTCCTGCTGTGGCGCGAGCTGGGGGTGGCCCTGATCAACGGCCTGGTGTGGGGCGGCACCATGGGGGTGGCCACCTACATCCTCTATCAGGATGCGGCACTGGGTGCCGTCATGACGCTCGCCATGATGCTCAACCTGCTGGTGGCGGCGCTGATGGGGGTCATCATCCCCATGACCATGAGCCGGCTGGGCCGCGATCCGGCGGTGGGGGCCAGCGTGATGATCACCGCCATCACCGACACCGGCGGCTTCTTCATCTTCCTGGGGCTGGCCACCCTGTTCCTGCTTTAATCCGCTTAGCAATAAAAAGGGAGCCTTTATGGCTCCCTTGTTCATTTGGCGCGGCCGCTACACCCGGTATTTGGCCACCGCCTGGTTGAGCAGCTTGGCCTGCTCGGTCAGGCCGTGGCTCGACTTGGCGTTCTCCTCCGCCATCAGGCTCGACTCCTGGGCGATGTCGCGGATGTTGTTGACGTTGCGGTTCACCTCATTGGCCACCAGGCTCTGCTGCTCGATGGCGGCGGCAATCTGGGTGCTCATGTCCATGATGTGGGTGACGTCCTGGGTGATCTGCTCCAGCAGTTCGCCCGCCATGCTGGCCTGCTCCGAGCTGCTGTTGCCCTGCTCGCGGCAGGTCGCCATCATGCCCACTATGTTGCCGGTCTGCTTCTGCAGCGAGCTGATGATACCGGCGATCTCCTGGGTCGACTTCTGGGTGCGGATGGCGAGGCTACGCACCTCGTCCGCCACCACCGCAAAGCCGCGCCCCTGATCCCCCGCCCGCGCCGCCTCGATGGCCGCGTTGAGAGCCAGCAGGTTGGTCTGCTCGGCGATGCCGCGGATCACGTCCAGCACAGAGCCGATGGTTTCGCTCTCCTGCTGCAGCTGGGCCACTTCGCGGGAGGAGTTCTCCAGATTGTCGGCCAGGGAGCGGATCTGGCTGACGGTGTTCTCCACCGCACTGCGTCCCTCCATCGCCTTGTTGTTGGTGGTCTGGGCATTGTTGGCGGCCTGCTCGGTGTTGCGGGCAATCTCCTCTATGGTGGAGCCCATCTCGGTGGAGGCGGTCGCCACCATGTCGGTCTCCTGCAGCTGGCGAGCGGCCCCCTCGCTGGTACGACGGACGTTGCCGGAGAGGTGATCCGCCGCCTCGGTCAGGGTGTGCACGCTCTGCTTCACGTCGCCGATGAGGTGGCGAAAGCCCCCCAGCATCACATCCAGATTGCCTGCCAGCTGGGCCATCTCGTCCGCCCCCTGCAGCTCTATCTTGAGACGCAGGTCGTTGTCTTGCCGGATGCGGTTGACGGTGTCGTTCACCCGCGAGATGGGGCGGTCGATGCTGCGCCCCAGCAGCATGCTCATGATGCCAATCAGCACTATGATGATGCCGCCGCAAACCAGCATCAGGGTATTGAGGCGCGAAGTCTGCCGCACCAGCTCGTCGGCGATGTGCTTGCCGACGGCGGTAAAGCCCTGCTCGGTCTGATGCACCAGGCCCCGCATCTCATTGCGCAGCCCCTCATCTTCACTCAGTCCCAGCACTTGCATGCCCTGCACCAGCGCGACGAAGTCCTGCCGGTACTGCTCGCTGGCCTGCTCCAGCTTGCCGCGATCAGCCTCCGGCAAGGTTGCCAGTCGCTGCTGGAAATCCTTGTGCAGAGTCTGGAAGCGCTCCAGATACTGGATGTCGGAGCGCAGCATGAAGTCTTTCTCCGCCCGCCGCAGCTGCAACATGGTGATGAGCAGCCCCTGTTCATCCAGCTGCTTGAGCCCCTCTTCCACCTGATGCACCGCGGTTCTCAAACGCCCGTAGAGGCCGTCTTCCGGCCCCAGCCCGATGATTTGCTGCTGGGCCACCAGATCGTTGAAGGCCTTGCCATAGGCCCCCATCTGCTGATCCAGCCGGGTCAGCTCGCCCTGCACGGCGCTGAGGTTGTCATCCTGACCCAGGGTCTGGTTGAGCTGGTGAAAATTGGCCAGCACCTCGTTGAAGCGGGTCACGAAGGCCGGATCCTTGCGGATCAGGAAATCCTTCTCGGCCCGTCGCAGGTTGAGCATGGCGATCTCGAGCCCGTCCACGTTGCGCTGGGCCTCGGTCAGATGGCGACTCACCTGGTTGGAGTAGAGAAACAGGCCGCTCAATACCAGCATGGCAACGGCGACCAGCGCGGTATTCAGGATCAATTTATGACGGATCAGCACGATGAACCTCTCACAAGCACGGGATGGACTGCATTGAGCTTATGCGGAAAACGTTATCCCCGTTGTTGTTCAAGGAATATTCATTGAAATGCCGGTCCCACTCCTTATACTGGATCCCACCTGTTTCCAGCGGTGGATTTGACACAATGGAATACAACACTTCAGAACTGTGCGACATCTATCAGGACATGGTGGATGTGCTCGAACCCATGCTCTGCTCCTTCGGCGGCCGCGCCTCTTTCGGCGGCGTCATCACCACAGTAAAATGCTTCGAATCAAACGGCCTGATCCGTGAACTCGTCAAAGAGAACGGCGTCGGTCGGGTGTTGCTGATCGACGGCGGTGGCTCCATGCGCCGCGCCCTGATCGACAGCGAGATCGCCACCACGGCGGCCGAGAACGAGTGGGAAGGGATCGTCTGCTACGGCTGCGTGCGCGAGGTCGACATTCTGGAAGATCTGGATATCGGCATTCAGGCGCTGGCAGCCATTCCGGTGGGAGCCGACAGCAAGGACGTGGGCGAGACCGATCTGCCGGTCAACTTCGGCGGCGTCACCTTCCTGCCGGACGACCACCTCTACGCCGATACCACAGGGGTGATCCTCTCCCCCGATGCACTCGACATCGAGTAAGCAGAGCAGAGTGAAAATGGGAGCCAAGGCTCCCATTTTTTATGCCCGTCGCTGGCCGAAAACACGCAAAAAAAGAGGGCCAGTAAAAACTGGCCCCTTAACTGGAAGCAATGTGAGCAATGTCGTGCCTTCACAAGAAGTCCATCACGTTGGAACGAATGAAGTCTTTCCCGGAAAACAAGGTAACAATAATCATTCTCATTTAACTTGGCAACTCTTATTTGCCAAAAATGCAAAAAAATTGACCACCCATGGGGGTGGTCAATCTCGTCAGGCTTGCCGTGTGGCCGTTTGCAGGCCGGCCAATCCGGCCTCGCCCACCAGCTTGCGGCTGAGATAACGCAGCAGCACGCCGTAGAGCGGCACAAACAATCCCAGGCTTATCAGCAGCTTGAATACGTAGTCCACGGTAGCAATCTCGACCCAGTGCTCGGCCATGAAGGGATCCGTGCTGCGCCAGAAGGCGATGGTGAAGAAAGCGATGGTGTCCACCAGATTGCCGAACAGGGTGGAGGCAGCCGGTGCCACCCACCATGCCTTGAGCAGCCGCAGCCGGTTGAACACCACCACGTCCATGAACTGGCCCACCAGATAGGCCATAAAGCTGGCCAGAGCGATGCGCGCCACGAACAGATTGAATTCGGCCAGGTTGCCGACGCCCTGGAAGCTGCCCTCGAAGAACAGCACCGACAGGGCATAGGAGATGGCCAGCGCCGGCAGCATCACGGTCTGGATGATCTTGCGCGCCAGACCGGCACCAAAGATCCGCACCGTCAGGTCGGTGGCCAGAAAGATGAACGGGAAACTGAAGGCACCCCAGGTAGTGTGGAAGCCGAAGATGGTGATCGGCAGCTGCACCAGGTAGTTGCTGCTGGCAATGATCAGGATGTGGAACAACGAGAGGCGCACCAGCGCCGTCTGGTGCTGAGCAGGGGTCAGATTCATATTGTGACCTTTTTGGTTAATGGGGTTAGGGAACCCATACCGCCACCATTGGCGATAATTGAGGGGCGAGATTATACGCCCCCACACTGATAGTTCAATCTTTATGCGGTTGCTTGAGGCTGCGGCGCCTGCTCAGCCCTGATGCTGACGGGCCAGCCAGAGCAGCACCTCGGCATCGGCCGGCTGCTCCACCGCCAGCCAGCAGCCGCTGTAGTGTTCGTATTCGAGCCGAAAGCGGCTCCCCTCAAACTCCAGCAACCAGCTGTGACGATCGGCGCCGCACTCCCGCTCGAGCACCACCAGCTCCCACTCCTGCAACAGAGCCTCGGCCAGGGTCGGAAAGCTGTCCCAGTCGAGCGCGGGGTTCACCAGCATCACCACCCCGGCGTCTCTGTCTATCTGCGCGATATGCCAGTTCATCTGCGGCTCCTCAACTGCTGCAAGAGAGCTCGCCACCGCAATACCATGCTGGTTGTGGAGTAGCGAGATCCTCGTATTCGGGTTGCTCATCATAGGGGTGCTGCAGGGCCGAAAACAGTCGCTCGAACGGTGCCATGTCGCCCTGTTCGGCGGCCTCGATCACCCGCTGGGCCAGCGCGTTGCGCAGCACATACTTGGGGTTGACCGCATCCATCAGCCCCTTGCGCACACCATCCTCGCTCCCTTCCCGGGCCAGGCGCGCCCGATAGGCCTCAAGCCACCCTTGCCAGGCGGCAGGATCCGGCAGCAGGGCCAGCAGGCTGGCGGGCCACGCTCCCTCTCGCGTCACTTCACCGAGACGGCGCAGGAACAGGTGGTAATCCACCCCGTGCGCCGCCAGCAGCCGGAACAACTCGCGAAACAGCGCCGGATCGTCGTCTTCCCACACCGCCAGCCCCAGTTTGGCGCGCATCAGTTCCGAGTAGTGCAGCATCAACTGGTGTTCGTACTGGGCCAGGGCCGCAGCCAGCGCGTCCCCATCGACGTGGTCGGCCAGCGCCTGCGCCAGCTTTTGCAGGTTCCAGTAACCGACCGCCGGCTGCTGATCCAGCGCATAGCGGCCGCCCGGATCCGAGTGGTTGCAGACAAAGTCCGGCACATAGGCATCGATGAAACCGTAGGGGCCGTAATCCAGGGTCAGCCCGAGCAGCGACATGTTGTCGGTGTTCATCACACCATGGCAGAAGCCTGCCGCCTGCCACTTGGCGATGAGCCGCGCGGTGCGGCGCACCACTTCGGCAAACAGCTCGGCACCATCGGCCAGCTCGGGGAAATGGTGGCGCAGCAGATAGTCGATAAGGGTCGGGATCCGCTCCCCCTGCCCGCTCCAGGCGAAATACTCGACATGGCCGAAGCGCAGATGACTCGGGGCTGTACGCAGCACGGTCGCACCTGTCTCCACCTGTTCGCGGTAGACCGGCTCCTGACTGCCCACCAGCACCAGAGCCCGGGTGGTGGGGATGCCGAGGGCATGCAGTGCCTCGGAGGCGAGGTACTCGCGAATGCTGGAGCGGAGCACGGCGCGGCCGTCGCCGAAACGGGAGAAGGGGGTCTTGCCCGCCCCTTTCAGGTGCAGGTCCCAGCGGCTGCCATCCGGCGCCTGCTGCTCTCCCAGCAACAGGGCACGGCCATCGCCAAGACGCGGGCTGTAGCCGCCGAACTGGTGGCCCGCATAGACCTGGGCTACCGGCTGCATACCCGGCAAGGGCTGCCCATGGCCACAGCAGGCCAGCCAGTCGGCCTCGCTCACCGCCCCCAGCCCCAGCTCGCCGAGCAGCGCACGGTTGAGGTGCAGCAGGCCGGGAGCATACAGTGGCTGGGGCGCGACGGGCTCGCAGGCCCAGGGCAGTTCGGTGGCAAAAGTGTTGATCAGCTTCATGGTGGTGCGATTCGTCCCTGCGTATGCTCGTGTCACTCTTTATACCGCCGTCGGCCAGCACTGGCTAACGGACGATGCGCTATTTCATTTCAAGGAGAAGAAGATGCAAAGATGGTTGGGCGCCCTGCCCCTGTTGCTGTTGTTGTGGGGGCCGGCCCAGGCGGCCGATGTCGAGGCAGGCAAGGCCAAGGCCGCCGTTTGCGCCGCCTGTCACGGGGTTGAAGGCAAGGCTCTTATTCCCAACTATCCCCATCTGGCGGGACAAAACGCCGCCTATCTGGTGAAACAGCTGAAGGCCTTCAAGGATGGCAGCCGCAAGGAGCCTTTGATGGTACCCTTCATGGCGCCGCTCACCGATGCGGACATGGAGAACCTGGCGGCCTATTACGCCAGCCTCAAATAAGCTGGCGCGCCCGGCAGACGAGCGCCGCCCGGTGCAACTTCGCCAACATTTTACCGACGGCAGTAGTCGATGATCAGGTCCATAAAGGCTTCGCCGAAGCGTTCCAGCTTGCGGTGACCCACGCCGTTGACCGCCAGCATTTCCGCCTCGGTCATCGGCATCAACTGCGCCATCTCGACCAGGGTGGCGTCGTTGAACACCACGTAGGGCGGCACCTCTTCATCCTCGGCGATCTGCTTGCGCAGGGCGCGCAACTCCTTGAACAGCCGCTTGTCGTAGTTGGCGTTGTCGAGCAGGCCGTTGCGCTTCTCCTTGCGGCTGGAGATGGGCTGCAGGCGCGGCACCGCCAGATCCAGCTTCACCTCGCCGCGCAGCACAGGGCGGGCCGCCTCGGTCAGTTGCAGCACCAGGTTGCGGGTGATGTTCTGGGTCAGCAGCCCCTTGTGGATCAGCTGGCGGATGACGCTCATCCAGTACTCGTGGCTCTGATCCTTGCCGATGCCGTAGGTCGACAGCTTGTCGTGGCCGTGGTCCTTGATGCGCTGGTTCAGCGACCCGCGCAGCACCTCCACCACATAACCCACCCCGAAATTCTGCCCCACCCGCCAGACGCAGGAGAGCGCCTTCTGGGCATCTTCGGTGCCGTCGTAGCTCTGGGGCGGGTCGAGGCAGATGTCACAGTTGCCGCACGGCTTGTCGTTGTACTCGCCGAAGTAGTTGAGCAGCACCTGCCGGCGGCAGGTCTGAGCCTCGGCGAAGGCCGCCATCACGTTGAGCTTGTACTGCTCCACCTGCAACTGCTGGGGGTTTTCGATGTTGTCGAGCAGCCGGCGCACCCGGCCGATGTCGGCTGGATCGTACAGCAGCAGCGCCTCGGCCGGGGTGCCGTCGCGGCCGGCCCGGCCGGTCTCCTGATAGTAGGATTCGATGTTCTTGGGGATGTCGTAGTGCACCACGAAGCGCACATTGGGCTTGTCGATGCCCATGCCGAACGCCACCGTCGCCACCACTATCTCGATGTCGTCCTTGAGGAAGGACTCCTGAGTGCGCTGGCGCAGCTCGAGCGGCAGGCCGGCGTGATAGGGCGCCGCCTTGCAGCCGTGGCGGGAGAGCCGCTCGGCCACCTCTTCCACCCGATTGCGGCTGGAGCAGTAGACGATGCCGCAGTTGCCCTTCTGGCTCTGCACATAGCGCAGCAGCTGCTCCGCCGCCTTGAACTTCTCCACCAGGCTGTAGCGGATATTGGGCCGATCGAAGCTGGCGGTATGGATAAAGGGGTCGTGGAGTTCCAGCCGATGCAGCATGTCGCTGCGGGTCGCCTCGTCGGCGGTGGCGGTGAGCGCCACCACGGGCACCTGCGGGAACCACTGCTTGAGCCGGCCCAGCGCCGCGTATTCCGGTCGAAAATCGTGTCCCCACTGGGAGACGCAGTGCGCCTCGTCGATGGCAAACAGGCCGAGCGGCAGCTCCGCCAGCCGATCCATGAACTCGTGCTGCAGCAGGCGTTCGGGGGAGACATAGACGATTTTTATCTCGCCGCGCCGCATGGCGGCAAAGTTCTGGATCATCTCCTCCCGGCTGAGGGCCGAATTGATGTAGACCGCCGCCACGCCGTTGGCGCGCAGGCTGTCCACCTGATCCTTCATCAGCGAAATGAGGGGAGAAACCACCACCCCGAGCCCAGGACGCAACAGCGCCGGGATCTGGTAGCAGAGCGACTTGCCGCCACCGGTCGGCTTGAGCACCAGCGCATCACGCCCCGCCACGATCTGCTCGATGATTTCGAGCTGGCCCGGCCGGAATTGCTGATAGCCGAACACCGCCTGCAGCAGGGCAAGCGGATTCTCTGGCTGGGGGTCAGGCAGGGTTTCGGCAATGGCGGTCATGGGCTCTCCTTTGGGGTCGCCATTCTAAAGCAGCCGCCGCCCACAATAAACCTGCCATTGCGACTGTTAAGGAAGTGTTGCAGACTGGCTGGAGTTTTTACTCGGTCGTACTGCCAGGGATCGGACTCAAGGAATGAAACAGATGCTCAAGAAGATGGCGCTCAGTGGCATTGCCAACCTGTTCGCCGAGAGGATGCCGTTCAACAAGCTGATCGGCATGCAGGTGACGCACTACGACTTCGACAAGGTAGAGCTGCGCATCAAGATGGAGGAGAAGCTGATCGGCAACCCCTTCCACAACATCCTGCACGGCGGCGTCACCGCCAGCCTGCTCGATGTGGCCGGCGGCATGATAGTCGCCGCCTCCTGCATCGACGAGCTGGAAGACTTCTCCCCCAGCTATCTCAAGGAGCGCTTCTCCCGCCTTGGCACCATCGATCTGCGGGTCGACTACCTGCGACCGGGGCGCGGCAACGAGTTCATCGCCACCGCCCACATCATCCGGGCCGGCAGCAAGGTCGCGGTTGCCCGCATGGAACTGCACAACGAAGAAGGGACTCATATCGCCTTCGGCACCGGCACCTACCTGGTGGGCTGAGCCAGCCTATTGCATAAAAACCACGCTGCTAATCTGATTTTAATCATTAGAAACCTTACCCCCTCTGCCGCCACCGGGTTCATACTGAAAGTCGGGATTGTGTGCAGAGGGAGGATTGCAGGCGATGAGTGCGAAACTGGCCACCAAACCATCCAGAGCCTTGTTGAGGCAGCTCGAGTCCATGCTCGACGAGGTGCAGACACCCGAGTGTCGCCACTGGCTGGAACAGGAGCTTGAGGGATACTCTCTCTGTTCGCCCCTGCCCTGGTATCGCATCATAGCCTGTCGGCAACGCGGTCACTTCTTGGACCTGAAGACGGGAAAATACCTGACCTGTCATATCAACAGTCAAACGCTAAGCCAACGCGATCTGGCCCAAATTCAGTTCATCTATGCCCGTGAACCCGCCGCCCACTATTTGCTGCAACGCAATTCCGGTATTGAGCCCTGGCCAGAACAGCTGCTGGAAGATTATCAGGAGCAGCTGATCCCCGGCCATCTATGCCTGCAAGCCTGGCATGAGCCCGTGTCTTCATTACGTGAACAACTGATGGAGGGAATCGAACATTTCATTAGTGAGTACCCCAAGCACGCGGCCTTGCAACCTCAGCACGGCTTCAAGGCATTGCGGCATCAGCACTGGCATATCTAACAGGCGCCTGGCGCGCAAGGAGGGCACCATAGACAGAACCCAATCAGAGATTGCCACAATCTAGAGTGCCGGAGTCAGGATCAGACTCCACCCTGGGCCACCGAGCGGTGGCCCTTTTATTGCCCAGCGCCGGGCAACGGAACTGACGAGATGGATGGAACAGAGGAACAGAGGAGCAGAGGAGCAGAGGAGCAGAGGAGCAGAGGAGCAGAGGAGCAGAGGAGCAGAGGAGCAGAGGAGCAGAGGAGCAGAGGAGCAGAGGAGCAGAGGAGCAGAGGAGCAGAGGAGCAGAGGAGCAGAGGAGCAGAGGAGCAGAGGAGCAGAGGAGCATTGCAGTTACCCTAGCAAGCCGCCAGCCTGAATATCGCCCTCCACTTGCGCGAACGCCAAATGCGAAAAGGCCGCTCTATTGAGCGGCCTTTTCTAATGTGGTCGGTGTGAGAGGATTCGAACCTCCGACCCCTTCGTCCCGAACGAAGTGCGCTACCAAGCTGCGCTACACACCGATGTCTGCGGGACGGTAATTTACCGAAAGCCCCGACTCGACACAAGCCTTTTTTACGTTTGGAAGCAAAAAAATGCCTGTTCGCTCAACTATTCGTCAGTTCCATCCATCTTGAGCCGTCAGCGGCCAAAAAATGGCCTGGCAACGCTTATGACGAAGCGAGCTGGAATTCGGCCGGGCCGAGCAAGCGCCGACGCCAGTCAGCGACTACACCATGCTCCAGCCAGTCTGCCGCATGCTTGCGCCAGTTGGGCGAAAGAGCCGGATTTTCCAGCAGCAACAGCAGGTCAGCCTCGTTGCGCAGCTGGTTGAACAGGATGTCGGCGGTGCGCTTTACCGTGAGTTCAGGGTAGGGCCTGTCCACCAGCTCCAATCGCTCCTGCGGCATCACCATCCCCTCCTCCAGCACCCGCAGCAGCCAGCCACAGCGGCCGCTGAGCTGCATCACCTGCGACATCTGGCCATAGCCGAAACGCTGGTTGAGCTTGAAGCAGGGGGATCTGGGCTGGCTTATCTGGATCAGCGCCTCGCCGAGACGATAGACATCGCCGATACAGGCCTGCTCCTCGGTCAGCCCGACCCCGGAGAGGTTCTCGCCGAAGGCGGCCGGTTGCCAGGGGGTACGCGGGGTCGGCAGGCCCAGCGCCGTCTGCCAGTTGTGCCACCAGGGGTAGTGATCGGCGGGATAGTAGTGCAGCGCCCGATCCGGGCCGCCATGGTGGCGCTGGTCGCACTGTTCGTCGCCAGCCAGACCATTGGCACCGCACCAGAGCGGTATGGAGGTGGCTTGTTTGTGGATGGCGCTGACAAGGCCGGGAACCAGTTCGGTACCCTGGCCGCTAAAGATGGAGATCCGCATTCTCATCCTCCGGATTGACGAGAGAATGCGGATCTTAGCACGAGGTCAGGCGACTGCCTGCATCTGGGTGGTCATGGCGATCTCGGCGCGGCGACGTTTCTCCGCCTTGGCCATCAGATACCAGCTGCCGAAGGTGAACAACGACACCGACAGCAGGATCAGGCTGGCCACCGCGTTGATCTCGGGTTTCACCCCGAGTCGCACCGCCGAGAAGACCTCCATCGGCAGGGTGGTCGAGCCCGGGCCGGAGACGAAGCTCGCCAGCACCAGGTCATCCAGCGACAGGGCAAACGACATCATGCCGCCCGCCGCCAGCGAGGGGGCGATCATCGGGATGGTGATCAGGAAGAACACCTTCCAGGGCTTGGCCCCCAGATCCATGGCAGCCTCCTCGATGGAGAGATCCAGCTCCCGCAGGCGGGCCGACACCACGATCGCCACATAGGCAGTACAGAAGGTGGTGTGCGCGATCCAGATGGTCACCATGCCCCGCTCGGCGGGCCAGCCCACCAGCTGGGCCATGGCTACGAACAGCAGCAGCAGGGAGAGACCGGTGATCACCTCGGGCATCACCAGCGGCGCCGTCACCATACCGCCGAACAGGGTCCGGCCACGGAAGTGCGGGATCCGGGTCAGCACGAAGGCCGCCACCGTCCCCAGTGCCACCGCCGCGATGGCGGTATAGAAGGCGATCTCCAGCGAACGCAGTACCGAACCTATCAACTGCTTGTTGTCGAGCAGGCCGAAATACCACTTCAGCGACCAGCCACCCCATACAGTCACCAGCTTGGAGGCGTTGAAGGAGTAGATCACCATGATGATCATCGGCAGGTAGATGAACAGCAGCCCCAGCCACAGCATCAGCTTGGCAAAACCAAAGCGCCTCATACTTTACCCTCCAGCTCTTTGGCCTGGTTGCGGTTGAACAGGATGATCGGAATGATCAGCACCGCCAGCATCACCACCGCCAGGGCGGACGCCACCGGCCAGTCACGGTTGTTGAAGAACTCCTGCCACAGCACCTTGCCGATCATCAGGGTCTCGGGGCCGCCCAGCAGCTCCGGAATGACGAACTCGCCCACCACCGGGATGAACACCAGCATGCAGCCAGCGATGATGCCGTTCTTGGAGAGCGGCACCGTGATCTGCCAGAACCGGGTCAGGTTGCGGGCGCCGAGGTCGGAGGCCGCCTCCAGCAGGCTCTGGTCGTGCTTGACCAGGTTGGCGTAGAGCGGCAGCACCATGAACGGCAGGTAGGAGTAAACGATGCCGATGTAGACCGCCAGGTTGGTGTTGAGGATCTGCAGCGGCTCGTTGATGAGGCCGATGCCCATCAACAGACTGTTGAGCAGGCCGTTGTTGCTGAGAATGCCCATCCAGGCGTAGACCCGGATCAGGATCGCGGTCCAGGTCGGCATCATGATGAGCAGCAGCAGAACGGTCTGGGTCTCCTTGTTGGCCCGGGCGATGGAGTAGGCCATCGGATAGCCGATCAGCAGGCAGAGCACTGTGCTGATGAAGGCCATCTTGAGGGAACCGAGGTAAGCCGCAATGTAGAGCTCATCCTCCTGCAGCAACAGGTAGTTGCCCATGTGCAGCAAGATGGTGAGCTGATCGTCGGCCCAGCTCACCACGTCGGTGTAGGGCGGGATCGCCACGTCCGCTTCGGCGAAGCTGATCTTCACCACTATGATGAAGGGCAGCAGGAAGAACAGGAACAGCCAGAAGAACGGGATGCCGATCACCAGCTGCCGCCCCCCCAGTGCCTTCAGTCGTCTCAATGCCATCATGATTGCAGCACCACGCCGCTGTCATCTTCCCAGTAGAGGAACACCTGGTCATCCCAGGTCGGCCGCTTGCCGTGGCGTTCGGCGTTGGCGATGAAAGCCTGAACGATTTTGCCCGAAGGCAACTGGATGTGATAAACCGAATGACCGCCCAGATAGGCGATGTCATAGACTTCGCCCTTGGTCCAGTTGAAGTCAGGATGCTCGATCTCCACTGGCTTTTGCAGGCTCATCAGCAGTTTTTCCGGCCGCAGGGCGTAGGTGACCTTCTTGTTCTCGGCGCGGGAGCTGATGCCGTGGCCCACATAGATGGGCTGCTCCAGATCGGCGCATGCGATGGTGGCGTGGTCCTGCTCATCCTCCACCAGCAGGCCGTCGAACAGGTTGACGTTGCCGATGAACTCGCACACCAGCCGGCTGGCCGGGGTTTCGTAGATGTCCATCGGGCTGCCGATCTGTTCGATGCAACCCAGGTGCATGATGGCGATCCGCTCGGCCATGGTCATCGCCTCTTCCTGATCGTGGGTCACCATGACACAGGTTACCCCGACCCGTTCGATGATCTCGACCAGCTCGAGCTGCATCTGGGAGCGCAGCTTCTTGTCCAGCGCCCCCATGGGCTCATCCAGCAACAGCAGCTTGGGCCGCTTGGCCAGGGAGCGCGCCAGTGCCACCCGCTGGCGCTGGCCACCGGAAAGCTGATGGGGCTTGCGGCGGGCATACTGGGTCATCTGCACCAGCTTGAGCATCTCCTCCACCCGGGCATCGACCTCCGCCTTGGGCAGGCCATCCTGCTTGAGGCCGAAGGCGATGTTTTGCGCTACCGTCATGTGGGGGAACAGGGCGTAGGACTGGAACATCATGTTAATGGGGCGTTCATAGGGCGGTATGTCGGTGATGTCGACCCCGTCGAGGAACAAGCGCCCCTCGGTGGGACGCTCGAACCCCGCCAGCATCCGCAGCAGGGTCGACTTGCCGGAGCCGGACCCGCCCAGCAGGGCGAAGATCTCGCCCTTGTGGATGTTGAGGGACACGTTGTCGACCGCCAGCGTTTCATCGAACTGCTTGCTTACCCTGTCTATCTTGACCAGCACTTCTTTGCGTTGCTGGCTGCCCTCGAGGGCTTTCTTGTAGGCACTGGAGGCTATCGCCATTACCAAACTCCCAAAGGTAATACCGGCCGGGGCCGATCCATAAAACAGTCTGGCGCCCCGGGATGGGCGCCAAGGTTAGGTTCCGGACTTGATCTTGGTCCAACTCCGGGTGATCAGGCGCTGCACCGCGCGGGGATGTGCCTGCTGCACATACAGCCGCTCCAGCACCGCCTGGGGTGGATAGACGGACTCGTCATTGCGCACGTGCTCCTCCATGAACTCCCCCGCCTTGGCGTTGGGGTTGGCGTAGCCCACATGATTGCTGATCTGGGCAATCACCTCGGGCTGCAGCACATAATTGATGAGGGCGTGCGCCTCTTTCACGTTGGTGGCATCGGCCGGGATCGCCATCATGTCGAACCAGAGGTTGCCCCCCTCCTTCGGTATGCTGTAGGCGATCTTGATCCCCTTGCCGGCTTCGTCGGCACGGGCCGCCGCCTGCAGGATGTCGCCGGAGAAACCGGCTGCCACACAGATGTCGCCGTTGGCGAGATCGCCGATGTACTTGGAGGAGTGGAAATAGGCCACGTAGGGACGCACCTTGAGCAGCTGCTCCTCGGCGCGCTTGAGATCCGCCGGATCCTGGCTGTTGGGGTTGAGCCCCAGATAGTTGAGCGCCGCCGGGATCATCTCGTCTGCCGAGTCAAGGAAGGCGACCCCGCAACGGGCCAGTTTCTGCATGTTTTCCGGTTCGAAGATCACGGCCCAGGAATCAATCTTGTCGACCCCCAGCACGGCCTTCACCTTGTCGATGTTGTAACCGATGCCGTTGGTACCCCACAGATAGGGCACGGCGTACTGATGACCCGGATCCACCTTGTCGAGCTGCTTGAGCAGCACGGGATCCAGATTGGCCAGATTGGGCAGCAGGGCGGGATCCAGCTTCTGGAAGGCCCCCGCCTTGATCTGTTTGGCCAGGAAATTGTTGGAGGGCACCACCAGATCGTAACCGGTGCGTCCGGTCAGCAGCTTGCCTTCGAGGGTTTCGTTGGAATCAAACACGTCATAGACGGTCTGGATCCCGGTCGCCCGCTGAAAGTCGCTGAGGGTGGTCTCGCCGATATAGTCGGACCAGTTGTAAAAGTGGACCACAGGGGCTGCCTGAGCCACATTTGCCAACCCCAGAGCCAGGGCCATCGTCACTATCTTGGTTGTGTGCACTTACTCAGTCCTCTTAATGTGTGATTTGCCAGTCGCGCATCCTTACGCGCCGTCCAACCTGTCGGGTGGGTCACCTCCCTCCCGGCCGAACTGCGGACCGGGAGGGGCACTCGTCACTTACTTGCCTGACTTGATCTTGGTCCAGCTACGCGTCATCAGACGCTGCACCTTGGCCGGCAGATCCGGGAAGGTGTAGATCTTGGCCAGCGTCTCGTCGCTCGGGTAGATGCCCGGATCGTTGCGGATCTTCTCGGACACCAGCGGCACGGAAGCCTTGTTGCCACTCGGGTAGCTGACGGCGTCGGAGATCTTGGCGATCACCTCCGGCTTCATCAGGTAGTTCAGGAACACATGGGCCGCTTCCACGTTCTTGGCATCGGCCGGGATGGCCAGCATGTCGAAGAAGCTGCCTGCCCCCTCTTTCGGGATCACGTAGGTCAGGTTGACGCCGTTCTTGGCCTCGATCGCCCGCGACTTGGACTGCTGCAAGTCACCGGAGTAACCGACCGCCACGCACAGGTTGCCGTTGGCCAGATCCGAAATGTATTTGGAGGAGTGGAAGTAGGCGGTATAGGGACGGATGGAGAGGAACAGCTCCTCCGCCTTCTTCAACTCGTCCGGCTTCTGGCTGTCCGGCTTGAAGCCCAGGTATTGCAGGGCAGCCGGCAGCATTTCGGTCGGCGAGTCGAGGAAGGAGACACCGCACTCCTTCAACTTGGCCATGTTTTCCGGTTTGAACACCAGATCCCAGGAATCCACCGGCGCCTTGTCACCCAGCACGGCTTTCACCTTCTCCGGGTTGTAGGCATAACCGATGGTGCCCCACAGGTAAGGAATGGAGTACTGGTTACCCGGGTCGCTCGGTTCGAGCGCCTTGAGCAACGAGGTATCCAGGTTTTGCCAGTTGGAGAGCTTGGACTTGTCCAGCTTCTGGAACACGCCCGCCTTGATCTGCTTGGCCAGGAAGGGGTTGGACGGCACGACGATGTCATAGCCCGAACTGCCGGCCAGCAACTTGGCTTCCAGCACCTCGTTGCTGTCGAACACGTCGTAGACCACCTTGATGCCCGTCTCTTTCTGGAAGTCTTCCAGCGTGTTTGGCGCGATATAATCGCTCCAGTTGTAGACGTGCAACACCTTGTCCTCGGCCATCGCCCCGGTACTCATCATGACCAGTGCCACAGAGGCTGCAATCATTCCCGTTTTGAAAGACATCGTCCTTGTCTCCTAAGCAAATTGTATGCGCAAGCCAACCTGCCCGGCGCTCGCCTATCCCCGCAGCTTTGCCGCCGTCAGATCGAGACTGAGCCTGGCCAGATTGACCAATTCATCCACCTGTTCCTCGGTGATCACCAAGGGGGGCGATATGATCATGGTATCGCCGACCGCCCTCATCACCAAGCCATTGTTAAAGCAGAACTCCCGACAGGTCATACCGGCCTGCAGCCCAGCCGGGAAGCGGCTGTTGGTCTGCTTGTCCTGCACTATTTCCAGCGCGGCCACCAAGCCTTTGCCACGGGTTTCACCCACCAGCGGATGGTCCGCCAGCTCCGCCCAGCGGCGCTGCAAATAGGGGCCGATGGTATCATGAACTCGCTTAACTATGCTTTCGTTTTGCATAAGCGTAATGTTGGCAATCGCCACGGCGCAGGCCACCGGATGACCGGAGTAGGTGAAGCCGTGGTTGAACTCGCCCCCCTCTTCCACCAGCACCTTGGCGACCCGGTCCCCCACCATCACGGCCCCCATCGGCAAATAGCCTGAGGTGATGCCCTTGGCCAGGCACATGAGATCCGGCTTGATGCCGAAGCCTTCGCTGGCGAACCAGTGGCCGGTACGGCCAAAGCCGCAGATCACCTCGTCGGCGATCAGCAGGATGCCGTACTTGTCGCAGATGCGCTGGATCTCCGGCCAGTAGCTGTCGGGCGGGATGATGACGCCGCCGGCGCCCTGGATCGGCTCGCCGATGAAGGCGGCTACCTGGTCTACCCCCAGTTCCAGAATCTTCTCCTCCAGCTGACGGGCACGGGCCAGCCCGAATTCATGGGCGCTCATCCCCTGCCCCTCGCCGAAGTGATAGGGCTGGTCGATGTGCACGATACCGGGGATCGGCAACCCGCCCTGGGCGTGCATCCCCTTCATGCCACCCAGGCTGGCGCCCGCCACGGTGGAGCCGTGGTAGGCGTTGTGGCGGCTGATGATCACCTGTTTGCCCGGCTGCCCCTTGCTGGCCCAGTAGTGGCGCACCATGCGCAGCACGGTATCGTTGCACTCGGAGCCCGAGCCGGTGAAGAAGACGTGGTTGAGGTGCGGCGGCGTGATCTCGGCCAGCAGGGTCGCCAGCTCGGCAGCGGGCGGGTGGCTGGTCTGGAAGAAGAGGTTGTAGTAGGGCAGTTGCTGCATCTGGCGGGTGGCGGCGTCCACCAGCTCCTGGCGGCCATAGCCCAGGTTGACGCACCACAGGCCGGCCATGCCATCCAGAATGCGCTTGCCTTCAGAGTCTTCCAGATAGACGCCTTCGGCCCGGGTGATGATGCGGCTGCCTTTCTTGTTCAGTGCCTGAAAATCGGTAAACGGATGCAGGTGATGGCTGGCTTCCAGTTGCTGCCACTCACGGGTGGTATGCTGCATTGCTTGCTCCTCGGTTCCTTCGATTTAAGCGATGTTTGTTGGTCAGTTGATGAGGTACAGACAACTCCCCCGGTCACGGTGACGCACCGGGTGTCGTGCAGTGCCTGCGCCCCAACTGTCTCGATTCACGCGGGAGGGGCTGGCGGCCCCTCCGGGCAGGGTGATGCGCGACCGACGCGCATCCGGGTCACACGTTCAGCAGCAGGAACTCCCGTTCCCAGCGGCTGATCACCCCGAAGTAGGTCTCATATTCCTTGCGTTTGACCGCCACGAAGGCCCGGGTAAAGCGCTCGCCCAGCATCTCCTTGATAGGGTCGCACTGCTCCAGGTGGCTCAACGCCTCCTCCAGCGAGCGGGGCAGGCTGTAGGGCAGCTCATAGGCGCTCGACTTCATCTCCGGCAGCGGTTCCAGCTTCTCCATCATGCCGAGGTAGCCGCAGGCCAGGGTGGCGGCCAGCGCCAGATAGGGGTTGGCGTCGGCGCCGGCGAAGCGGTTCTCCACCCGACGGGCACTGGCTTCGGAGAAGGGCACCCGCAGCCCGCAGGTACGGTTCTCCACCCCCCACTGCACGTTGCGCGGCGCACTCTCGCCAAAGGTGAGGCGGCGGTAGGAGTTGACGTTGGGGGCCAGCAGCGCGGTCACCGCCGGCGTGTATTTCTGCAGGCCGGCGATGAAGTGCATGAACAGCTCGGAGTGGCCGCCGTTCTCGGTGCCAAACAGGTTGCGGCCGTTCACATCTTCCAGACTCTGGTGGATGTGCATGGCGGAGCCGGGCTCGTCGCTCATCGGCTTGGCCATGAAGGTGGCGTAAATCCCGTGGCGGTGGGCCGCTTCCCGCATGGTGCGCTTGAACAGGAACACCTGATCCGCCAGATCGACGGCGTCGCCGTGCAGGAAGTTGATCTCCATCTGGGCAGCGCCGGACTCGTGGATCAGGGTGTCCACCTCCAGCTCCTGCGCCTCGCAGTAGTCGTACATGTCTTCAAAGATGGGGTCGAATTCGTTGACCGCGTCGATGCTGAACGATTGGCGGGCTGTCTCGGGGCGGCCGTTGCGCCCTACCGGCGGCACCAGCGGATAGTCGGGGTCTTCATTGCGCTTGACCAGATAGAACTCCAGCTCGGGAGCGACCACCGGTTTCCAGCCCTGCTTCTCGTAAAATGACAGGACCCGACGCAGCACGGAGCGCGGCGCGATGTCGATCAGCTTGCCATTGATGTCGAAACAGTCGTGGATCACCTGGGCGGTCGGCTCCAGCGCCCAGGGTACGAAACGAATGGTGTTGGGATCGGGATAGAGCTGCATGTCCCGCTCCAGCGGGTCGATCATGCTGTCGTCATCCGGATACTCGCCGGTCACCGTCTGGGTGAAGATGACCTCGGGCAGGCGCATGCCCCCCTCGCGCAGAAACTTGTTGGCTGGAATGATCTTGCCTCGGGCATTGCCGGTGAAATCCGGAAACAGGCACTCCACTTCCGTGATGCGATTGCTCTCCATCCAGCCCTTGATACTGTCCATGTTAAACCCCGACTCTACGGTTGCCATTGGCAAGGGTGTCTAATATATGGAACACCCTTGTTATCAAATTGTAATCAACACCACCATAAAAGCCCGCCATCAGGGGCAATGTCAAGCGGTGGTGTTTAAAAAACTATAAATAACGGCGCATATAATGACCATCGCGGGAACAAATACTAAACACCCTGGCGTGGTAACGACCCACTGCAAGCCCGGTGCCAACAAGCTTGCAGGATCCCCCATGTTCTCAGTCAGCCCCTGTCTGAATCGGGTCATTTTTTTGCAAGGGCGCACAATACTTGTCCTCTTTGCTTTGCATGCCTGCATTTTTTTGGTACAAGGCCCGCCCTGATTTGCACTCTCCTGCTTGGATTTGGTGCAAATTCAGGACACAGGGCTTGGTCTGCAGGCAGACAGCCCCCATAAACAGGGATAATTGGGTTAGTAAACTGACTGGTAGTAAATCGTATGTGTGATTTCATGACTGAAGACCAACTGGCCTTTTACAAGGGACAGATCGAGCGCCAGATCCTCGAACTCGAAGATCGCCTCAACTCCCAGGCCAGCCAGGCCATCGCCACCGATACCAACGAGATGGCTGATGAAATTGACCGTGCCAGCATCGAGGAAGCCCGTCGTCTGGAGCTGAACCGCATCGAGCATGACAAGCTGCATCTGCGCAAGCTGCGTGGTGCCCTCAAGCGCATCAGCGAAGGGGATTTCGGTTACTGCGAATCCTGCGGTGACGAGATCTCCCTCAAGCGGTTGCAGGCTCGGCCCGAGTCCCGCTTCTGCGTCGAATGCCAGAGCACCAAGGAGTTCAACGATACCCACGTGTATCGTCGCGTCGCCTGACGCCTCGCTGCCTGCTCACATTCGTGCGGCGAGCGTCGCCAGCGGGGTGGGCATGCAGGTGATAATGAGGACACCAGGCTGCTCACCCTGGCGGCTCACGGCTACGCAGCAACAGAGTGACAAGTTCTGTTAGACTCCGGGCAAGCCCGGAATCTACAGGAGAGCAGAGAGTGAAATGGTTCCTCAAACTGTGCTTGTGTCTGCCGTTGCTGGCACAAGCACAGACCCTCACGGTCAAGGTTCCCAGCCGGCCGATCAACGACCTCGACAAAGAGTACCAGCTCAAGCTGCTGGAACTGGCGCTGACCCATGCCGACCAGCCGTTTCGCATCAAGCAGGTCGAACTCAACCTCAACCAGTACAGCCTGCAGCAACAGCTGAGCAAGGGCCAAACCATCAATGTGTTCTGGATGGGCACCTCCAGCGCCCTCGAATCCTCACTCATCGCCGTGCCGATCCCGCTGTTTCGCGGGCTGGAAGGGCTGCGGCTCTCCTTCATCCACAGCGACGCCCAGGAGAAGTTCAACCAGATCAACTCGCTGGCCGACCTCAAGCAGCTGAAGGCGGCACAGGGGGTGGGCTGGGCCGACAACAAGATCCTGGAGAACGCCGGCATCCCCACCTACTCGGGGCGCTACAGCAACCTGTTTCGGCTGATCAACGACGGTGACAAGCTGGACTTCTTCCCGCGCAACCTGGTGGAGATCTTCGCCGAGCGCAGCGAGCTGGTGGCACAATATCCCAACCTGGTCATCGATCAGCACCTGCTGATCCGCTACCCCTTCGCCGAGTTCTTCTTCGTCAGCCCGGAATCCCCCAAGCTGGCCAAGGCGATCCAGACCGGGCTTGAGCGGGCCTATGCCGACGGCAGCTTCATGAAGTTCTTTCGGGAGAACCCCAAGATCCGCGAGGCCCTGGCCAGCGCCAATCTCGAGCGGCGGGTCACCATCTCCCTGCCCAATCCCGACATGACACCGTTGCTAAAATCCATTCCGGCCCAATATTGGGAGTATCCCCCGCAGGGATGACGAATCTGCCACCTCAACCGGGGTGGCACCCACAGCGCGCCAGGGAGGTGCCATGAAGGGAATCGAGGAGTGGTTTGAACTGTACGGCCAGAGCCACCGGCACCCGGTCAATGTGGCGATCCACAAGCTGGCGGTGCCCGGTATCTATCTCTGCGCCCTGGCCCTGCTCTGGTGCCTGCCGGCCGGGCCGCTGCCGCCGTCGCTCAACTGGGCCGCGCTGGTCGCCATCCCGGTGCTGGCCTTCTATCTGCGGCTGTCGTTTGCGCTGTTTGTGGGCATGACGGTGCTGACCGCACTGGGACTGGTCATTTGCCACAGCTGGCGAGGCTCCTTGCTGTGGCCGGCGCTGGCCGGGTTCGTGCTGCTCTGGATAGCCCAGTTCGTCGGTCACAAGATCGAGGGCAAGCGCCCCTCCTTCCTCGCCGACCTGCAATTTTTGCTGATCGGCCCCGCCTGGGTGCTGGCCAGCCTCTATCGTCGTTTGGGCATTCCCTACTGAGGGAAGCCAACAGGAGAAACCATGAGACATCATCACACTCTTGCTCGCGCCCTGCCGCTGCTGCTGGGCGCACTGATTGCCGGCCCGGCGCTGGCCGACAAGGCCGACCCCGTCGGCGAGGTGAGCACCGCCTTCAAGCTGTTTGGCCCCAACCACAAGATCCTGGTGGAGGCGTTCGACGACCCGCGCATTGATGGCGTCGCCTGCTATCTGGCACGCCCCAAGACCGGTGGCGTCAAGGGCGGACTCGGGCTGGCGGAAGATCCCTCCCACGCCTCCCTCTCGTGCCACCAGATCGGCCCCATCACCCTGCCCGCCAAGCTGAAAGCGGGGGAAGAGGTGTTCGACGTCAGCACCTCGCTGGTGTTCAAGGAGCAGAAAGTGGTGCGCTTTTACGATCAAAAGCGCAACGCGCTGGTCTATCTGACTTACAGCACCAAGCTGGTGGATGGCTCTTACAAGAGTGCGGTCAGCGCCGTGCCCATCATGCCGTGGGGCTGAATCCCCACCATTTATCCCGTGATGACGACCAACATTTGTTGTAATTTAACCACATCATTATCTGCGGAGAGCGCACCATGAGAGTCGCCGTTTTCAGTACCAAGAGCTACGACAAAGAGCACTTCAATCAGGCCAACAGCCAGTACGGTTATGAACTGGAGTTCTTCGACGTGCGGCTGGAGGCCAAGACTGCCCGGCTGGCCCACGGCTTCCCCGTGGTGTGCCTGTTCGTCAACGACGATGCCGACCGTGAGGTGCTGACCGAGCTGGCCACCCACGGCACCAAGGTGATCGCCCTGCGCTGCGCCGGCTACAACAACGTGGATCTGGCCGCCGCCAAGGAGCTGGGGCTGAAGGTGGTGCGAGTGCCCGCCTACTCCCCGGAAGCGGTCGCCGAGCATGCGGTAGGCCTGATGATGACCCTCAACCGTCGCATCCACAAAGCCTATCAGCGCACCCGTGACGCCAACTTCTCGCTGGAGGGCCTGGTCGGCTTCAACATGCACGGCCGCACCGCCGGCATCATCGGCACCGGCAAGATCGGCATCGCCACCCTGCGCATCCTCAAGGGCTTTGGCATGCGCCTGCTGGTGAGCGATCCCTATCCGAACCAGGCGGCCATCGATCTCGGCGCCGAGTACGTGGATCTCGATACCCTGTTCCGCCAGTCCGACGTCATCAGCCTGCACTGCCCGCTGTTCAAGGAGAACTACCACCTGCTGAACAAGGAGGCGTTCGCCAAGATGAAGGACGGGGTGATGATCATCAACACCAGCCGGGGCGGTCTGCTCGACTCCAACGCCGCCATCGAGGCGCTCAAGACCGCCCGTATCGGTGCGCTGGGGCTGGACGTCTACGAGGAAGAGGAGGATCTCTTCTTCGCCGACAAGTCCAACGAGGTGATCACCGATGACGTGTTCCGCCGCCTGTCGGCCTGCCACAACGTGCTGTTCACCGGTCACCAGGCCTTCCTCACCCGCGAGGCGCTGCACGCCATCGCCGACACCACCCTCAGCAACATCCGCGCCATCGACAGCCAGGGGCGCTGCGACAACGAGGTGGAGTAAACCACCGCGCAATAAGCGAGGCGCCGGGTTGTGAGACCCGGCGCCTTCGGGTAGGCTACCAGCCCTTTTTTGCTCAGGAGTCTGGCTGCCCATGTTTATCGGATTTGATTACGGTACCTCCAACTGTGCCGTCGCCGTGATGGAACAAGGCAGCCCCAGGCTGCTGAACCTGAGCGGTACCCACTACCTTCCCTCCACCCTGCATGCGCCCCACCGGGATGCCATCGCCGGCCTGCTGGCCGAAGGGCTGGCACCCGCCCAGCAGAGCGAGTACCTCAAGCTGCGTGGCCCCGTGGTAACCCGGGCCCAGGCGGTACGCCGCCAAATGCGCGAAGAGGGGCTGATCGACGAGCTCAGCTTTGGCGCCGCGGCGCTGGAGCGTTATCTGGAAGAGCCGGACGACGGCTACTACCTCAAGTCGCCGAAATCCTTCCTCGGCGCCTATGGCCTCAAGGCACCACAGATCGCCCTGTTCGAAGACATCGTCTGCGCCATGATGCTGCACGTGCGGCGCGAGGCGGAGCAGCAACTCGGCGCACCGATCCGCCGGGCCGTGGTCGGCCGCCCGGTCAACTTCCAGGGGCTGGCGGGGGAAGAGAGCAACCGCCAGGCCATCGCCATCCTGAGCGAGGCGGCCCGCCTCGCCGGGTTCGAACAGGTGGAGTTTCTCTATGAGCCGGTAGCGGCGGGCTTCGAATTCGAGGCCCGCCTGACCGAGGATGCGGTGGTGCTGGTGGTGGACATCGGCGGCGGCACCACCGACTGCTCGGTGCTGCGGATGGGCCCGAGCCACCGCGACCGGCTCGATCGCGATGGCGATCTGCTCGGCCACAGCGGCCAACGTATCGGCGGCAACGACTTCGACATCCGGCTGACGGTGGAGGGCATGATGCCGCTGCTCGGCATGCACGAGACCCTCAAGACCGGCAAACCGCTGCCCCACCCGCTGTTCTGGGACGCCGCCGCCATCAACGACGTCAGCGCCCAGAGCCGCTTCTACAGCCTGGAGACCGCCCGCCAGCTGCAGGATCTGCAACTCGACAGCCAGCCCGGCAGCAAGCTGGGCCGCCTCGCCAGTCTGCGTGCCCACAAGCTGAGCCACCAGCTGGTGTGGCGCGCCGAGCAGGGCAAGATCGCCCTCTCGACGCAGGAGTCCAATCACCAATCGCTGAGCGAGCTGGAAAAAGGGCTGGAGGCGGAGCTGACCCGCGAACAGCTGGCCAATGCCTCTGCCCTGCTGCTGGAGAAGATTGGCGAGCTGATGGATGAAGCCATCGCCGCCGCCGGAGTGCAACCGGATCGGGTCTTCATCACCGGCGGCAGCGCCCGCTCCCCGCTGATCCAGGCCTTCATCCGCCAGAAGCTGCCCCAGGTGCCGCTGGAAGGGGGCGATGACTTCGGCTCGGTCGCCTCCGGTCTGGCCCGTTACGCCGAGCGACTGTTTGGCAGCGGTCAACCTACCCCGATCTGACCCAACTGCAGCCAGGCATGGGGGCTGTGTTGCCATTTAACGACACAGGCCCCACCCACAGGGCGACAGAAGCAGTCGGGGGCACTCCCCCTCGCCCTGCCTGAAAGCACACACAGAGGGTATGCTTGTCACTCCCACTACCGGAGCCCTTTCATGCCCAGATTCTTGCTACTGCTGCTCGCCCTGCTTCTGCTCAGCGCCTGCAGCAGTACTCCCCGCTTCGCCTCGCAAGACCTGCAGCACCACCACTGGGTGCTCGACAAGCTGAATGGCCAGCCCGTTGCCGCGCCGCGAGACAACCCACCCGATTTCGAGATAGGTGAGCACTTCACCGTCAACGGCATCGCCGGTTGCAACCGCTACTTCGGTCAGGGCCACCTCGAGGGGAACAAGTTCTGGGTGACCAGTCTGGGCAGCACCGAGATGGCCTGTCTGGCCCCGCTCGATGCGGTGGAGCAGGCGGTGCTGACCACCCTCACCGAAGGTGCCACCCTGGATGGCACCACCCAGACCCTGATCCTGCAGGGCAAACGGCATCGTTTGGAATACACCCTGCGCGACTGGGTGCTCTAGGGCTCACAAACCGGCATCACAAACAGGAACATGTGCCCCGCCTGTGGCACAATATGAGGCAGTGCTCGCAATGGAGGCTGCCTCAGCCATGTCGATGGACCGTCTGTTTGACAAGATCAAGCAACTCCCCACTATCCCGCAACTGCTGCATGAGTTGATGCAGAGCTTCAGCGATGAAAATGCCCGCATCGACGAGATCGCGGCCAAGATCGCCATGGACCAGGTGATCAGCGTCAAGGTGCTGCGAATGGCCAACTCGGCCGCCCTGCGCCGCGGCAACGAAGTCACCTCCATCGAACAGGCGGTGATCCGCCTCGGTTTCAACCGGCTGCGCTCTGTGGTGGTCGCCTCCGGCATCATCGGCAGCTTCAAGGCGCCTCCCAGCTTCGACAAGAACAAGTTCTGGACCGAGACCTTCCAGGTCGCCACCATCGCCAAGACCCTGGCCCAGGAGGCCAAGGTGCTCGACCCAGAAACCGCCTTTACCTGCGCCCTCATCCACAACATCGGCGAACTGCTGATCCAGAGCACCTTGCCGGAAGAGGCCGAGCTCATCAGTCTGGCGATCCAGAAGGGGAGCAGCCGGGTCGAGGCCCAGCGCGAGATGCTGGGTTACGACTACGCCCAGCTCGGCGCCGAGCTGGCACGGCGCTGGAACCTCTCCGAGGCCTTCGTCGATGCCATCTCCCAGCAGCTGGATCCCCTCTCTCACGACCCGGTCAGCAAGGAGGCGGTGCTGATCCGCCTGGCGGTTTTCATCTCCTTCGCCTGGAACGCGGGGGTGCCGGCCCAGGCCATCATCGCCCGCTTCCCCAAGCCACTGGCCGACCAGCTGGGGCTGGATCCCAAGTCGCTCGCCGGCCAGCTCGAAACCTTGCATGAACAGGGCAATGCCCTCGCCGATCTTCTGACTCAATAAGCATCATGACCCATCCATTTCTGTTTCATCCCCAGGTGGCGCCCTGGTTCAAAGAGAGCGCTGATGCCCTGCAACTGACCCTGTTCAGCGAGCTGGATGCCCCGATCCGCGAGGTGTGGCTGCGCCATGAGCCGGACAACGAGGAGTACCTGATCCCGATGACGGCGGTCTCCACCCGCGACCGGCTGCAGGTATGGCAGGCGACCCTGCCGCTCATCAAGGGGCAGGACATTCACCTCTACTGCTTCAAGTGCCTCACCGATGAGGAGCAGTGGTGGCTGCACGGGGCCGGCGTCAGCGCCGCCATGCCGCCGCGCGAACAGCATTTTCGCTTCAACAGCCTGCACCAGCCGCCTGCCTGGGTGCAGGACCAGGTGTTCTACCAGATCTTCCCCGATCGCTTCTGCAACGGTGACCCGTCGCTCAGCGTCAAACATCACGAATACGAATACCGCGGCAAGGCTGTGATCAGCAAGGCGTGGGGCGAGCCGGTCAGCCGCCACGAAGAGGGCCACGGCGCCTGCGAATTCTACGGCGGCGACCTGGCGGGCATCGATGCCAAGCTGCACTACCTGCAATCTCTCGGGGTAACGGCGCTCTATCTCAACCCTATCTTCGATTCGCCGAGCAACCACAAGTACGACACTCAGGACTACTTCAAGGTGGATGCGCACCTCGGCAGCAACGCCCAGTTTGCCGAGCTGACCCGCAACCTGCACCAGCGCGGCATGAAGATCATCCTGGATGCGGTGGTCAACCATACCTCGACCGAGCACCCCTGGTTCTGCCCGCCGCTCGGCGCCCAGCGCAACCCGGACTCACCGTGGCGCAGCTTCTACACCTTTGACAACGAAGGGGATTACGTCAGCTGGAAGGGGATCCGCAGTTTGCCCAAGCTGGATTTCTCCAGCGAGCAGGTGCAGGACGCCGTCTACCGAGCCGACGACGCCATCCTGCGCTACTGGATGCGCGCCCCCTACCAGATCGACGGCTGGCGCTTCGACGTCATCCACATGCTGGGGGAACGTGGCACCGCCGAGGGCAACCGCGGCCACGTGCGCGCCATTCGCGGCGCGGTGAAGCAGGAGAACCCGGACGCCTACGTACTGGGCGAACACTTCTTCGAGGCGAGCCAGTGGCTGCAGGGGGATCAGGAGGACGGTGCCATGAACTACTACGGCTTCGCCCACCCGATCCGCGCCTTCCTGGCGGGGCAGGACATCGCCTACCACCCCATCAAGATCAGCGCCGAAGAGCTGGATCGCTGGCTCAAGCTGGCGCGGGCCCACATCCCGTTCAAGAACCAGCTGGCCCAGTTCAACCTGCTGGACAGCCACGATACTGCCCGCTTCCTCCACCTGCTGGGGGAAGACAAGCAGCGGATGCGGCTCGCGGCCACCCTGCTGCTCACCTACATCGGCGTGCCGTCCATCTACTACGGCGATGAAGTGGGGCTCTCTGGCGGCAATGACCCGGACTGCCGCCGTTGCTTCCCGTGGGAGACCACCGCCTGGGATCACGTGCTGCACGACCACTACCGCCGGTTGATCCAGATCCGCCGGCAGCGTCCGGCCCTGCGTCGCGGCGACATCCAGACCCTCTATGCCGGCCCGCACAGCTATGTGTTTGCCCGCACCCTGCAAAGCGATCAGGTAGTGGTGGCCTGCAACCGCCACCCCAGCGAGCCGCGCACCATCAGCCTGCCCCTGTGGCAGACCGCGAGCCCGGCCAGCCGCTTCACCGACGCCTTCAACGGCGATAAATTCGAAGTGGTGCAGGGCGAGGTGCAGCTCACCATCCCCGCCAACTCGGCCAGAGTGCTGCTCTCCAGCTAGGCGTCAAAAAAGCGGAACCCTGTGTTCCGCTTTTTGTTAAAGCCCCCGAGATCGCATAAAGTTGTTTGAGCTGGGTTGGATTTCTCTATGAATCATCTAGTTAGTTCACTCAGAGTGGAATAAAACTGGCATCATACAAGACCGCTTCCGACCCTTTTCGGCTAAACTGGCCCAAGGCACATAAATTGCTTGTCACTTGGCATCACTAGCGAGAATCCGTCATGTTCGACAATAAAACCCTATTGATTACCGGCGGCACTGGCTCGTTTGGCAAGATGCTGGTCAAGACAGTGCTGGAACGCTACAAGCCGAAACGGCTGATCATCTACTCCCGCGACGAGCTGAAACAGTTCGAGATGCAGCAGGTCTTCAACGCCCCCTGCATGCGCTACTTTATCGGTGACGTGCGGGACGCCAACCGGCTCACCATGGCGATGCGCGGGGTTGACTATGTGGTGCATGCGGCGGCGCTCAAACAGGTGCCGGCTGCCGAATACAACCCCATGGAGTGCATCAAGACCAATATCCACGGGGCCGAGAATGTCATCCAGGCCGCCCTGCTCAATCAGGTCAAGAAGGTGATCGCCCTCTCCACCGACAAGGCTGCCAACCCGATAAACTTGTACGGCGCCACCAAGCTGGCCTCCGACAAGCTGTTCGTCGCCGCCAATAACATCGCCGGCCAGGATCCAACCCGTTTTGCGGTGGTGCGCTACGGCAACGTGGTGGGATCGCGTGGTTCTGTGGTGCCCTTCTTCCAGAAACGAATCGATCAGGGCGCCACCACCCTCCCCATCACTCACACCGAGATGACCCGTTTCTGGATCACCCTGCAGCAGGGGGTGGACTTCGTGATGAACAACTTCCCGCGCATGAAGGGGGGTGAGATTTTCGTGCCCAAGCTGCCCTCGGTGCGGATCACCGACCTGGCTACCGCCATGGCCCCTCAGCTGGACCAGGAGATCATCGGCATCCGCCCGGGTGAAAAACTGCATGAAGTGATGTGCCCGTGTGACGACTCCTACCACACCTTCGAGTTCGACGACTTCTTCATCATCGGACCAACCATCAACTTCAACAATCGCAACAATGACTTCTCCGTCACCGCCTCAGGTGAAAAGGGAGCCATGGTGGCCCAGGGATTCGAGTACAACTCCCGTGACAACGAGGATTTCCTGACGGTTGAACAGCTGAAAGAGTTGAACAGCAAGGTGGTAATGGAATGATCCCGTACGGCAGACAGTCGATCAGCGAAGCGGATATCGAAGCCGTGGTCGAAGTATTGCGGTCCGATTTTCTGACCCAGGGGCCAGTGGTGCCGCGCTTCGAGCAGGCAGTGGCGGATTACTGCGGTGCCCGCTTCGGGGTGGCGGTCAACTCCGGAACTGCCGCCCTGCACATCGCCTGTCTGGCGCTGGGTGTCGGCCCAGGTGACTGGGTCTGGACCTCCCCCATCAGCTTTGTCGCCTCGGCCAACTGCGCTCTCTACTGCGGAGCACAGGCCGACTTCGTCGACATCGAGCCCGATACCGGCAACATGTGCGCCATGGAGCTGGAGCGCAAGCTGGTAGCAGCCAAGGCGCAAGGATGTCTGCCCAAGGTGGTCATCCCGGTACACTTCGCAGGCCTGCCCTGCGATATGCAGGAGATCCATCGCCTGGGACAAGAGTACGGCTTTCGGATCATCGAGGATGCCTGTCATGCTCTCGGTGCTCGCTATCACGGTGAACCCACCGGCAACTGCCGCTACAGCGATATCACCGTCTTCAGCTTCCATCCGGTGAAGATCATCACCACCGGCGAAGGCGGCATGGCGATGACCAATGACCCTGCGCTCGCCAAAACCATGAGCATGTTGCGCAGCCACGGCATCACCCGGGATCCGGCCGACTTCATCAATGAGCCAGATGGCCCCTGGTACTACGAGCAGCAAATGCTCGGTTTCAACTACCGGATGACCGACATCCAGGCTGTGTTGGGGCTAAGTCAGATGGCCAATCTTGAAGCCTGGATCGCCAAGCGTGGCGAAATTGCCCATCGTTACTTTGAAGCATTGGCCCCCGAACGTCTGCCCCGTTATTTCAGTGCAGAACGACGCAGCGCCTTCCACCTGTATGTACACCATGTAGCCCCCGAACAGCGCCGCAATCTGTTCCAGCGACTACGCGATCATGGTATCGGGGCCAACGTGCACTATATGCCCATCTACAAGCAGCCTTGGCACCAAGAAGGCCACCAGTCAGCCCTACCGATGGCAGAGGCGCACTATTACGGAGCCATCACTCTCCCGCTTTTCCCTCATTTAACGACAGCGGAACAACATCAGGTATTTACATTGGTAACTGCCGATGAATAGCAGTACATAAAAGAACAAGCAGGCTCTGAGCTTGCCGTCAAAAGGTCCAGATAGTCGATATACAGAGAGATAAAATGACGGATACAGCAATCTTGCCAGTTGTGATGGCTGGGGGGTCAGGTAGTCGGCTTTGGCCTCTTTCTCGTGAGTTATATCCAAAGCAGTTCATGCCGCTTTTGGGTGAGGCCTCAATGCTGCTGGATACTATTGGCAGGGTCAAAGAACTTGCCACTCACCCATTCACCGTGGTTTGCAATGAGGCCCATCGCTTTATTGTCGCGGAGCAGTTGCGGGAGGCCGGAATACAGAACCATATTCTGCTGGAGCCTTCAGCACGCAATACGGCCCCAGCTATCGCTGTGGCGGCTCTGCACGGTATGACGATCGCTGATGATCCCGTGTTGATGGTGCTGGCTGCAGACCACGCAATCAAGGAGCCGCACGCCTTCCGACAAGCCATAGAAGCCGCATACCCCTTTGCAGTCAATGGCAAACTGGTGACATTCGGCATCGTCCCCCAAACACCTGAAACCGGTTATGGCTACCTCAGAGCAGGGGAATCTCTTGGGGGGGGAGTTTCTCGCGTCGACGCCTTCATCGAGAAACCGGATCTGGACACGGCGAAACAGTATCTCTCCTCTGGAAAATACCTCTGGAATAGCGGCCTCTTTATGTTCAAGGCCAGCCGCTACCTTGAGGAACTTAAACTTTATCGCCCTGATATCCTGGCCGCTTGTGAAAAAGCGTTTAGCACCAGACAACATGATCTCGATTTTATCCGTGTCGGTAGCGCGGCTTTCGAGGAATCGCCCAGCGAGTCAGTGGATTATGCGGTGATGGAAAAAACGCAAGATGCCGTTGTCGTGCCCATGGATGCCGGATGGAGCGATGTGGGCTCTTGGTCCACCCTGTGGGAGGTGAACGAGAAAGACGGGCAAGGGAATGTCCTAGAAGGTGACATCTTGGCGCTTGACACAACAGACTGTTATATCAAAAGCAGTTACCGGCTAGTAACCACCATTGGATTGGACAAGCTAGTCATAGTGGAAACCAAGGATGCCATACTCGTTGCCGCACACGACAAGGTTCAAGAGGTCAAGACACTGACATCACATCTTAAAAGTATGAATCGCACAGAAACCGAACGTCATCGCGAGGTTTACCGCCCATGGGGCAAATATGATGCTATCGACAGCGGAGAGCGTTTCCACGTCAAACGCATCACCGTCAAGCCTGGTGCCAAGCTTTCTCTACAACTGCATCACCACAGGGCCGAACACTGGATAGTAGTCTCCGGAACAGCCAGGATGACACTGAATGGTGTCGAGCGTTACATCACGGAAAATGAGTCCGTCTATATCCCTATTGCAACCGTTCACTCGTTGGAAAACCCGGGTAAAGTCGACTTGGTACTTATCGAAGTTCAATCAGGCTCCTATTTGGGGGAAGACGACATTGTAAGGCTGGGAGAGCACTACCACAAAGATGGGAGCGAGCCATGCTGAGAACCAAGACGATTATCCAGCATAGTGGTTTGGGCTTTGGTACAAGCGGTGTCAGAGGGTTAGTCAACCAGTTGACAGCAGAAGTTTGCCAAGCATTTACGCATGCCTTCATTTCTGTCATGCGTGATCGCTTCACCTTTAAGCATGTAGCGTTGGGCATAGACAACAGACCCAGCAGCCTCGGCATGGCAGGCGCCTGCGCCGCCGCCCTGCAACAACTTGGCGTTGAGCCCCTCTTCTATGGGGTACTACCAACACCGGCCTTGGCATTACAAGCCATGCGTTGCCGCATTCCGGCCATCATGGTTACCGGTAGCCATATCCCACATGACCGAAATGGTCTCAAGTTCTATGGCCCTGGTGGAGAGATCACCAAAGCTGAAGAACGACAGATCCTAGAAGCGGATATAGTGTTCTCCAAGATAATGGCACAACCCACGCTGCAGCCCTCCACAGAGGCAGCAGAACGCTATACAGAGCGTTACTTGCATTTTTTCAACAAGAGTGCACTGGCACATAAACGGATCGGCATTTACGAACACAGCAGTGCCGGGCGAGATATTTACCCGTCGATTTTCCAAGCATTGGGAGCAACAGTTATACGATTGGGGCGGAGTGACGACTTTATTCCCATCGATACCGAAGCATTGAGCACTGAGGATGAACAGAGAGCCCTATCTTGGACTCAACAATATAGCCTGGATGCTCTATTCTCGACCGATGGTGATGGGGATAGACCTATGCTCGCCGATGAACAGGGGCATTGGCTCAAAGGGGATATTCTCGGACTACTCTGTTGCCAATACCTAGGCATACAAAGCGTGGCCATGCCACTTAACTGCAATAGTGCCGTTGAACGATCGGAAATTGTCACACAAGTCATACGCACTCGGATTGGATCTCCTTATGTATTGGAAGCGATGGGGGCCCTCGCAGGCAAAGTAGCCGGTTTTGAAGCAAATGGAGGCTTCATGTTAGGCAGTCGCATTGATCATGAAGGGCGGCATCTTTCGGCCCTCCCCACTCGTGATGCCCTGCTACCAGCATTGGCTGCATTGATCCAGGCAAAAGAAAAAGGGCTTGCTGCCATCTTGGCCACACTACCAAACCGCTTTACTCATAGCGACCGGATCAAGGTTAATCCGACGGACTTGATGCAAAAAGCCAGCAATGAGCCCACTTGGCTTCTTCAGTTACTGGGGCTGGCAACAGATGCGTATCTTGATATAGATCTGACTGATGGAATAAGAATCCAGCTTACGGGTAACAATATCTTACACTTGCGAGCTTCCGCCAATGCGCCGGAACTTCGCTGTTATGCAGAGGCTAATACCCAAGCTCAAGCCATAACATTAGTAAATAACAACCTGAAGCTTATTAAACGACTGATCGATATGGAGTAGAAATATATTTTCTCAACAAGTCTTAAGTAATTGATGACTTCGTTGATGACTTTCTAAATTTTTCGACCATAGCTTCACATTAATTTATATTATCATCAGATTTCAGACAGGGCAAAGGATCATGAATAACATTTTTGACTTTTTGTTAGCTGAAGACCTAATCTCACCAAACAGAAGTATAATTATAAGTCCAGCGTGCAGAGACCTGAATATAGCCGTATACAAAGATACATTAACTGGCATAATCTATTTAGACCCTGCTTATGCCGGAAAAGCAGCACATTATTATACACAGAAAAACTCGATGGGATGTGGAAGGTATCGCAGTGAAGTGGACTTGCTTGATGCAGAAAGAAGAACGAAAGTTTTATCCTCTCTGATACCTGGACGTCGCTGGCTAGACTTTGGATGTGGCCCTGGTTACCAGTTACGCAAAGATGCTCATCTTTGTTTGTCTGCAATAGGTATAGAGATAAATGAAGGAGATAGGGATCAACTCCGGCAGGATGGCTTCCATATCGAGTCATCTTTGGAACAAGTTACTAATTTTCAGCCTGAAGTGATTAGTCTCTTTCATGTTTTAGAACATCTGCTTTCCCCTCAAGATATATTGGAAGAACTAAAATCGATAGCATCCAAAGGCTGCCAACTAATCATTGAGGTTCCGCACGCCAAGGATTGGTTGTTGTTGAATGGCCCTGAAGAATATCGTCAATTTACTTTCTGGTCAGAGCATCTTGTCTTACATACAAGGGCATCGTTACACCGATTACTTGAAAAAAGTGGTTGGACAGTACAATCGGAAGTAGCTGTACAGCGTTATCCCATATGGAATCACCTGTATTGGCTGACTGATAAAAAACCCTCTGGGATGGGCAATACGATAATGGATGAATCGGCACGTATACTGCATGAGGCTTATGGTAATTATAATGCCATAAGAAATTGTACTGACACTTTATTGTTTATTGCTCGTTGTTAAGCTTCAGGAAGAAGATAAATGAAATTCACTGCACTTATCCCTGCAAGGGGAGGCTCAAAAGGTGTCATTGATAAAAACATCAGACCTATCATGGGGGCGCCACTCATCAGTTGGAGCATCCGTCAAGCCTTGGCTTGCAACCAGATTAGTCGAGTGATTGTTTCTACTGATTCAGTACACATCGCCAATGTCGCCCAGAGTTGGGGAGCTGAAGTACCAGAACTCAGACCCTCTGAGCTTGCTCAAGATCACACTTCAACTGAAGAAGTCATGCTCCATGCCATGGAGCATTGGTTAGACGCTGATGATGATGAAGTTGTCGTGCTGCTTCAGCCTACCTCACCTTTACGCATGCCGGAAAGCATTGCCAACGCCATAGATCAGTTCTGCCGCGAACGAGCTGATTCACTCGTATCCGTTTGCGAGAGTCATGCTTTTTTCTGGAAATCTCCTTCTTCACCTAGAGCGCTTTACGATTATGAGAATCGCCCCAGAAGGCAGGATATTCGAGAAGCAGATCGTCAGTATCGTGAAAATGGGTCCATATATCTTACTAAAATCCCCTTGCTAAGAGCGAAGAAAAATCGTCTTGGGGGTAAAATAGCTATGTACTCTATGCAAGAATATGAGTCTTGGGAAATAGACTCTCTAACTGACTTTGCTATTGTAGAAACTCTGATGCGGGAATATCTTTAATGATCATTGATAGAAATGTTACTCGTTATGTTGTTTTCAGCGATGAAACCATAATGCATGCATTACAAAAAATGAGTCTGAACAAGAGTGGTATCGTTTTTGTTTTGACTCAAAATGGTGTTCTCGAAGGAGTAATGACAGATGGTGACTTAAGACGCTGGTTACTAGAGGAAACTAACTTCGACTTGTCCTTACCAGTTGCCATAGTTAGCAACCATAATTTTACGAGTGCAGACATAGAAAGTCCTCACGAGAGTATTTCCGCTCTGTTTTCAAGTCGAATTAAATATCTCCCTCTACTCGATAGACAACATCGCTTGATGGCAGTTGCTACACAACACAACCAGCCAATCCAGATAGATAATTTCGTAATAGCAGAAGAAAGTCCGACCTTTATAATAGCCGAGATTGGCAACAACCATAACGGTGACATTGTATTGGCAAAAAAACTGGTAGACTTGGCTGTTGCTAGTGGGGCCAATTGTGCCAAGTTTCAAATGCGCCATTTAGCTTCCATGTATCGTCAAAATACACCCCAAAAAACGGCTGGAGAAGATCTCGGATCAGAGTATACGCTTCAGTTGCTAGAGCGCTTCCAGCTGACTACTAAGGAACTGATTGAAGTATTCGATTACTGCAAAGAGAAAGGCATTATCCCTCTCTGCACACCTTGGGATGCAACCAGCCTTGATGAATTGGAAAACTATGGCATGCCGGCGTACAAAGTAGCCTCAGCAGACCTGACAAATCATGAATTCCTAGAAAAACTGATCCTTACACGTAAACCACTGATTTGTTCTACTGGTATGTCCAGTGAGCAAGAAATAAAAAATGCTATTGCTCTCTTTCAGAGAAATGGTACCCAATTCATAATTTTACATTGCAACTCGACTTACCCTGCGCCCTTCAAAGACATCAATCTAAAATACATAAGTCGCTTACAGGAACTCATTCAAAGTGGCCATGTTGGTTATTCTGGTCATGAACGTGGAATGTCGGTCGCTATGGCAGCAGTTAGTTTGGGAGCAAAGGTTATTGAAAAACACTTCACTCTGGACAGGAATATGGAAGGCAATGACCATCGAGTCAGTTTGCTGCCAGATGAATTCACTATGATGGTTCAGGGGATTCGTGAAATAGAGCTCGCTATGGGACATCGCAAAGCTAGAGAAGTCACTCAGGGAGAAATGATGAATCGAGAAGTGCTTGGAAAGAGTCTAATATGTACCAGGGATCTAAAAATTGGAGAAATTATCACGTCGAACGCTGTAGACATACGTAGTCCCGGAAAAGGATTGCCTCCATATGAAAAAAATAAACTCATAGGTATGGTTGCTCGACGAGATATCGCTGTTGGTGATTTCTTCTATCCATCTGATCTTAATGAAAAGACCACACATGCTCGTCAATATTCATTCAATCGTCCTTTTGGTATCCCAGTCCGCTACCATGACCTGAAAGATATGCTTGGGAAGACTAATCTAGATTTAGTTGAGTTTCACCTTAGCTACAAGGACCTAGATCTTGATCCTGCAGATTATTTAGCATCTGAAGGCTATGACCTTGATGTAATAGTACATAGTCCTGAGTTATTTTATGGCGACCATATAATGGATCTCTGTTCAGAAGATAAAATATATCGTGAACACTCTATTAAAGAAATGCAAAGGGTTATTGATAAAACTCGTCAGATAGCCTCTTACTTTCATCGCGCGACTAAACCTCTAATCATCATCAATGCAGGTGGATTCACTTTAGATAGTTTCATGCCACGTTCAGAGCGCGAGGTTAAATATAAGCTAATCGCGGAAGCTATAAAAAAGCTTGACAGCCAAGGGGTCGAAATTATTCCTCAGACAATGCCTCCTTATCCATGGCATTTTGGTGGGCAACGCTATCACAATCTATTCATGGAGGCCGACGAGATTTCTGACTTCTGTGAAAGACAGGGGATGAGAGTATGTTTGGATATATCACATTCAAAACTTGCCTGTAACCTGAATAAGGATTCCTTTGCAAGATTTATTCGACAAATAGCTCCATATACGGCTCACTTGCACCTTGTTGATGCTAAGGATGTTGATGGCGAAGGGCTGCAAATCGGTGAGGGAGAGATAGACTTTGACGAAGTCTCTGAATTATTGAAGCAACACGCACCAACAGCATCCTTTATTCCTGAAATATGGCAAGGGCACAAAAATAACGGCGAAGGATTCTGGATAGCACTAGAGAGACTCGAGCAATTTAAGCTTTAATGAGGCGGTAGCTATATTACTTTCCAGCGAAACATAACAAAAATCATCTTTTTTGATATACCATAGTTTATCAAAATCTGATCATTATCCTAATTGCTATAGTATGAAAAAAATAGATCTGGGTTCTTAATGAGCCCAGCATTTTCTTGAATCTGCTCATCATCCCAATCCCACCAACATATTCTTTTCAATATTGAAATTTGTTCCTTATTAAAGCGTTGACGAATAACTTTAGCCGGGACTCCCACCACGATGGCATAGTCAGGTACATCACGAGTCACTACAGCACCAGCCCCGACCACAGCACCATCGCCAATTGTCACCCCAGGTAATATAATTGCATTAGCACCAATCCATACATCATTGCCAATCGTAATCTTTTGATTGGAAGACATGTTATACAAATCCAATAGGTCGTCATTCTCCCAGATACCAGGAACACCTTCATAACCTAGAATATCATGTTTGGATATATAGAGTAGGGGATGGGATGTAATACAATCGAGAGGGTGATTGAACTCGCCGATTTTAACTGACTCATTAATGGAACAGAAAGCACCAATGCTTTCAAGTAATGAACCTTTGAAACAATGGCGTTCATAGCCGTATGTATACTTTCCAACCTCAACGCCATTGATACTACGTTTTGAGGTTGTCGATACATCTACATTTTTAAAGACCTGAATGAAGTGTTCCCCCTCCTTTAAGCCAATATCACGCAAATATTGGCTTATTTCTATAAAAAACGAACTAACAATTACTATAAAAGCCTCATTAATGGGCTGTGAATAACTATCCGGAGTAACAACTTCTTTGCCAAGAAAGCATTCTTTCTCAGGACGTGAAGTCATAAAAAAAGTCACTTGTGAATACAACCAAGAATTTTTATTAATAAAATCCTCTGCCGCAGACCCAGTACCATAGATGATTAAATTTCTACCACGAGAGAGTTTATCTTCAATCATAAGGCGATGTAACATTAGCATAAAGGCTTTCCTTATAGAAAAAAATCTGCCTTCTTATTAACAAAACAATCTAACTCACCAGACGTTATATTGTATACCTTCTGCCCTCTTCTTTCGGCAAGTCGACGAATATAACCATACTCTAACTTTTGTCGTTCAATAGTTTCTCGCAGTCCATGAAAACCCAATTCCTTATATGCATCGAGTGATATTTTATCATCCACCGAAGTATGTTGGTAAACATGCGGAATAACCTTTCCAGACAATATATCCTCCTTAGTAAAAGCCCACCAAGTATGATCAAATCCAACCAAACAAATTTCTTCATATCCAAGATAAAGGGCCAGTAGTATCGCAGGACATAATACATTCTGAGCACAATGCTGCATTTTCGCACTAAAGTCACAGCTTATTATCTCATCTGTAGCAAGCCCAGATGACATATCATAGAAATAGAGGTTATCCATTTCCGCTTTTTGCCTGTCAAAATAATGTAAAGCATCAGCATTGACTACTAATCTGGTATCAGGAAGTTTAGTCGACAGCACGTTCATTATTGGTTCTAGTAATAAATCACTTTTCAACCAAAAGAGAGGGTCTGCCAATATCCAGAATTGAGGTAATAATTTAACAATCTCATGGCTTTTATAGGCATGATTAACCGCAATACAGTCAAACTGGGCTAACTTGCTTAAATTTATAGTTTTCAGTGAAGGTCCATTGCCAATGATAAAACAACGATCAGTTTTTCGCTTATCTTTAAGTTGCTTATTCTTGTTCAACACATGGCTAGAAATAATACTATCATATGTACTATAATCCATGATGGTGTGTTTAACACCCAACTCACTTAGTTGGCACTGGAGCTCTGTCACATAAGATGACGTAATGATTATCTTACTATCACTTTGCAAATATTCATTTATATTAGTGACCAGATCAATCGTTATACCATTAAACAAGCGACCACTTTTCTTTGGATCATTATCCAAAATAACTCTAGGGACTGTATCACCATAAATACGAACCCATTTATTAAAAAGCTTTTCAGCCAAGCTTGAAGCACCAATCCACACAACACTCATAAAAAACCTTATTCTTTTAAATTAACATTATTAACATACCAGTCCCACGCATTTCGCATGCCTAACTCCAATGTAGTGGTTGCCTGCCAACCCAATTTATTCAATCTTGTTACATCCAGTCTTTTTACAGGAGTACCCTCAAGTTTATTCTCATCAAAACAAAACTCTCCGGTGAAACCACTGATAGCTTTAAGAAGCTCTGCCACTTCACGAATAGAGCAATCAATACCAGTTCCAATATTAATATGAGAACATCTAGGATCAGTCAGTGACTGTAAATTTTGTTTAGATATAGACATAATATGTAAGCATGCTGCCGCCAAGTCATCGACATGCATGAATTCACGACGGGCGTTGCCACTACCCCAGATCTCTACAAACTTATCGCCTTGTTCAATGGCTCGATAGAACTTTCCTATTAAAGCAGGGATAACATGACTGTACTGAGGGTGAAAATTATCATATGGGCCATAGAGATTGGTCGGCATGGCACAGCGATAATCTCTTCCATATTGCCTATTGTAACTTTCACACAGTTTAATACCGGCAATTTTGGCAATAGCATAAGGTTCATTGGTCGGCTCCAATGGGCCGGTAAGAAGTGCCTCTTCCGAAATGGGTTGTGGGGTCAACTTTGGATAAATGCAACTAGATCCCAGAAATAGCATTTTCTGTACATCAACAAGATGTGCACTGTGAATTAAATTAGCTTCAATCATCAAGTTTTGGTAGATGAATTCGGCTGGGAAACTTTCGTTTGCATAAATTCCTCCAACCTTGGCAGCCGCCACATATATTTCATCTATTTGTTGATGCATCAGAAACCGTTTTACCGCTTGTTGATCTGTCAGATCTAGCTCACCTCGAGTAGCGGTCACCAGTTCAACTGAATCCAGCATCGTAAGTTGCCGACACAAGGCTTGTCCTACCATGCCGAGATGTCCAGCAACAAAGACTCTCTTCTTAGCCATATATTCAGTCCCCCATGGACTCACCAATCTCAAATCCGTGTTTTTTCAACAAGGCATGGCACTGCGCTACTTTCACATCTGCAGCAACCATTTCGGCACACATTTCTCTGACTGTAATACTGGGTTTCCAACCCAGTTTTTCTCGTGCTTTACTCGCATCACCTAACAAAGAATCAACTTCTGCAGGACGGAAATACCGGGGATCAATACGAAGGACCACATCACCAGGACGAACTGCCGGAGCCAGCTCTCCCTTGGCTGATACCACCACTGCAACTTCTTCAACACCCTTGCCTTCGAAACGTAATTGCATACCTACATCTTCTGCTGCCCAAAGAATGAACTGACGCACAGAATACTGCTCGCCAGTCGCTATCACAAAGTCTTCAGGTTCTTCTTGCTGTAACATGAGCCATTGTAGTTGTACATAATCCTTTGCATGACCCCAATCCCGTAGAGAATCAATATTCCCCATGTAGAGACAACTATCCAAACCTTGGGCAATATTGGCCAAACCTCTGGTAATCTTTCGAGTAACAAAAGTTTCTCCCCTACGGGGAGATTCATGATTGAAAAGAATACCGTTGCATGCATATAAACCATAAGCCTCACGATAGTTCACCGTGATCCAGTATGCATAAAGTTTGGCAACGGCATAAGGAGAGCGTGGATAGAAGGGGGTGGTTTCTCTTTGCGGTATCTCTTGGACCAGGCCAAACAACTCTGACGTCGAAGCTTGATAAAACCGGGTTTTTTTCTCCAATCCCAGCAACCGGATAGCCTCTAGCAGGCGCAGTGTGCCCATAGCATCCACATCGGCCGTATATTCAGGAGACTCAAAGCTGACGGCTACGTGAGATTGAGCCCCCAAATTATATACCTCATCTGGTTGAACCTCTTGAATAATACGGGTCAAGTTAGAGGAGTCCGTCAGATCACCATAATGCAGTACAAAGTTTTGATGTTCAATATGAGGGTCTTGGTAGATATGGTCTATACGTTGAGTATTGAACGATGACGCTCGACGCTTGATCCCATGCACCTGATACCCTTTTTCTAACAGAAACTCGGCCAAATAGGAGCCATCCTGCCCGGTTACACCAGTGATAAGTGCGACTTTCTTATTCATAGATTTCATGCCACTTGATGATCCGTGCTACAGGAGCCTTGTGTTGTAACTTCAAAACTATTTCATCACCATGCTCTCCCTCTACGGAGTTAAATAAAATATCCACATTGGAGGGGAAATCATGTAAAGACCAGACTTGTCTACCATTAAAGGTACTGTCACTCCCCAGAGAGGTAATAAAGAAGTCTGTCACAATACCCGATTTTTCAAGCAGCATGTATATTATGTTAGCCATAATACCGGTACCAAAGATACCAATACGTCTTCCTTTCAGTACTGAAACATCTTGCTCCTTCTCCAAATAACGATGAAAAAGCCGCTTCAATAACGTCATATTTTTATTTGCAAATGCCAAAGCTACGTCTTGTTGGTTTACCCTTTCCAAATCAAGAAGTTCGTAAATAATCCTGGTTTCCCGATTGATTAGGTTATAGTTTTCAATATTACTGCTCAGCCCACCAAGATAGAAATGGGCCACTGTTCTGTCAGAAAAATCCCCACGCTTAAAAAGAATGGTCTTCAACATAATATAGGAATCAGCAGCTATATTAAAAGACCGGGGAAAACCACCATATTCCTGCAGCAGGGCTCGCTTCATGAAAAAGCCTTGATGATGAGGATGGCTAAATTCCTGTTCACCTTTACGCAACTCATTTCCATGCAAAATCCACTCAGCATTGGTCGCAGGATCTTTTATAATAACTCTAGCAGCCAAATAATCTAGAGAATCGTCTCTTTCAAATTCGGTCAAAATATCATAAATGACATCTGAGTCACAGAGGTGATCATCTGAACTAAGATAATAAATAATTTCACCCGTTGCAGCAGCTAATCCTTTGTTGAAAGCATCATAAACGCCGTTATCTGCTTCTGACACCACTTTTGCTATATGTGGAAATGTAGACACTAGGGTGAGTGTCTGATCTGAAGATCGGCCATCGACAATGATATGTTCTATCTGGGAAATGGCGGTTTGCTTAGCCACACTACATAAGCATCTTTCGATAGTTGCAGCACTATTATATGTTGCTGTGATGATAGAAACTTTCATTTAATTTTCATCCATTAGAGCAGTATAAAGGGCATTCTAAACCAAAGGTCAGCTACGAACGCCTGCCGCTTTTCTCAATACACTGATACAATCCATATCCTTGCATTCCCAATCGATGAGTGTTTGTTCTACAACCTCGAAATTATGGTGCTGGGCAATCAAAGCAACATCATCTTTTGAGATCCTACTACGTCCGGCCGGATTCAGATTCCATTGGTCGAACACTCTCATCTTATCCACCAATGCACCAAGATTGGAGTGATGCATTACTACATACCCCTGATCTTTCAGTACACGGTTGAATTCGCCGAGATAGAAATCCAAGCTTTTATAAGAGAAATGGACCATCGCATCCCAAGAATATATCAGACTTAGAGAGCTGGCTTGCTGAGGTAACTGATCTGTACCATTGCATTGCATACTAATATTTGAATATTTAGCAAAGCGCTGGCGGCAGAACTCTATTGCGTCAAAGCTGGCATCAACCAACTGTAGATACTGACAACGAGTATGCACTATCTCTGCAATACGTCCCTTACCACAGGCAAAATCAAGGACATTGCTATAATCCAACACACCTTCCAGCCGGCTCAATACAGGTTGAATGAATCTATTATATTGGGCTTGGGCTGAATTTTCTGCCAATTTATAGTAGGCATCCCATTCATCATCTGCCGGGGTAGCATTCAGTCTGGTTTGAATCAGGTCTAGCACATCAATTTTCTGCTCAGCGCTGATACCTACAATTCTCGTAGGATCAACGCCCTCACTAACAAGATACTTTGTTATCTCTTCTTCAAATAATTGAGAAGCAATAATAATTTGATCAGGCTGTTGCCAATCCATCAACGCCGGTGGTAAACAAATGAGTTGTTGCTGTTTTCCCAAGGACTTAAATTTTTTATCGACCAGCCAAACCACATGACAAAAAGGAACTGCAGCCAACTGTCGCAGGAAATATTCGCCAATTTCTCCAGCACCATAGATAGCAATGCTTGCTCCCTTGATGACACGATCGAAGGGAAACAGTATGAGATTCATGAGTTAACCCTGCTTATTATAGTTCAATACGGGTGGCGTCTTGTACAGCCAGGTCACGGGGCGAAACCCAAACAGGCCATCTTTCTTATTTGTATGTCCATTCAACGCACAAAGTCTGGCCCAACGTTCAGATATCACGCCAAAATCATCCTTCCAGTTAGCTCTGATACTGCTACTGAGTTTTTCTAGCCATAAATAAATTCGTTCTAACTCTACATCACTTAAATCACTTCGCAGATCACAGCACCATTCATGCGCCTCAATATCTATGTCCGCGACGCCGAGAGTTAGCATGTATTTGCTCATAATCTGCCGATAAAGAATCATTTGACGCGTTCGTTTTATTTTTGAGACTTGAGCATCATGAACTCTGTAATGGACCAATACTTCCGGGATGTTGGCAAATTTAACTCCACTACAAAGTGCCATTCTGGACCAGAGCTCAGTATCCTCGACATCTTCATATTTTTTGTCATATGCAAAATTCTGAAAAAACTCGATTTTACCCATGATAGAGCTATGGCTGAACCCAGATGAACGAAACAACAGCATGAATTTAATAAATGTATCTTCCCGGCGGTGATGCCAGACCTCGCTGCGAGCCCCGAAAAGCTGCACCCAGCTTCCAACAATGTCTACCTCTGGGTGAGCGTTGAGAAAAGCCAACTGACAAGAGAAACGATGGGGCTCACAAATATCATCGCCATCCATGCGGGCCAACCATCTGCCCTGGGCTAATGCCACCCCTTCGTTAAGAGAATCGACAATTCCGCGATTTTCCCGGGAAATGATCTTGATCCGTTGATCATGACAAGCTATACGCCGAACAATTGCAGGTGTCTCATCACTGCAACCGTCATCGATCACCAGCACTTCAAAGTCTGTGAAAGTTTGAGCCTGGATACTAGCAAGAGCTTCTTCGATATATTCTGCACAGTTATAGACAGGCATTAATACAGATAACAGTGGTTTGGTCACGGCATGTGTATCCAAGGTTCAAAGAGTTGTCGTGTGCTTGGCAAAGTGATTCAACGCATTGTTCACCGCATCATCCATATCAAAATAGCGATATTCGGCAAGGCGGCCCAAAGCAATCAGCTGCGGGAATCGGGTCAACTCATCACGGCACGCTTGATAATGCTGTTTGGCTACATCGGTAAACAGCGGGTAGTAGGGCTCTAGCCCCTGTTCTAGCTGATAGTCACAGGGATATTCGTAAACGATGCTGGTACCGGGATGTACCTGCCCGCTGAAATGCTTGAACTCGGTGATCCGTGTGAAGGCTTCTTCATTTGGATAATTGACGGTGGTGACCGGTTGAAATTGCTCCAGTGCCAGATGGCGATGCTCAAAACGCAGTGAACGATATGGCAGGTAATTCCCCTCTGCCGGCAGCAGATGATCCAGCATCCCGGTATAGATCAAGGGGCCATCAAATTGCTCGCCATCCAGCAGCACCCGCTTCTGCTGCCAATCCAGCCTGACGTGCTCTGCCATGGGGGTCGACAGCCTCACGTCAATCAGCGGATGCGCAAGCATGCGCTCAAACATGGCGGTATAGCCTACGGCCGGCACCGCCTGCCAGGGGTCGGTGAAGTAGCGATCATCCCGGCTGACCACCACAGGTACCCGCGCCGTCACCTCGGGGGAGATCTGCTCGGGGGGGACTCCCCACTGTTTGCTGGTGTAGTTGACGAACGCCTTCTGATAGATGAAATCCGCCAGTTCACCCAGCAGGGGAGACTGCTCCTTGCGCAGTTCGAGAATCGGCACTCTGGCGCCATCCCCGAACCGGGTACGCAGGGCCTCAATCATGGCGCCGGCCTTCTCGGCGGGGAAACAGCGTTCGATGCTGGTCAGGTTGAACGGGATAGGCACCAGTTGCCCATCGATGCGCGACAGCACGCGATGCTCGTAAGGCAACCACTCGGTAAACTGCGACAGGTAATCCCACACTTCCTTGCTGTCGGTATGGAAGAGGTGCGGCCCATAGCGATGGATCAGCACCCCATGCTTGTCATACTCGTCGAAACAGTTGCCCCCGATGTGGTCGCGCTGTTCCAGCACCAGCACCTTCCAGCCAAGCTGGCTGGCCATTCGTTCAGCCATGACGGCGCCCGAAAGCCCGGCGCCAATGACGATTGCCTGATATTTCATTTATATTTTGCTCTAAGAATTTTTGCTTTGGGCATATAGCACTGTTTCCATCCAGTTGTTTCTATGATGCCCCAAATAAAAAAGATAATCTGGATTAAGTGACTTTATATACTCTGGTATACGCCATAAATCCGCTTGACAGTGATAAAGACTGATCGCTAATTTTGGTTTTCGAGTAGTAATTGTATTTTTTGCCCCCACAAGAGCATGCATTTCAGCGCCCTCAATATCTAGTTTGATAACCGTTGGAGCTATGCCATTCGACTTTACATAGTCATCAATGCTAATCGCATTGATAGCCACCTCGCCTTTTTCATCGACTCTTCGTCCATACGAGATGGTATCATTATCCGAAAAATTGAGCTCTTGTGCTGATGACCATAAGCCTAAATTGTTAGATACCACTTTTAACTTTGTTTTATCTCCATAACGGAGCAGAGCTTGAAAATTTTCTGAATCTGGTTCAAAAGCATGAATTTCTCGCACAATAATATTGTGCTCATCCAAGCTTTTAATCGTATCGCCAATGTATGCCCCGCCATCAATAATTATATCAGCGGTTGAATATCCAACATTGGGTGACATATATTGTGGATAGCTACTAACGGATATACTATCTACATTACCACAACGGAAGGAAATGAGGTCAATCAAACTTTTCTTAGAAGCATCATCTTCTAATGATGAATAAAAATTGATTAGCTCATTCTTATCAGTAATTGTCATGCGTTCAAATACAGTAACAAAAGGATCTATAACAAACACTTCCCCTACAAACCCAGCACGTCTTAAATCTAGCGTTATTTCTTTTGCCCATGTAGATGCGATCAGTAAAGGTGCTGTTTTTGAGGAGATATATTTTATAGTCTTAAGCGGAAGGTTCATAAATATACCTTCATCTTCATTTCTACCTACAAAATAGGATGCCGTATGCCCAAACTTTATAAGTTGATCATAACAATTCTGAGCAAGCTGGCCTGTTCCAAAAATTCCAAATACAGCTCGGTTTTCTATTAGATCTATTAGTCTATTGCTCTTTATATACAAGAGCTCAACTTGTTGGGAAAACACATTATTCATTTAAGTCCTCTTGGCTGATGTTAAAACAACCGTGCGAATACTGATTTCGGGGTCTTCCGTTCTTCCCACGCCAGTTGATGCCGCTCGTCGAAGAACCAGCCTGGCGCCAACTCCGCAACCTCTACCACCGACTGATCGATGAGCTGTGTGAAGCGGGCGACGTCATCCTGCCGCAAAAAGTAGAGCGCGGCAGAGTAGTAGTGATGGGCACGCCCCTGAGCAATGACCACCGGGTCAGCGCCAAACGCAGCCGCATTGTCACAGGCGCGCAGCAGATCGCGCAGCGACTGCTCACGCCGCTCTGCCGACTTGCGGGTCTGCCCGCCGAAGCTCTGGGTATGAAAGCGATAACGCCCCAGCAGCTCGGGGATGAAATCCAGGGTGCCCGGATTGAGGGAGAGATTCAGGATGTGCCAGGGGTAATCGAGAATGATCTTGCACCCTTCATCGATGGCATCAGTCATGCCGTCATAGTGGCGGAACATGATGGAGCTGGCATTGACGAAGACCCCGAAGCGGATCAGCGCCTCCCGCGTCATCACGGGTTCGAGGTAACGGGCATTGTAGTAATCGCGGGTGAAGAACTTGATGCGCGCATCGGTCTCATCATCGAACATCTCCGCCTCGTGATAGCAAAGCGTGCAGCCGGGGTGCACGTCCAGATAGTCGGCCTGACGCTGCAGCTTGCCCGGCAAAGCCAGATCGTCGCCATCCACATAGGCAAGGTAGGCCCCTTTTGCTTCACCAAGCAGCCGCTTCTGGGTTCTGGCCAGCCCCATGTTCTGTTCGTTTTGCAGGGCCCGCAGGGCCGGCCACTGCCGTGCCAGCCGCTGCATGATGGACCAGGAGTCATCACTCGAGCCGTCATCGATGGCGATCACCTCGAACTCGAAATCCGTCTGCTGCTCGAGCAGGCTGAGCAGGCAGGGTTCGATGAAGCGCGCCAGATTGTAGACGGGCACCAATACGCTGACTTTCATAGGGAAATCCAAGGGAAAATGAATAGAAAAGAAGCGGATGGGAGAAAATGGGCAAGGCTACCGCACGGTCCCTGTCAACCCTTCTCCCTCTCTGTCAGGTTTTACTGCAAGAGCTATGCCTGACCAAGCTAATCCATTGAAGCTGCGGGATTTATGTGAGCCACACCCGATTATTCACGTCGGCTGAGGCCACGGCTGCACAGTTGCAGCATGTCGATGCCATCCCAGTGCCATTCGAATGCGAGCGCCTGTCCCGGCGCCACCACCCGGTCAATCCGGCAGGTGGGGGCAGTCGGCAGCGCCGCTTCGACCCCGGCCCTGTCACCGCCGACCCAGACGCAGGTCTGCATGTCCCAGGGCTGTGCCAGCAGCTCATTCAGGGTATCGGCCACAAATTCGGCAACTGTACCTCCTCCGACGTGTGCGAGCCGCAGCGTGCTGGTCGGAGTCAATAAGGTGACGCCGGGCAAGCAGGTCACCTTCATTCCTCCCTGCTCGGCGGCATTTTGTTGACTGTGGATGAGTCGTTCCATCACCAGGGCGGGATCGGCGGCAAAGGGAGCAAACAGGGCTTCCAGCAAGCGGCGGCGCAGTCCCTCATCGGGTTCACCCAGCCAGCAGAAGGTGGTTGGTGAGGCGCAGGCCTGCTGGTTGAAACGGGTGCAGTCCTGCTGCAAGGCATCCAGCATCCGTTGCCACTCTTGCGGCTCCAGCCCGGCCAGCCAGCGGCTGTCGAGTACCGCCATCGAGCGGCGATCCGGAAACACCACTTCCTGTGCCATGGGGGCCAGGGGAATGGCTCGCACCTGGCGAATGGTCTCGTCGCCACCCCAGATGATGCGCAGCCGGCAGCGCGCCGACAGCCAGGCGGTGATGCCCTCGTCGTGCTCATAGCGAATAAAGCGGGTACGGGCAGCGATCTCTTGCCATTCACCGAGGCTGAACAGTTCGTTGAGGATCGCCAGCATGGCCTCCTGCTGCGGAGCGCGGCGTGACGACAGCCGCACCACGCAGGGGTTGCCCATCAACAGAGCCACCAACCAGGAGTAGAAAGCCACCGTCGGCACGTTGGAGGGCACCAGGTGAAAGGTGACCCCCAGCGGCCCCCGTCCCTGCAAGCGCAGCTGTTCTCTAGCCAGCTGGCGCGGCCGCAGCCAGAAACCGAACGCGGCCAGATCGGGGTGACGACGCCCCTCCTGCTGCAGGCGGGCCGACAGCGCCGCCACGAAGTCGCAGATGACGGGGGCAAAGCAGGGCAAGGGCTGCGGGCTGAAGGTTTGCCAGCCCGCCGTCGGCGCCACGAAGCCGACCGCCGGCCCCTCCTGCCAGAGCCCGGTGGTCGCCCCGGACGGGGTCATTGGAAGGTGTCGCTGCATCCCCTCACCTCGGCGCCTTGCTGGCGTCCCGCTACGTGAAAATAACGGCCATGGCGGCCACAAGGGCAGTCATCCTCTCCCAGCAGCACGCCGAGATCCTCGCTCAGCAGGCTGTGGCCGGGATAACTGCCGGGGATGGCGGAGAGCACCTGCAGCAGGCCTGGACTGCCAATCCCGAGCGGCTGATGGGTGAGCGGATCGCGCACCTGTACATCGGCAAACACGGGAGCATGCAGGTGTCCCTGCTCGCACTCGACGAAGATGGAGCCCACCTGCTCCACCATGCCATAGAAGTTGTGTACCCGACCCAGCCCCAGCTGTTCGCGGCAACGGGCCTTGAAGGCAGGATTGTCCATCGCCAGGTGCTGCAGCTTCTTCCAGCCGCCGCTGTGAAACAAAATGCCCTGCGTCAGCGGTAGTTGCAGGCCGCGCTCGCGCAGCGGTTCCAGCAGGCATTGCCAGACCATGAAGGTGAAACCGAACAGCAGCACCGGCTGGCCGGCATATTTGTCACAAAAAGCCTCTATCACCGGCCAGTTGGGCCGCATCTGCTCGTCGAGAGCATAGGTATGATCACGGCCGAGGAAAGAGAGCCCCAGCGCGCCCGCGCCGCGCGCCGAAAAGCCGCTGCGGTTCTGGATGAGGGCGGGTTGCTCCACCAGCAGCATGGGCAGGCGCTGCTTGCCGACAAACTCCTGCAGGATCTTCACCAGCACCTTGCTCTGCAGGGCGGCGGTCTCCCTGTCCAGCACGATCCGTGATGGTGAACCCGTGGTGCCCGACGAGGTGAGCACCTTGAACACCTCGCTCTGCGGCACGCTCTGCCACTGGGCCAGTTTGAACAGCCGGGCCGCCAGGTAGGGCAGCGCATCGTAGTCGGTCGCTGCGGCTGTCCAGCCGAAGGCTTGCAGCACATTGTCATAGGCCGTGCAGTGCGCCTGATGGTACGCAGTCAGCGCGTTGAGACGCGCCAGCAGCAGCGCCTGTTTGGCGGCCTGGGGCAGGGCGAAGACCGGCGCGCTCAGCAAGTGCTCCATCACGCCTCCCCCGCCAGTCTGGCCAGAGCGGCGTAGTCAATCTTGTGATTGGCGGTGCGCGGCAGTTGCGTCACCTGCACCACCTGCACCGCCCGCGGCGGGGCCTGCAGCCACTGCGCCAGCTCGCGCTGCAAGCCGTCGGTCGGCTGGTCACCGCGAGGCTCGACGGCCACCAGCAGGCTGTCATCACGCCCGCCGCACGCCCCCGACCAGCCCCAGCGATGGAGCTGGCTCTCGACCTCTGCCAGGCTGATCCGCTTGCCGAACAACTTGAGAAAACGACTGAGACGGCCGCAGATGTAGTAGCGGCCCGCCTCGTCACTGCGAGCCAGATCGCCGGTGGCCAGCTCCTGCAGCAGGGCGCCCTGCACCAGATCCTCGACGGTAGTGGCATAGCCCAACATGACGTTGTCGCCGCGATAGACCAGCTCCCCCTCCCCGGGCTTGCCCCCCTCCAGCTCGCGCAAGGCGAAGTGGCCTCCGGGAATGGCGCGGCCGATGGCATCCGGATGGGTGACCACCTCGTGCGCCGCCAGCCAGGCCATGCGCGCGGTCGCCTCTGTCTGGCCATACATGACGAAGAAGCGCCGCCCCAGCCGCAGGGCCTGTTCGGCAAACTGCTGCGCCAGCGCGGGCTCTAAACGCCCGCCCGCCTGAGTCAGGGTTTGCAACGAGGGGTAGCGGGCCCAGTCAAAGCGCAGCCGGGCCAGCATCTGATAGGTAAAGGGTACTCCGGCAAAGCTGCTCACCTCGTGCAGATCGACCTGCTGCCAGAAGTCGCGCTCCAGCACGCTCCCTTCGTGCTGCACCAGGGAGGCGCCCACCAGCAGATGGCTGTTGAGCACCGACAAGCCGTAGGAGTAGTACAGCGGCAGGCTGGTGATGGCCCGCTCGGCCGCCGTCAGCGTCAGATAGTCGGCGATGGAGGTGGCGTTGGCAGCCAGATTGCGCCCCGACAGCCGCACCCACTTGGCGCTGCCGGTGCTGCCCGAGGTCGGCAGCAATACTGACAGTTCCGGGTGCAGGGTGGGCGTCGTCGCGGCAAGCCGCTCCAGCTGACCGGCGTCATTGACCCGCCAGCTCACGCCAAACTGCCGGCAGCTGGCATCGTGCTGGCTCGCTGGGAGGGCCGGGTCTGCCAGCATCACGACATGCCCCAGCTTGAGCGCGGCCAGATAGTGCAGCAGGTGGGCGGTGCGGGTGAAAAAGGGCAGATAGACCAGGCTGCGCTCGTCCGGATAGCCGGCCGCCAGCCGCGCCACCCGCCGTGCCAGCTCGCCGTAGGAGAGCCAGCCCTCTTGCGGGTCGCGCCAGGCCGGCGCCGGGTTGTCTTCCCGCAGGTGGGCGAGCAGTGCGTGCGCGTGATCCATCAGATCGTCATGCCCCCATCCACGCCGATGACCTGACCGGTCACGTAACTCGACAAGTCGGAGGCGAGAAACAGCGCGACCTTGGCCACTTCGTCCGGCGTGCCGATGCGCCCCATGGCGATGCTGGCGAGCCGCTCGGCGAACTTGTCGTCCGGGATGGCGTGGGCCATCTCGGTGTCGATGAAGCCGGGGGCGATGGCATTGACCCGGATCTGGCTGGCAGCCAGCTCCTTGGCCAGCGACTGGGTGATGCCGATCACCGCCGCCTTGCTGCCGGCATAGCTGCAAAGCCCGGCCGCACCTACCCGCCCCATCAGGGAGGCCAGATTGATGATGCTGCCGCCACCGCTGCGCTGCATCAGGCGGGCGGCATACTGGCTGCAATAGACCACGCTGAAGGTGTTGTGGCTGAAGGTCTGCTCCAGCTGGGCCTGGTTGACCATGCCGAGCAGCCCCTCTTCCAGCATGCCGGCATTGTTGACCAGCACGTCCAGCTGGCGCGTCTGGGCAAACAGCTGCTGAAAGGCCTGCTTGACTGCCTGCGGCTGTGCCACATCGACACAGAGCGAGTGACAAGACACGCCGAACTCGGCGCCGAGTTCATCGGCCAGCCGGCTCAGGGCCGCCTCGTCACGCCCCGCCAGCCACAGCTCGGCCCCCTGCGCGGCAAACAACCGGGCAATGGCGAGCCCGATGCCGCGCCCGGCGCCGGTGATCAACACCCGCTTGCCTTGCAGCAGCCCCTGCATCAGAGGGCGATCCCGTACTTGGCGAGGATCTCCCGCGCCTTGGCGACCGAGCTCATGTCGATGATGTCATCGGTATCGAGCAGCACGCCGTAGCAGTCCTCCAGCTGGGCGATCAGGCCCATGTGGGCGACGGAGTCCCACTGGGGAATGCTGTTGTAGGCCAGCTGGTCGCTGACGCTGCCGACGTCGATGCCGAGGGCATCGGCAAAAACCTGTTCCAACGCTGTAGTCATCTGAAAAATCTCCGTAGCCGTTCTCGGGCGGCATAATAGTCGGCGGGCTGCAGTTCAAGCGCGATGAAGTCGCCCTGTTGCCCCTGTTGGCGATAGCCGAGCTGCGCATTGAGGCGCAGGGCGGCGTCATTGCCGGTGCGCACCAGGGTGCGGATGCAGCCGAGCTCGAAGGTATCGAAGCCCTGATCGAGCTGTGACAGGGCGGCGGCGACGGCCAGCATGGGGTGGCGCACGCTGGAGCGGCCCAGATAGAGACCGGCATCGGCCACCGGCTGTCCCTGCAGCGATTGCCGCGCCTCCCCTTTCAGGTTGACGTAGCCGGCCCGCAGGCCGCGGCACCAGAGCACCCAGTGCTGCTGGTCAGGCCGTTCCAGGCTGCTGACGAACCACTGCCGTTGCTGGCGGGGGGAGATGAGCGCCTGCTCCACCATCTGCAACCGCACCTCGTCCTGGTTGCGCCAGCGTCGCAGAGTGGGCAGATCCCAGGGCTGGAGCGGGCGCAATTCGACACCATAACTCATGTTCAATACCAAAGACGTCCCATCACTTGCCCATGTTATCGACCATCGCCGGGCAATTCCGTAGCAAAGCTCAATAATATAAGATGAAAACTCGGTATAATCTCAAAAATAATCAACGAGTTGTCATCAATTATCCGGCCCGGCGACCACGTCGGGCTCCTCAGGGAGAGAGCATCATGGCCATCGCCATCATCCCGGCACGGGGCGGCAGCAAGCGCATTCCCCGCAAGAACATCCGTCCCTTCTGCGGCTTGCCCATGATTGCCTACGCCATTGAGGCGGCCAGAGACTCGGGCTGTTTCAGTCGGGTGGTGGTCTCCACCGATGACCCGGAGATCGCCGAGGTGGCCCGTCGCCTCGGGGCTGACGTGCCCTTCCTGCGGGGCGCCGCGCTGGCCGATGACCATACCGGCACCACCCCGGTGGTGATCGACACCATCCAGCGGCTCGACCAGCTCGGCATCCAGGCAGAGCACTACTGCTGCATCTATGCCACCGTGCCGCTGATCCAGGCCGCCGACCTGCGCGCCGCCCACGCTCGCCTGCTCGCCAGCCAGGCTCCCTTCGTCTACACGGTGGCCGAATTCGGCTTCCCGATCCAGCGGGCGGTGCGCATGGACGAACAGGGCCGGGTCACGCCGTTCTGGCCGGAGCAGATGGCGAAACGCTCCCAGGATCTGGAGCCCGCCTATCAGGATGCCGGCCAGTTCTACTGGGGCAGTCGCGCGGCCTGGCTGGGAGGGATCAGCCCGGTGGGGGGAGAGGGGATCGGCCACATATTGCCAAGGCACAGGGTGGTCGACATCGACACGCCGGAAGATTGGCACCTGGCCGAACTGCTCTATCAAGTGCTGGCCCAAGATGACGTTTAAGGTTGCCTTCCGGCTAGACGCTGGCGCCGATATCGGCCTGGGCCACCTGATGCGCTGTCTGGCCATCGCCGATCGGCTGCACGCCGCCGGGGCCGAGTGCCACTTCCTCTGCCACGATCTGCCGGCGCACCTGCTGTCGTTGCTGCGGCCCCATCACCATCATCCCCTGAGCGCGTTCGATGACGCTGGTGCCCTGCCTCGCCTGCTGCCCGATTGGCTGGTGTTCGATCACTACCAGATTGACCAGCGGCTTGAAACCCAGCTGGCCGCCCACTGCGGCCGCGTGCTGGTAATCGATGATCTGGCCGACCGGCCGCACCACTGCCAGCTGCTGCTGGATCAGGGCCCCTTGCGCCGCGCCGCCGATTACCAGCCGCTCACCCCCGCAGATTGCCGGCTGCTGCTGGGCACCGATTATGCCCTGCTGCGCCCCGCCTATCGCCAGCTGGCGCGGCAACACGCCAGTCAGTGGCAACGGGGCCTCATCTGCTTTGGCGGCGCCGACCCGGCCGGCGCCTGCCTCATCACCCTCAACAGCCTGGCACGGCTGCCCTGGGCCCGCACCATACGCTGGACTCTGGTGGCGGGCGGCGCCAATCCCTTCTGGCCCGAGCTGGAGCAGAGAGTGGCCGAACTGGCCGACCTCGATTTGGTGCTGCTGCGCCAGAGCGACCAGATGGCCGACCTGATGAGCCGGCACGACTTCGCCATCGGCGCCGCCGGCGGCATGACCTGGGAGCGGGCCTGTCTCGGCCTGCCGACCCTGGCGGTGTCCATCGTCGACAACCAGCAGTTCAACGACCAGGTGATCGCCCGCTTTCAGCTGGCCGAGCGGCTGACCCTGAGCGAGCTGGCCGAGCCTGAGCGACTGCTGCAGGCTCTGCAACGGCTTGAACAACAGTCAGACGACTACCGCCACCGTGGCCAGCAGCTGGTGGACGGGTTGGGGCTGGATCGGCTCACCGCCCGGTTGCTGCAACAATCGGATTATCAGCTGTTACCAGATGGCCAACAGTGGCAACTACGCCATGATGACCAACCGCTGCTCACCCTGACGCTGAACGGCCAGCGACTGACATGGCAGGCCACCCGGCCACTTCAGCCCACGCAGTGGCAAGAGCTGGCACATCGCTTGCAAACAATTTTCTCCCAATTTCCCCTCTATCTTGCCGAGCCACCGCAGATAGCGCCCCCTGCCCCTTGGCAGCCGGCGCCGCAAGGCTGGCAACTTGGCACAGGAGTCTGAACACAGATGCAGATCGCCCATCAATCCATCGGCCCGGCGCAGGCTCCCTATGTGATCGCCGAACTGTCGGCCAACCACAACGGCAACCTGGAGCGTGCACTGGCCATCATGACCGCCGCCAAGGAGGCCGGGGCCAGTGCGGTCAAGCTGCAGACCTATCGGCCCGACACCATCACCCTCAACAGTGATCGGCCGGAATTTCAGATCCACGGCGGTTTGTGGGATGGCCACAACCTCTATGACCTCTATGAGTGGGCGCACACCCCCTGGGAGTGGCATCAGGCCCTGTTTGCCAAAGGGCGCGAGCTGGGCCTGACGGTCTTCAGCAGTCCGTTCGACTTCAGCGCGGTGGATCTGCTGGAATCTCTCGACTGCCCGGCCTACAAGATCGCCTCCTTCGAGCTGGTGGATCTGCCTCTCATCCGCTACGCCGCCCAGACCGGCAAGCCACTCATCATGTCCACCGGCATGGCGAACGAGGCCGAGATCGCCGCCGCGGTCGAGATGGCGCTCAAGCACGGCAACGGCCAGCTGGCCCTGCTGCACTGCGTCAGCGGCTATCCGGCGCCGGCAGCTGAGTACAACCTGCGTACCATCCCTATGTTGCGCCAGCGCTTCGGGGTCGAAGTGGGGCTCTCCGATCACACCCTGGGATCGGCCACGGCCATCGCCGCCACCGCGCTCGGGGCGACCCTCATCGAGAAACACTTCACCCTGGCCCGCGCCGACGGCGGGCCGGATTGCGCCTTCTCCATGGAACCGGCCGAACTCACCGAGCTGGTAGCCTCGGTCAATACCGCTCATGCCGCCCTCGGGGTAGCCGATTACCAACTCACCGCCAGTGAACAGGGCAACCGCGCGTTTCGCCGCTCCCTCTATCTGGTCAAGGAGATGGCCGCCGGCGAGGCGCTCACCGCAGAGCATATCAAGTCGGTGCGCCCCGCCCTTGGCCTGCCCCCCGCCGATTACGATCGGCTCATCGGCAAGCGGGTCAACCGCAGCCTGAGTGCCAACCAACCGCTGAGCTGGGAGTGGATAGACAACGATGAGTGATGATCTCTTCAACCAGCACGGCAGGCTCATCAGCCAGCGCTGGCCCGCCCTCTGGCCCCGCCTGCTGGCACAGGACGTTGAAAGCCTGCCGGCCGAGCTGACCGAGGGGCTCGGCTCCACCCTCAGCCTCCACGGCATCCAGCTCACCAGCCGGCACGACCGGGTGAAGGAGGCCGAGCTGCAGGCCGCCAGCCTGCCCGAGCAACCGGTGCTGCACCTCTACGGCACCGGGCTCGGCGATCTGCCGCGCGCCCTGCTGGGGCGCAACAGCCTCAAGCGGCTGGAAGTGAAGATCATGAATGGCGCCCTGTTTGCCCTGGTGCTGCGGCTGCTGGACCAGCAGGACTGGCTGACGGACCCCAGGGTCGAGCTGATGATGGCCGGCGACGAAGGGGAGGTGCGGCTGCCCTTTTTCGCCCTGCCGCCCGAGCTGCTGCTGGTGGAAGATGCCGCCGCCCGCATCCGCGACCGGCTGGTGAGTGAAATAGACTTGCCGTTCGCCCGGGCCAGGTTCGACGCCGAGCACCCCGACGTCACCCGGCGGCTGGCGGAAAACCGCGATCTGCTGGCCAGCGACGGCGATGTGGCGTCCCTGTTTGGTCTGGCTCAGGGCAAGCAGGCCCTGATCGTGGCGAGCGGCCCGACCCTGCAGCACAACCTGACCACCCTGCAGGCCCAGTTGCAGCGCCGTCGGCAGGATTACCTGCTCATCAGCGTCGATACCGCGCTGGCGTTTTTGCTTGGCCACGGCATCCGGCCCGACATCGTCGTCACCATAGATGACGCCATCGACGGCAACCGGCTGCCCGCCGCCCAGTCGGCCCAGACCACCCTGGTCTATTACCCCACGGTTCCCACGGCAGCCCTGCTGGCCTGGCAGGGGCCGCGCAAGACAGCCTACTCCCGCAGCCCCATGTATCAGCAACTGCGGCAGACGCTCCCCAAGGGCGTGCTGCACTCGGGTGGCAGCGTCATTCATCCCGCCGTGGATCTCGCCGTGCAGATGGGTTGCCACCAGGTCATCCTGCTGGGCACCGACTTCGCCTTTCCCGGCGAGCTCACCCACTCGGGCTGGGCCGACGGTGCGCTCGGCCCCAGCGCCGCGCTGGCACTCAGCTGGGCCCTCGACGGCCATGGCCGGCGGGTCAAGACCAATCCGAACTTTTCCGCCTACCGCACCGAGCTCGAGCGCTACATAACGCGCCACCCCGAGGTGCAGTTCTGGAACTGCAGCCGGGAAGGCGCGGAAATCGCTGGCTGCCACTATCACCCGGAGTACGTGCAATGAAAAACGGCCAGATCACCCGACTCACCGCCCTGGCGCACCAGTTTCGACTGGGGCAGTCGGTCGCCGCGAGTCAGGCATTGCCGGAACTGCTGCAAGAGGTGCTCACCGAGCAGGGCAACCTGCCGCCCGGGCTGGTAGCCGCCCTGCTGCAGTGCCAGGAACGCCAGGACTGGCTGGGGCTGGCCGACTACCTCGAATATGAAGTGGTGCACTGCCTGTCGACCCCGGCCGGCGACACCACCACAGGAGACCACTGATGATCAAGGCCATGTCCAACGCCTCCGAGCAGGAGCTGTCACGCCGTCAGACCTTCAGCGAGTTGCTGCACGCCAGCCCGCTGCCCGCGGCCGAGCTGCAGAACAACCTGGGCCTCTACCTCAAGCGCCAGTCGCTCTCCCGCATCCTGTTCATGCACGAGCTGTATCAGAAGATCGTGCCGGTCCACGGCGTCATCATGGATTTCGGTACCCGCTGGGGTCAGAACCTGGCGCTTTTCTCCTCGTTTCGCGGCATGTATGAACCCTACAACTACAACCGCAAGCTGGTGGGATTCGATACCTTCAGCGGTTTCCCTTCCCACGCCCCGCAAGATGGCAGCGACGCCGCCATCCAGCCCGGTGCCTACGGGGTGACGCCGGGCTATGAGCAGCATCTGGCCCAACTGCTCGCCGCCCATGAGGCGGAAAGTCCGCTGGACCATATCGTCAAGCATGAGCTGGTGAAGGGAGATGTGACCGAGACGCTGCCGGCCTATCTGGCTCGTCAGCCGGAGACCATGGTTGCGCTGGCCTATTTTGACTTTGATCTCTACGAGCCGACCCGCCGCTGCCTCGAGCTCATCAAGCCGCACCTGACCAAGGGATCGGTGCTGGCATTCGATGAGCTCAACTGGCCCGCCTTTCCGGGGGAGACCCTGGCCCTCAAGGAGGTGCTGGGGCTGGATCGCTACGCCGTCCGTCGCACCCCGCACAACCCGGGGCCAGCCTATCTGGTGATCGAGTAGTCCGGTTGCGGGCTGAGGCGACGCAGCAGCCCGGCATCCAGCAGCATCCGCGCCAGCGGCTCCACCCGCCAGAACGGCGCCCCTATGATCTCGGCGATCTCGAACAGGGTCAGTTTGCCGTCGCTGTAGGCCAGCAGATTCATCATCTCCCGCACCTGCCAGCCCGAATAGCGGGTCGACAAATCCGGATAGAGCCCCCGCTTGCCGAGCTGGGGTTCGCCCAGCACTGTGACCTCGCAGCGCTCGTCCAGCTCCAGACACTCGATGGCCCGGCGCAGCGCCATGAATCCGCCCGCCAGACCGGCCGGCGTCACCAGCGAGAGGTCATCGAGCGAGGTGTGGTACTCGGCATAACAGCCGTATCTGCTGCGCATCACCGAGGTGACCGGCAGATCGATGCCGGGCGCGCACAACTGCCGCTCGTTGGAGCCCCGCTCCAGGAAGCTGTAAGCCTGGTAGCCCGGCGCCAGATGGCCGAGCACATGGCGACCGATGCGATCCGCCAGCGAGTTGCCTTGGCGGGAAGGCAGGAAGGAGTAGCCTCGATCATCACCAAGGCAGGTCAGATTGAACCCGGCCAGGGTGCGCTGCTTGAGCTGGTCCAGATGGCGGGAGAGATAGACGATGGCCCCCAGGGTTTCAGGGACCAGCATCAGCCGGTAGCTGTAGCGACGTGTTGGCAGTGACGCCAGCCAGGCCATCAGGAAGACGCCGACGCAGGGGCCGGAGAGCTCGTTGTTGGCCATGGAGGGGTGGCAGGTGTAGCTCGACAGCAGGATCTCCTGCTCGCTCTCCCCCGGCAGCACCCAGTCGCCATAGGTGAGCGAGCCCGGGGCCAGGGTGGCATCGATCACCACCTGATATTCTCCCTCCGGCAGCGCCTCTCGCAGCCGATGGGGCAGACAGAAGCCCCAGCGGCGCTTGTAGTAGGAGGTCACATAGGGAATGGCGTCCGGCTGCTCGGGCAGAGAGTGAAGATGGGGCTGCAACTCGGCCAGCGAGAGGGTGCAGCGCACCGGCTCCGAGTAACCGACCAGATGCAGGTTGTGATCCTGGAAGTCCACCACCCTGCGTCCATCCGGCCCCACTATGTAGGCCTCCCGCACGTTCCACTCGTCAGGCACGGTCCAGTCGAAGCACTCGGTACCGCTGGCCACTTCATGGATCTGCAGCTCGGGCAGGCAGTGCTCGCGCCACAGGGCCAGCGACTGCCGAACCCCGTCCCCGGTCAGGCTGCGATTGAGCGGAAACAGCAGGGTGAGCAGCCGATGCAGCTGTTCACCGATCTGTGCCTGGTCGTCCCAGTCGGTGGGCAGATAACCGCTCTTGGGTGAAAAACTCATGGGATGGGTGCCTCGATCAATTCGACAATGTGGCCAAGCGGGCTCAGGAAAAACTGGACATGGGCACCGCCAAAGGCGATGGCTGGCTGGCTGGACCCGAGGGGCAGGTGGCGCTGTGTGCGCAGCCGTTCGGCACTCTCCTGCAGGTTGTTCACCCGATAGGCAAGGTGGTTGATGACGTTGCGCCGGGTATTGAGCACCTGGGCAACCGGGCTCTCCTCGCCGGCCGGGGCGACCAGCTCGTAGCAGAGACCATGGTCGTCATGCACAAACTGCACCCAGACCCGTTGCAGCGGATCTTCCACCGCCTCCGAGCAGCGGCTCAGCCCCAGCACGTCGCGGCAATAGGCCACACCGCTCGCCAGGTCCGGCACCACCAGTCCGATGTGATCAAACTGCATGGGGTTCTCCTCCTGCCCGGATCAGGGCGTATGGGGCCGCCGCCAGCAACTCGCTGGCAGCCAGGATGAAGTCGCGGCACGACACCGCCCAGACCGGCACCCGCTGGCACAGCGTCTGGCGCCAGGCGCCCCGCTCCTGCAGCAGGGCCACCAGCCGGGAGAGGTCGATTTCGCTGGCCAGCGACAGGTCGCGCACATAGTAATCCGCCTGCCACTCCCGCACGCGGCCGTCGACGCGCACCTGACCCGCAAACATCTTGTGATAGCGATAAGAGACGGCCAGCCGCTGCTCCACGTAGTGGGTGAAGGTGATGCGGTCGGGGTGGCAACCCAGCCCCAGCAGCCAGCCGTTCTGCTCCGCCAGCCAGCCGAACGGGCTCTCCTGGCCGAAACAGTCGTGACACTCCCGCGCCACCAGCGCAGGCCCCTGTGGGCCGCTGATCGCCATGCTGAAGACGGGATCCAGTGTGCGCACCACCCCTTCCCGCTGGCGGAACAGCTCCGTCATCAAGCCCACCTTGCTCGGGGTCTGCGCAGGGTCGAAGCATTCGTCCGCCATCGGGCTGTAACTGAAGGTCGGCACCAGCAGGTGTCCATCCAGCCACTGCTCCAGGCATGCCCAGAAGGCCGCGATGCCCTCGGCGTTGCCCATGCCGGCAAACTGTGCCACCACCATGGCATCCGAGTGCACCATCAGGGCACCGCCTCTGGGGATCCCCAGCTCGGTCAGCGCCTGCTCGAGTGCCTGTTTCACACGGCAACCCCTTTGCTCTGCAGGGCTTGCTGGATGTCGGCCAGGCTCTTCAACTCGGCCAGCTCCTGCGGCTCGAACCGCACGGCATAGTGCTGTTCGACCAGCAACAGCAGGTTGAAGTGACCCAGAGAATCCCACTCGGGAAAACTGCCGAGGGCAGACTGTGCATTGACGCTGGCCTGAGGGAACTGCTGGTGTGCCAGCGCGATAAGGTCATTCATTGGCATAGAACTCCAAAAACGGGAGAGAAAGAGAGCAGAGATCCAGACTGAGGAACACCTCGTCCGCCAGCGGCAGCAACCCCGCTGGAGTGGTTATCGGCCGGGTTGGCAGGCTCGCCAGAAAATCCCGTGCCGGCTGGTTGCGGGTGGTGGCAACCAGGCTGATGACCAGCTCGGTCACGCCTTGCACCCGCAGATGGTTTGCCAGTTGCGCCAGCAGCCAGTATTCAAAGCCGCGCCCCAGCACCCGGCAGCTGATGGCCAGGGTATCCAGCAGCGCCCTGCCCTCCTCGAGCGGGCGCACCACCAGCAGCGCCGTCATGCCGTGATCGGCGAACCTGTCTCGCAGGCTGGCCAGCCAGACGTCGCCTCCCTCGGCGGCCAGCCGGGCCAGCTCCGCCGCCTGATAGCGGCGGCCGGAGAGGTTGAACTGATTGGTCTTCTGGCTGAGCTGTTCGGCTCGCAACTGGTTGCCCGGGGAGAACGGCTGCCAGTCAGCCTGCAGCGCCAATTGTCGCAGGAAGGCGTGCTCGTCGCCCAGTTGCCGGCGCACCGCCTCGGCCTCGGCCTGGGCCTGATAAGAGTGCTGCCGCAGGCCGTCATCCCGGCTCTGGTAGCGACTGCACAGAGCCGGCAACGTCAGCAGGGCATCCGGCCAGCTCCAGAGATCGGCCGGCGGGGTCATCACCATCACCTCGGGGCAGTTGGCCCGCACCTCGGCCCGCTCCAGCTCGCTGTCATCCCAGAAGACCAGGCTGTCCAGCCCGACATTGAGGCGGGCGGCCAGCCGCCGCAGCCCCTGGGACTTGGACTCCCAGCCGATCTCGGCGGCGGCGATCTGCGTCCGTGTCAGCACCATGCCGGGATGCTCGTCAAACAGCCGCCACACATCGTCCGCCAGATTCTTGGAACAGAGCGCCAGCACTATGCCCTGCCCGTGCCAATGGCTGGCCGCCTGCTGGAAGGCCTGGTAGAGCCGACCCATCCCGTCCTGTCCCAGCAGGACGCCGCCGACACCGTCTTCGCCGACCACGCCGCCCCACAGGGTATTGTCGCAGTCGAGCACCAGCACCTTGTGGGCGGGTCGCTGCAACCGCTGCAACAAGGGGAGAATCCACTGCGCCAGGCTGGCCAGACCGGCCATGGAGAAGGGGCAGGACATCAGATAGAGGTTGCGCCGATCGAAGCAGTGCTGGCGGCCATGCTGTTGCAGCCAGAGCGGCAGGTGCAGGTCGTCCAGGCCGGGTTGCTGCAGGCGCAGGCGGGCCATCTGCTGCTCGAACGCACTGGCCAGCGCGGCGAGCACGGCAGGGGCCGGGCCATAGACACAGAGCGGGGCATGGCTGCAGGCCCCCACCAGCAGATGATCCTGCGGGCGGCGCTGCAGATGCTGCAACAGAGGCTGGCAGAGAGCGTCGACGAAGGCGGCGACCGCCAGCTGCTGCTCATCCTGCGCCAGACGGCCCCACTCCTGCAGGGTCCGGGCTGGCACCAGATCTTCCCACAGCCAGATGATGATGTGGGTCCCGGCCGCAGCCTCGGCGCTCTGGTGCATCAGGGTCTGCAACCACTGGCCGTGGGGGGCCACCTGTACTTCGCCGTATTCAGCCAGGGGTCGCCAGGCGAGATTGCCCGGCATCAAGAACGAACTGCCACTGAGATGAAGCATGGTCATGACCTTCCCCACTGCGCTACCGGAACCATCCCGGCGACCGACAAATGGGATGATCGTGTTTGATCTTCATGAAAAACAAAAGCTTTTTTGGCCGTATTCAGTAGTTGATGCTGACGTAGGGTACCTCGTCCACCTGCCACAACTGCTTGAGGTAGACGGTCAGCACGAAGAAGAAGTTGGCCAGCAGGTTGGCGAACCGATAGAGGATGGGGTCGAAGCGCACCCCGCTCTCTTCCAGCCGCACCAGCAGCCGCACCACCTTCTTGCTGCCGCAGCGGCACAGGTGCAGGGTCGGGATCGGCTGCGGCCCTTGCGGCAGCACGAAACCGGTGACCCGGCCGCGACTCGCCTCGTTGTAGTGATCGTAACGCCCCTTCAGCCACACCAGATCTTCCTCGAAGATGCCGAGCCTGCCGCGCACCGAGCCGTTGAGGTTGTAGATAAGCCGCTGCAGCGCCGCGAGATCCGCCTGCATGGGCGCAATCTCGGCCTCCGGAGCCAGGTGTGACAATACGGCGCCCACCTGGCAGCAGAGCTCGTCGGTGGCGATCTCGTAGTCACACTGGAACTGGGTTTCGAAGATGAAGGGGTAGCAAAGCTCGCGCTTGTCTCTGGGCTTTTTCGGGTTCATGGGCTGACCGGATCGGGAAAAAGGCCAGTTTGCCAGCCCCCGCAGGAGCTGGCAAACGGCCGGTCATAGTCCTCGATTCGAAACGGTTCAGACGCTCTTGCTGCTGGCATCCGTCGCCGGCTGGAACTGGCCGATCATCCGCAGCGCATCCAGCATCCGCTGGTTGAAGCTGGTGAAGCTGCCCACCTGGGCCGGATCGCTCTGGCCACGGGCCGCCAGCACCGCCGGCGTCAGCGCCTGCTGCTGGGATGCCGGCAGCAGAGAATCCGCCTGCTGCTGCACCTGATCCAGCTTGGGCAGGTAGTCCGCCAGCGGCTTGAGCATCTCCTGCAGGGAGTGCGCCCCCTGATAGGTCTGGCTTAGCTTGAGGCTCTGCTTGAGCTTGAGCGAATAGGAGGCCAGCTGGCTGTCATCCAGCTTCAGCTCGCCCGCCTTCTTCAACAGGTCGTCGAAATTGCCGGAGAAGAAGTTGCCGGCCAGATCGTCGATCCCCTTGACCAGCTTGCCGATGGAGTCCATCTCCTCGCTGCTCAGGTTGCCCTCCAGCGAGAAGCTGAAGCTCTGGCTCGACTTGAGGCTGAACTGGCTGCCGCTGTCATCCTTCTGGGACTTGGTCTGCCAGCTGTCGTTGAAGCGCAGCACCACCTTGTCGCCATCCTTGGTCTGGATCTCCAGCGAGCCCTGCTGGCGGCTGGCCATCTCGGCCTGGCCCATGTCGGTGGTGGAGACCTTGCCGAAGAACTCCTTCTCGAACTGGTCGAGCCCCTCCTGGATCAGCTTGTAGCTCTGATCCATGCCGGTCTTGATGTCTTCGTTGTCGGCCCAGTCGCCGAGCTGTTTCCTGGCGTCACCAAAGCCCTTGTCCACCCCCTTGCGGGCCTGTTCCATCATGCCGGTCAGGCTGTCATCCGACTTGCCGTCGGCCCGGGCAGCCCCCAGCCGGCCGGTGACGAACTGCAGCACGTTGTCGGCCACCGACTGAAAGTCGAACAGGGTATCCGGGGTCACCGCCTCCGGCTGATCCTGCGCCTTGGGCGCCTTGTAGCCCTGGCCATTGATCTCCAGCGCGAACTGCAGCGCCTGCTGCACCAGCACCTGCGCCCATTTCGGCGCCTTGTGCAACGAGACTTCGTCCCCGTTGCTTACCGGCTTCGAGTCCGCCTGCTGGGGCGATTTGGGAGCAACACCCACTCCCTTGGGTTGGGCCGCGCCCACTCCGTCGATCTGCATAATGTGTCCTCCCACCATGCCTGTAGATCAGCTATCGGCCTGACTGCACACTTCTTGACCACAAAATACTGGACAATCTGCGGCGGCCTTTTAAAATCGGCCCCCTTTGGGTGGCTGCAGGCTTCCCCCGATTTCGACCCGGCCAGACCGGTGTGCATGTGAGGTAAATCATGACCCAATCCCAGCAGGTTTCCGCCGACCCGGCGCCCCTTCGAACCCCGGCCGACTACCAGGCCCAGCTCGACGAGAAGCGCGAGCGCCTCTGCGGGTTGTTTGCCGACTTCACCCTGCCTGCGCTGGAAGTGCACGCCTCCCCCGCCGAACACTACCGGATGCGCGCCGAGTTTCGCATCTGGCACGACGGTGACGACCTGTACCACTGCATGTATGCGCCGGCCACCAAGGAGATTATCCGGGTCGACCAGTTCCCCACCGCCAGCCGTCTCATCAACCAGCTGATGCCGGTGCTGCTGGAAGGGCTGCGCCCGCACCCCGTGCTGCGCCGCAAGCTGTTCCAGATCGACTACCTCTCCACCCAGTCCGGCCAGATCTGCGTCAGTCTGCTCTACCACCGCAAGCTGGAGAGCGAGTGGCAGCAGGCCGCCGAAGCGCTGCAGGCCGACCTGCGGGCCAAGGGATTCGAGCTGCAGCTGATTGGCCGCGCCCACAAGCAGAAGATCTGCCTGGGGGAGGAGTTCGTCATCGAGCGGCTGACCGTGCAGGGCCGCGAGCTGGTCTACAAGCAGGTGGAAAACAGCTTCACCCAGCCCAACGCCGCCATCAACGAACAGATGCTGGGCTGGGCGCTGGACGTGACCAAGGGGAGCGAGGGCGACCTGCTGGAGCTCTACTGCGGCAACGGCAACTTCTCCATCGCCCTGGCGCAGAACTTCCGCAAGGTGCTGGCCACCGAGATCGCTAAGCCGAGCGTGGACTCCGCCCAGTTCAACATCGCCGCCAACGGCGTCGACAACCTGATCATCCTGCGCATGTCGGCCGAGGAGTTCACCATGGCGATGCGTGGCGAGCGGGAGTTCAACCGCCTCAAGGGGGTGGATCTCGGCGCCTACCAGTGCAACACCATCTTCGTCGACCCGCCCCGGGCCGGCCTCGACGACGCCACCGTCAAGCTGGTGCAGGATTACGACAACATCCTCTACATCTCCTGCAACCCCGAGACCCTGCAGGCCAACATGGCAGTACTCGGCGAAACCCACGATATCGCCCGCTTCGCCCTGTTCGACCAATTCCCCTGGACTCACCATATGGAAGCCGGCGTCTATCTCAAACGCAAGGCAGGCTGATGCCGCCGGGGCATAATTCCCAGCTCGACCAGCAAAACAAGACAGGGCCCGCGGGCCCTGTTTGATTATTTAACCCTGTGCATGGGGCGGCCGGAGCCGCTATGCTGGCGGCACGCGCATCCGCGCCACAGTCTGGGTGTCATGCCACCATGCAACGCATTCTTTTTGTTGAAGATGATCCCGAGATAGGCCAGCTCATCAGCAGCTGGCTGGCCCGCCACGACATGGAGGTGCTACTGGAGCCGAGGGGCGATCGGGCGCTGGCCAGGGTCGAGGCCGAGCAACCGGACCTGGTGCTGCTCGACATCATGCTGCCAGGTCAGGATGGTCTATCCCTGTGCCGGGATCTGCGCCCGCGCTTTGCCGGCCCCATCGTCATGCTCACCTCGCTGGACAGCGACATGAACCAGATCCTGAGCCTGGAGCTGGGCGCCAACGACTACATCCTCAAGACCACGCCGCCCCCCGTGCTGCTGGCCCGGCTGCGGGTCCAGTTCCGCCAGCAGGGACAGCAGGCCCCGCAGCCCGTGGTCGCCAGCACGCCGCCCCAGCGCCTGCAGTTCGGCCGGCTGCAGATCGACGGCCCGGGCCGGGACGTGCGCCTTGACGGCGACAGCATTCCGCTCTCCACCGCCGATTTCGATCTCTTGTGGGAGCTGGCCTGCCACGCCGGCCAGATCCTGGGGCGGGAGGCGCTGTTTCGCAGCCTGCGCGGTCGCGACTACGACGGCCAGGATCGCAGCATGGACGTGGCCATCTCCCGCCTGCGCCGCAAGCTGGGGGACGATACCAGCAACCCGACCCGCATCAAGACGGTGCGCCAAAAAGGCTACCTGCTGGTGCCCCACGCCTGGGAATAAGCCCCGCCGAATGACCTTGATGCTCTCTGCTCCCTTCTCCCCTTGCGGGAGAAGGGTTGGGGATGAGGGGGCAACAAGGCAATGCCCAGACGCAACCCAGGCAAGAGGAGAGCCCGATGCGCCGCCTGTTTATCCAGTTCTATCTGCTGCTGATCGGCTGTTTCACCCTGGCCATCCTGCTGGTCGGCATGGTCTATCAGGTCACCGCCGAGCGGGCGGGAGATCGCTATCTGGAGCGGATGATGCAGGGCTCCCTCGGCCTGCTCACCGGCGAGCTGGCCCGCTTGCCGCCGGAGCACTGGCCCGCCCGCATGGCGGAGCAGAGCCGCCAGCTCACCCTGCCACTGCAGATCGGCGCCCTCGCCAACCAGCCGCTGGCCAACGAGGATCAGGCCTTTCTGGAGGCGGGCAACATCGTCATCGTCGAGGAGGATGACACCTTCCTGCAGCGCATTCCGGGCACCGATCAGGTGCTGATCGTCGGCCCCGTCCCCTATCTCTCCTACCTGCACGAACTGCACTGGGTCGACGTGGGGCTGCTGCTGGTCATCGGTCTCTCGCTGGGGCTGCCGATCCTGCTCTGGCTGCGCCCGCACTGGCGCGGCCTGCAACAGCTCGAACAGACCGCCCGCCGGGTCGGCGACGGCGATCTCTCCTGCCGCACCCGTTTGCCGCCCGGCAGCAGCCTGGGCCGGGTCGGCCGCACCTTCGACCAGATGACCGAGCAGCTGCAAGCCATGCTGGCCAGCCGCAAGCAGCTGACCGATGCCATCGCCCACGAGCTGCGCACCCCGCTGGTGCGGCTGCGCTACCGGCTCGCCATGCTGGATCCGGCGCCCTCGGCCGAGGAGCAGCAGGGGCTGGAGCGGGATCTCGGCGCGCTGGACGCCCTCATCGAGGAGATGCTCACCTACGCCAGACTCGATCGCCCCGAGCTGCCGCTGCAGTGCAGCGAGCTGGAGCTCGGCAGCTGGGCGGGCAGCCGCCTTGCCGACTGGCAGGCGCTGCGGCCGGACAAGCGGCTCGACTTCGTGCGCCCGGCCATGGCCCTGCCCTGGCGCGGCGATACTCGTCTGCTGGATCGGGCGCTGGAGAACCTCATCGGCAACGCCCTGCGCCACGCCGCCGGCCGGGTGACCCTCAGCATGGCGCGTCAGCAGGATCTCTATCTGCTGGAGGTGGCCGACGACGGCGCCGGCATCGATCCCGCACTCGCACCACAGATCTTCGAGCCCTTCGTGCGGCTGGATCAGAGCCGCGACCGACGCACCGGCGGCGCCGGGCTGGGGCTGGCCATCGTACGCAGCATCGCCCGCCACCACGGCGGTGAGGTGCAGCTGCTGCCCAGCAGCAGCGGTGCCCGTTTCTGCCTGATGCTGCCTGTACATTTGGATACAAACCGTCACCAGTCACTCACTGAACCGCAGGTCGAACAGCCCTAGGATGAAGTCATGGAGAAACGCTCCATGTCATCAACCCGAATGAGGAACTGGAATATGAACAAGCTGATCCCCCTGAGCCTGGCTGCTGTCTTCGCCCTGACCTCCGGCTTCACCATGGCTGCCACCCCGACCAAGGCTGCCGCTCCCCAGGCTACCCAGACCAAGGTCGTGAAAAAACACCACAAGGCTGCCCACGCCAAGGCGCCGGCCGTCAAGGTTGCTCCCAAGACCAAGTAATCGACCAACAAGCTTCCCGTAATAAAAAGGGGCCCCGACATGGGGCCCCTTCTGTTTTCTGCGCGCTTGCCTTGGCTCAGCCCAGCATGTAATCCGCTGGCAGGGCGATGCGGGCCACCCCGGACTCCACCGCTGCCAGTGCCACGGCACGGGCGACGCGCGGCAGCAGACGGGCATCCATCGGCTTGGGAATGACGTAGTCCTTGCCGAAGGCTAGCTCGCTGACGCCGGCGGCGGTCAGCACCTCGGCCGGTACCGGCTCCTTGGCCAGACCACGGATCGCCTCGACTGCGGCGATCTTCATGGCATCGTTGATGCGGCTGGCACGGGCGTCGAGGGCGCCGCGGAAGATGAAGGGGAAGCAGAGCACGTTGTTGATCTGGTTCGGGTAGTCGGAACGACCCGTGCCCATGATGAGATCCTTGCGCACTGCGTGAGCCAGCGCCGGCTTGATCTCGGGGTCCGGGTTGGAGCAGGCGAAGATCACCGGGTTGGGCGCCATCAGCGCCACCGCTTCGGCAGGCAGCACATCCGGGCCAGAGACACCGACGAACACGTCCGCCCCGTCGATCACCTCCATCAGGGTGCGCAGGGGGGTGTCATTGGCGAAGCGCTGCTTGTACTGGTTGAGATCGGTGCGACCGCTGTGGATGACGCCCTGACGATCCAGCATGAAGATGTTGTGGGGCTTGGCACCACACTTGATCAGCAGCTCCATGCAGGCGGTGGCGGCAGCCCCGGCGCCCATGCAGACGATGCGGCTGTCGCCAATCTGCTTGCCCTGCACTTCCAGCGCGTTGAGCAGGCCGGCGGCGGTGACGATGGCAGTACCGTGCTGATCATCGTGGAACACCGGGATGTCGCAGCGCTCGATCAGCGCCTGCTCGATCTCGAAGCACTCGGGGGCCTTGATGTCTTCCAGGTTGATACCGCCGAAGGTGTCGGCGATGGCGGCGACCGTGTCGATGAACTGGGCGCTGGTCTCGTGCTTCACTTCGATGTCGATGGCGTCGATGCCGGCAAAGCGCTTGAACAGCAGGGCCTTGCCCTCCATCACCGGCTTGGAGGCCAGCGGACCCAGATTGCCCAGCCCCAGGATGGCGGTGCCGTTGGAGATGACGGCCACCAGGTTGCCCTTGCCGGTGTAGCGGTAGGCATCAGCCGGGTTGGCGGCGATCTCGCGTACCGGCTCGGCGACGCCCGGGCTGTAGGCCAGCGCCAGATCGCGGGCGGTCTCGGCGGGCTTGGTGAGGGCGATGGCGATTTTGCCCGGCACGGGCTGGGCGTGGTAATCGAGTGCTTGTTGACGAAGATCGTGACGCTGATCGGACATGGGGGACCCCGATACGGTAGTGAATTGAGTGGTGCATTGGCTCGCCCACGGGCGAGGGCTGGGGATCATAAAGAAAACCATCGGGCTTTCACAGAGGAAAGTATCGTCACCCAGCCACTGACAAGCCAGTAATTAGCATGTCATGCCAACCAATAATACCCATTTAGTTATAGATATGGTTTCACCCCATCACCGGAATGCCGGCTTTCGCCTCCGCCTGTCTGGCGATCGCCTCCGTCATGCCCTGGAAGATGAAGAGGTGGAACGGCAGCATGGCGAGCCAGTAGGCCAGTCCCCAGGCCCCCTGTGGATGCCAGTGGGCCGTCACCTTGAGCCGGGTCAGCCCCGACTCCTCCGGCAGTATGTTGAACTCCAGCCGGCCGACGCCGGGGGCCCGCATGTTGAACAGCAGATCCAGCCTGCGCCCCTCGTCCACTCCGAGGATCTGCCAGGAGTCCAGCATGTCCCCCTTCACGAAGCGATCCGGATTGGTGCGACCGCGGGTCAGCGCCGGGCCGCCGATCAGGTGGTCCATCCATTCGCGCACCACCCACAGCTGGTTCATGTAGAAGTAGCGCTGCTCGCCCCCCAGCTGCTGCAGCACCTGCCACACCACCTCGGGCGAGGCGAGGCAGATGGCATCGCCGCTGGCGGTGCGATCATAGAAGCCGTACTCGGGATGGCGCCAGCGCAGGCCGAGCGGGGTCTCCTCCCCCTGCTGCTCGGCGCCCAGCCGCTGCTCCAGAGAGAGGCTCTCGGCCAGCGCCTCGTCGAAGCTGAGCAGGGTTTGCGGCAGCAGGGCCCGCAGCGGGCCGTCGTCGGCCGGGATGTCGTGCTTGAGGCCACCCACCAGCGCCTTGGCCACCGGCTGCGGCACCGAGGTGACAAACTGCAGCCACCAGGCGGAGAGGCGCGGGCTGAGAAACGGCAGCGGGATGATGGGGCAGCGCTTGCCGATGTGGGCGGCGAACTTCTGCAACTGCTGCTGATAGCTGAGCAGCTCGGGACCGGCGGCGTTGAAGATCTGGCCATCCACCCCGTCGGCCTCCACCAGTCCGCCCAGATAGTGCAGCAGGTTGGAGAGCGCAATGGGCGGCGTGCGCGAGCGCACCCACTTGGGCGTCACCATCATCGGCAGGTTGAACACCAGATCCCGCATCACCTCAAACGCCGCTGAGCCGGGCCCCACTATGATGCCGGCGCGCAGCTCCACCGTCGGCACGCCGGCGCTCCGAAACAGCTCGCCGCAATAACGGCGGGAGTTGAGGTGACGGCTGTTGCACTGCGCCGGCTGGATGGCGCCCAGATAGATGATGCGACGCACCCCGGCGGCGCGGGCGGCGGCGGCGAAGTTCTTCACCCCCTGCTGCTCCAGCCGGTGGAAGTCGGCCCCCGCCCCCATGGCGTGCACCAGATAGAAGACGGTGTCGATGCCGGCCAGGGCGGGCAGCAATGTGATCGGCTTGAGGCTGTCGGCAAGGCGAAACTCTACCCCGGGCGGCAGACGGCAGGGGCGCCGCGCCCCGGCAATCACCCGATAACCCAGTTCTTGCAGATGGGGTACCAGGTAAGAACCTATGTAGCCCGCCGCCCCCATCACCAGACAATCACGCATCTGCACACTCCCTGTCTTGCCCATGTTACCGCCCCTCATCTCCACCCCTGCTCCCGCAAAGGGAGAAAGGAGAGTCCCACCATAGGGCAAAGCGGGCCGTTACAGAACGCCGACCAATAAAAAAGGCGCCCATCGGGCGCCTTTTTCAGAATTCTTCAGAAGTAGAATTACTTCTTGGTGGTCATCGCACCGAAACGCTTGTTGAACTTGTCTACGCGGCCGCCGCTAGAAACTTCTTTCTGCTTGCCGGTATAGAACGGGTGGCACTCGGAGCACACGTCCAGGTTCAGATCTTTACCCAGGGTAGAGAAGGTGTTGATGACGTTACCGCAAGAGCACTTGGCGGTGATGGCTACGTAGTCAGGATGGATACCAGCTTTCATGGACAACCTCAATTATCAGGCCGTGTCGCTATCCGATCTTCTGTCGGACACCACACGATTGTTGAACACAGTTTCAAAGGCTGCGAATAATATAGGAAATGCCTGAGTTCAGGCAAGTGGCTTCGCAGAAAAAATAGGCAATCTCTGGTGAATTCTTCCCAAACGCTGGATCTGGTTCGTGTGGCTGTGCCGGTGCCGTTACGCCGTCACTTTGACTATCTCTCCCCCTTACCTTTGCCTGCTCCCGGCTGCCGGGTCGAGATCCCGTTCGGCCCGCAAACCCTGGTCGGGCTGGTGGTGGATCACCCCGTCGACAGCCAGGTGCCGCGCAACAAGCTCAAGCCGCTCAAACGCGTGCTTGATAGCGCCCCCGTGCTGGGGCCCGACATTCTGGCGCTGATGAACTGGAGCGCCAGCTACTACCAGCATCCATTGGGGGAGGTGCTGCCCCACGCCCTGCCGGTGCTGGTGCGCAAGGGGGAGCCCGCCGCCTATCGCGAACTGGAATTCTGGTTCGCCACCGAGGCCGGCATGGCGATCGATCTCAACGAGCTCAAGCGGGCCGCCAAACAGCAGCAGGCCCTCGCCCTGCTGCGCAAGGGGCCGCAGACCCCCTCCGCCCTCAAGCAGGAGGAGATTTCGAGCGCCGCCCTCACCGCGCTGGAGAAGAAGGGACTGCTGGAGAAGCGCTCGCTGGAGCCGAGCCATGACGGCGACTGGGTCGCCCGCTTCGAGCCGGGTGAGGGGCTGCGCCTCAACGGCGAGCAGGCGCTGGCGGTCTCCGCCGTCACCAGCCAGAGCGACCAGTTTGGTGCCTTCCTGCTGGATGGCATCACCGGCTCCGGCAAGACCGAGGTTTATCTGAGCATCCTCGAGCCCCTGCTCAAGGCAGGCAAGCAGGCACTGGTGATGGTGCCCGAGATCGGCCTCACTCCGCAGGCCATCAACCGCTTCCGGCGCCGCTTCAACGTGCCGGTGGTAGCGATGAACTCCGCCATGAACGACCGGGAGCGGCTCGACGCCTGGCTCGCCTGCCGCGACGGCGGTGCCGCCATCCTGATCGGCACCCGCTCCGCGGTGTTCACCCCGTTTCACAACCTCGGCATCATCATCATCGACGAGGAGCACGACGGCTCCTTCAAGCAGCAGGACGGTTTTCGCTACCACGCGCGGGATCTGGCGGTGATGCGGGCTCATCGTGCCGGTATCCCCATTTTGCTTGGCTCGGCTACCCCGTCGCTGGAGACGCTGCACAACGCCCGCAGCGGCAAGTATCACCACCTCACGCTCACTCGCCGCGCCGGTAACGCCCAGACTGCTCGTCAGGTGATCCTGGACATCAAGAATGTGCGGCTGCAGGCCGGGCTCTCCCCCCAGCTGGAGCAGCTGATGGCGGAACATCTGGCGGCGGGCAATCAGGTGATGCTGTTTCTCAACCGCCGTGGCTATGCCCCGGCTCTGATTTGCCACCAATGCGGCTGGAGCGCCGCCTGCGAGCGCTGTGACGCCTGGTACACTTGGCATCAGGCCGGGCGGCGGCTGCACTGCCACCACTGCGACAGCGTCCGACCCCTTCCCCACCACTGCCCCGAGTGCGGCAGCAACGAACTAATCGGCTCCGGCGTTGGCACCGAACAGCTGGAGCAGCTGCTTAGCACCGTGTTCCCGCAATATCCGGTGGTGCGCATCGATCGGGACAACACCCGTCGCAAGGGGGAGTTGGAAACCCACCTCGGCGACATCAAGGCGGGCAAGTACAAGATCCTGATCGGTACCCAGATGCTGGCCAAGGGCCACCACTTCCCGGATGTGACGTTGGTGGGGCTGCTGGATGTGGATGGCGCCCTGTTCAGCGCCGATTTTCGCGCAGCCGAGAAGCTGGCCCAGCTCTACACCCAGGTGGCGGGCCGCGCCGGCCGCGCCAGCAAGCCGGGGTTGGTGGTGCTACAGAGCCACCATCCGGAGCACGCCCTGCTGCAGGATCTGACCCAGAACGGCTATGGCCACTTCGCCGACACGGCGCTGAAAGAGCGCCGCCTGCTGGGGCTGCCACCGTTCAGCTATCAGGGGCTGTTTCGGGCCGAGGCCAACGGCCGCGACGAGGTGCAGCTGTTCCTCAGCCGCCTCGCCGATACCCTGCGCAGCGCCCGTTATCCCCATGTTCAGGTGCTGGGGCCCATCAGCGGCTTCATGGAGCGCAAGGCGGGCAAGTTTCGCATGCAGTTGCTGGTGCAGGGGCCGAACCGGGCGCCACTGGCCCAGTTGCTGGATTGGGCGGTGAAGGAGCTGGAGGGGTGGCCCGAGACCAAACGGGTGCGCTGGAGCCTCGACATCGACCCCACCGAGCTGAATTGAGTCAGGTTCTGGTCGCAGAGGGTGAAACGGCCGCCGACGTGCGGCGTCAGCGACCGGGTTTGCCATGCGGGTGCGGGGGTCAGACCCGCAGGTCGACCTGCTGCACCCAGCCTCCCTTGCCCTGCTCGGTCACATAGAGACCGGACTGGCGCAGCACCCCTTGATTGCCGCTTTCCCCCAGATGGTTGAAGGGGGTCTCGAGAGGATGCAACAGGATGGCGCCGATCCCCAGCTCCACCAGGGCAATAGGAGACTGTTCCGGTTGCCAGAACTGCAGCGCCGAGAACTGGCTGTCCCGCTCGTCCAGCACCCCGTTCCCATCCTCATCCAGGGTCGCCAGCTCGCCAAAACCGTTGCCGGAGCGGGCCCCGAACAGCTCGCCGCCATCATCTATGGTACCGTTGCCGTTGCGATCCAGCGCCACGAAGCCGCTCCCCTCACTCAGGCCGGGCAGGCTGTCCGCCTTGCCATCCTGATCGATGTCGAAATTGACCCGGGCGTCGGTCAGGCCGGCTATCTTGCCGTCCAGGCTGAGCACCAGCGGATCCTTGAGGGCATTGAGGGTGGTACGGCGCTGGCTGATGTCGAGCTGGCGCCAGTCCAGCACAAAACCCAGATCCAGCTGCAGGGTCTGGCCATCCTGGGTCTGCACGTTTGCCGCCGCCACCACGTTGAGCTGCTCTTTTTGCAGCAGGCTGTCGGTCACCTCCACCAACTGATCCGGCTCGGCGGCGGACTGAGTCCCCTCACCCGTCGGCGCGGGTACTCCCTCCGCGCTCTGGTCGGCCGGTTTGATCGGATCCGGCAACTCTATCTCGTGGCCCAGCATCGCCTCGATCATCAGCTTGATGAGCCGCTGGCGGTTGTCGAGCCCGTCGTTGGGAATGCCATCCTGCTCGCCCTTGCCGGCCTCGGCAGGCTTGGCGGGTGCCGGTGTGGGGGCCGCTGGCACCGGGCCGGCAGCAGTACGGCTGACCATCTGCAGCGTCAGCAGGCTGCTGCGGGTGAAGGTGAGCTGGCTGCTGCCTGCCGCAGGCGTCGAGTCCGCCGGCACCGTGGCAGGGGACTGCACCTGGCTGGCAGCCGGCACGGGGCCGAGCCGGCGCACCTTGCGGGACTGCGCCTGTTGCTGCTGGTATTGCACCTCCCCCTGGAGGTCGTAGTGATCGATGCGCATATCTTCGCCCTCGGCGCCATACATCTGGTCAGTTATCGACCAGCTGCCGGGGTAGGCTTAACACCGATTGGCTATATCAGGAGGCTGCGGTATCGGCATCTGCACATAACCGCCCCCGCTGGCGGCAATGAAAAGGGAAGCCTAAGCCTCCCTTGTCGTTCATGCTGCCACCGTGGTCATTGCGCCGGTTGGGAGACCCCTTCCAGCCGCACTTCCACTCGCCGATCCGGTGCCAGACAGGCGATCAGCGCCGGTTTGGAGCCGCTGCTGCAGTTGTTGCCGGTGATCGGAGAGGACTTGCCGCGCCCCTCGACCCGCACCTTGTCGGCAAACAGTCCCTTGGCGATCAGGTAGTCGGCGACGCTGCGGGCGCGCTGCTCGGAGAGCGCCTGGTTGTAGGCGTCAGAGCCGATGCGATCGGTGTGGCCGATCACGGTCGCCACCCCGTCTTTCGGATTGGCCGCCACTATCTGGCTGAACAGGTTGTCGAGCGCCTGGCTGGCAGCCGGCTTCAGGGTCGCCTTGTTGAACTCGAACAGTACGTCCGAGCTCAGGCTGAAGGTCTTGGGCACCACCACCACGGCGGGAGCCGGCGCCGCAGCCGGGGCCGGAGCAGGCGCCGCCACTTCGCCACCCTGCTGGCCGAAGCGATAGAGCATGGCAAACGCCAGCATGCCGTTGTCCATCTCGATGCCGGAACGATCGAGGGAGGTATCCCCGAGCGGGGTGGTGTACTGGTATTCGAGGCGGGCGGCCCAGTCACGGTCGATGGCGTATTCAGTCCCCAGCGCCCCGACGAACACGGCGCCATGCTTGTTGCCGGTATCCTTGATGAAGTCGGTGGCCGTCTGGGCCGACAATTCGCTGTTGGTCCAGGCGTAGCCGCCGCCGAGCCGGCCGTAGAGATCCAGCGCATCGTTGACCGGGAACCCTATCTTCATGGTGGTCTGAATCATCTGGCTCTTGGCTTCCCCTTCCACCCTCACCCCGCTCAATTCGCCGGACGAGGTGTACTTGCCGAACCAGTCATAGCCGAATTCGAAGCCCAGGTTGGGGTTGAGCTGATAGCCGGCAAAGGCGCCCAGCCCGAGCGTATCCTTGCTGGTGCTGGTGTTCTGCAGCGCCCCCAGAGTGTCGGAGACGACCTGCTTCTGATCCACGTCGAAGAACTTGGACCAGCCGGCCTTGCCGCCGGCGTACCAGGTGTTGTCCTGAGCGGCAGCCTGCACGGCCCCGCTGACGAGCAGGCCGCTGACCAGCACGGCAAGTATCGATTTGTTCATGGTGAAAGCCTCTGCAATGAGTCGTGATGGGCGCTCTTGCGCCTCTCTTCCCTGATGGGGCAAACGGCCCCGTCCATCAGGTTATCCCATCTGTTGCCAGCCTCAAATGACTTGGGACTCAAGAGTGTGAAGCGCACGGCATTCCCGGCAGGAAAACGCCCCATGCAGGGGGTATCCGCGGATGTGCCGGCCAGCGCCATGAAAAAGGGAGGCCGATGGCCTCCCTCTTGTTGCTTGCAACCCACCTAGCTGGCCAGAAACAGCCGGTAGGCGGGGTCGTCACTCACCTCTTTCCAGCCGTAGCCAATCTCGTGCAGGTAGTCGTGAAAAGCCGCCACGTCCTCGTCCGGCAGCTCAAACGCACAGAGCACCCGGCCATAGTCGGCGCCGTGGTTGCGGTAGTGGAACAGGCTGATGTTCCAGCGACAGCCGAGGGTCTCCAGAAAGCGCATCAGGGCGCCAGGCTGCTCCGGAAACTTGAAGCTGTAGAGGCGTTCACCGAGGGGCCGGGCCGGGCGGCCGCCAATCATGTAGCGCACGTGGTTCTTGGCCAGCTCGCTCTCGGTCATGTTGACCACCGGATAGCCGTTGCCACCGAGCTGATCGATGATCTGGCCCAGCTCCTCGTCACCGCCGGTGAGGCGCACCGAGACGAACAGCGACGCCTGCTCGGCATCCGCATAGCGATAGTTGAACTCGGTCACCATGCGCGGCCCGAGCTGACGGCAGAAGTCGAGGAAGGCCCCCTTGCGCTCGGGGATGGTCACCGCCAGCATGCCCTCGCGCTTCTCGCCGATCTCGCAGCGCTCCGACACGTAGCGCAGGCTGTGGAAGTTGACGTTGGCGCCGGACAAAATGGCCGCCATCCGCCCCCCCTTGACCTGCTCCCGCTCGCTGTAGGCCTTCAGACCCGCCAACGACAGGGCGCCCGACGGCTCGGCGATGGCGCGGCAGTCGTCGAAGATGTCTTTCAGCGCGGCGCAGATCTGGTCGTTGGAGACGGTCACCACCTCGTCCAGATACTGGTTGCACAGGCGGAAGGTCTCCTCGCCGATGCGCTTGACCGCCACTCCGTCGGCAAACAGCGAGACCCGTTCCAGATTGACCGGCTCGCCCGCTGCCAGCGCGGCCTTGAGGCAGGCGGAACCCTCCGCCTCCACCCCGATAACCTTCACATCCGGCAGCAGCTGCTTGATGTAGACCGCCACCCCGGCGGCCAGTCCGCCGCCACCCACCGGCACGAACACGTGGGTGAGATGGGTATCCTGCTCCAGCAGCTCCTTGCCGATGGTGCCCTGGCCGGCGATCACCTCGACGTCGTCAAACGGCGGGATCAGGGTGTAGCCCTCCAACTCGGCGAGGCGGCGGCTCTCGCCGTAGGCCTCGTCGAAGCTGTTGCCAAACAGCATGACGTTGCCGCCCTGCCGGCGCACCGCGTCAATCTTGATGTCCGGCGTGGTCTTGGGCATCACGATGATCGCCTTGATGCCGAGCTTGGCGGCCGACAGGGCGACCCCCTGGGCGTGGTTGCCGGCGGAGGCGGCGATGACGCCGCGCGCCTTCTGCTCCTCGGTCAGAGTGGCAATCTTGTGGTAGGCGCCGCGCAGCTTGAAGGAGTGGACCGGTTGCAGGTCCTCCCGCTTCAGGCTGACGTGATTGCCGAGCCGCTCGGAGAGTTTTTTCAACGTTTGCAGGGGGGTGACTCGGGCCGCCTCATAGACGGGGGAGAGCAGCACCTTGCGTAGATAATCCGCCGCAGAGACCATGGTTTATTCCCCCAGCATCGAACGATCGCGCACCGCGCCCTTGTCGGCGCTGGTGGCGAACATGGCGTAGGCGCGCAGGGCAAAGGAGACCTGACGCTGGCGATCGAGCGGCTTCCAGCCACGGGCTTCAACGGCGACGCGGCGGGCAGCCAGCACGCTGTCGGCCACCTCCAGCACCATGCTGCGAGCCGGGATGTCGATGTTGATGATGTCGCCATCCTCCACCAGACCGATAGTGCCGCCGGAGGCCGCCTCCGGCGAGACGTGGCCGATGGAGAGGCCCGAGGTGCCGCCGGAGAAGCGACCGTCGGTGATCAGCGCACACGCCTTGCCGAGCCCCATGGATTTCAGATAGGTGGTGGGGTAGAGCATCTCCTGCATGCCGGGGCCCCCTTTCGGGCCCTCGTAGCGGATCACCACCACTTCACCGGCCTTGACGGTGCCATCCAGAATGCCGGCAACCGCCGTGTCCTGGCTCTCGAATACCCGGGCCGGGCCACGGAAGGTGAGGTTCTCCTCATCCACCCCGGCGGTCTTGACGATGGCACCGTTCAGCGCCAGGTTGCCGGCGAGCACGGCCAGGCCCCCTTCCAGGCTGTAGGCGTTGTCCAGCGAGCGGATGCAGCCTTCGGCGCGGTCCAGATCCAGCTCGGGCCAGCGGCAATCCTGGCTGAAGGCCTTGGTGGTGCGGATCCCGGCCGGGCCGGCGCGGTAGAAGTCCACCACCTCCTGACTGGGCTGGCGGCTGACGTCATATTCGGCCAGCAGCTCCAGCAGCGAGGTTCCCAGCACGTTGCGGGTGTCCCCGTGCACCAGGCCCGCTTTTTCCAGCTGACCCAGAATGGCGACCACGCCGCCGGCGCGGTGCACGTCTTCCATGTGGTATTTCTGGGTGGAGGGTGCCACCTTGCACAGCTGCGGCACCTTGCGCGACATGCGGTCGATGTCGGCCATGGTGAAGTCGACCCCGGCCTCCTGGGCCGCCGCCAGCAGGTGCAGCACGGTATTGGTGGAGCCGCCCATGGCGATGTCGAGCGCCATGGCGTTCTCGAACGCCGCCTTGGTGGCGATGTTGCGCGGCAGTGCCGAGGCATCGTCCTGCTCATACCAGCGTTTGGCCAGGGTCACGATGCGCTGGCCCGCCAGCTTGAACAGCTGCTCGCGGTCGCTGTGGGTTGCCAGCAGCGAGCCGTTGCCCGGCTGGGAGAGGCCCAGCGCCTCGGTCAAGCAGTTCATGGAGTTGGCGGTAAACATGCCGGAGCAGGAGCCGCAGGTAGGGCAGGCACTGCGCTCCACCTGTTCGCTCTGGGCGTCTGAAACCTTGGGGTCGGCGCCCTGGATCATGGCGTCCACCAGATCCAGCTTGATGATCTGATCGGAGAGCTTGGTCTTGCCCGCTTCCATCGGGCCGCCGGAGACGAAAATGACCGGGATGTTGATGCGCAGGGCGGCCATCAGCATCCCCGGGGTGATCTTGTCGCAGTTGGAGATGCAGACCATGGCGTCGGCGCAGTGGGCGTTGACCATGTACTCCACCGAGTCGGCGATCAGCTCGCGCGATGGCAGGGAGTAGAGCATGCCGCCGTGGCCCATGGCGATGCCGTCATCCACGGCGATGGTGTTGAACTCCTTGGCCACACCGCCGGCGGCTTCAATCTCCCGCGCCACCAGCTGGCCCAGATCCTTGAGGTGGACATGGCCCGGCACGAACTGGGTGAAGGAGTTGACCACGGCGATGATGGGCTTGCCGAAATCCTGATCGGTCATTCCGGTGGCACGCCACAGGGCGCGGGCCCCGGCCATGTTACGTCCGTGGGTGGTGGTGGCGGATCTCAACTTCGGCATGTCTCTACTCCCTGAATGCCCAGCGGGCTCATTATCTTTGGAAATGAAAAAGTGACTCTCGGATCGGGAATCGATCCTGGTGAGGGCACCGCGCAGTGCCCTGACCGGAAGCGACTCGGGGAGGCATGACGCCTCCCCTCTCTCATCAGTCGTTGACTGGCGTCAGCCAGCCCCACTTGTCTTCGGTCTGACCGGTGAACAGGCCGAAGAAGGCGTTTTGCAGCTGCTCGGTCACCGGGCCGCGGCAGCCAGCACCCACCTTCATCCGATCGACGGAACGCACCGGCGTCACCTCGGCCGCCGTGCCGGTCATGAAGATTTCGTCTGCCACATAGAGCGCCTCACGGGGCAGCGCCTGCTCGCGCACCTCGTAACCGAGATCGCGGGCCAGCGTCATGATGGTGTCACGGGTGATGCCGGGCAGGATGGCGGCGGTAGCGGGCGGGGTGAACAGCACACCGTTCTTCACCAGGAACAGGTTCTCCCCCGCCCCTTCGCTCAGGTAGCCGTTCACATCCAGCGCCAGCCCCTCGGCGAAGCCGTTGCGCTTGGCCTCGCGGCTGATCAGCTGGGAAGACAAATAGTTGCCGCCGGCCTTGGCGCCGGTGGGAATGGTGTTGGGAGCGAGCCGGTTCCAGGAGGTGACGCACACATCCACCCCGTTTTTCAGCCCCTCTTCCCCCAGATAGGCGCCCCACGGCAGGGCAGCCACCATCAGGTCGGCCTTGGCATCCAGCGGCGGATGCAACCCCAGCCCCACGTTGCCGACAAAGGCCAGCGGGCGCAGGTAGCCACTCCTCAGGCCGTTCTCGCGCACCACGGTGCGGCAGGCTTCATTCACTTCGGCCTCGCTGTAGGGGACGTCCATCCAGTAGATCTTGGCGGAGTCGAACAGGCGGCGGGTGTGCTCCTGCAGACGGAAGATGCAGGTGCCCTTGGGGGTGTCGTAGGCGCGCACCCCTTCGAACACCGAGGAGCCGTAGTGCAGGGCGTGGCTCATCACGTGCACCTGGGCATCCTGCCAAGGCACCAGTTTGCCGTTGAACCAGATGTATTGCGGGTGGGTGGCGGATTGGGAAGGCTGTGACATTGGCTTGGCTCCTTAAGCTCTGATCCGGGGTTGCTGTTCCAGTGCATCGACCCGGGAAACGTCCACCAGCTTCACCAGCTGGCTCCACAACTGCTGGATGGGACGCACCGACTCGACAGTAACCGTGATCCGCAGTTGTTGGCAATCCTGCTCCATGTTGAGGGCGCAGAGGTTGAAACCGCGGTGACGAACCACCCGCAGCACCCGCTCCATCACTTCGGGTCTGGGCTGGGCATGGATTTGCAAGGTATTGAACTGACTCATGGGCGTTGCTCCATCATCTGGTGGTTGGCGACTCCTGGCGGAACCAGGGGCCAGACGTTTTCTTCCTCTGAAATGGCCACATGCAGCAGGTAGGCACTCTCGCTTGCCAGCAGGCGATCGAGGGCGCCGGCTATCTGATCCTTGCATGTGATGGTTTCGCCGGGGATGCCGAAGGCGGCAGCCAGGGCGATGAAATCGGGGTTGTCGGAGAGGATGGTCTCGCTGTAGCGGCCGTCGAAGAACAGCTCCTGCCACTGGCGCACCATGCCGAGGCGCTGGTTGTCCAGCAGCACCATCTTCACCTTGAGCTGGGCACGGCGGATGGTGCCGAGCTCCTGCACGTTCATCATGAAAGAGCCATCGCCGCTCACCAGCACCACTTCATCCTCCGGGCGCGACATCTTGGCGCCGATGGCGGCGGGCAGGCCGAAGCCCATGGTGCCGAGACCAGCGCTGGAGAGGTGGTTGCGCGGGCTGGTGAAGCGCATGTGCTGGGCCACCCACATCTGGTGCTGACCCACGTCGCAGGCCACCACGCTGGTCTCCGGCAACCTGGCAGAGAGCTGCTTGAGCAGGGCCGGGGCATAGATGGGCTGACCGGGATGGTCGTAGCGAAAGGCATACTCGCGGGCCATGTTCGCGCAGTGCTCACGCCATGGGTCGATGGAGAGGGACATGGCGAGGCGCGGCAGCACCTGTTTCAGATCCTGAGTGATGCCCACCTCGGCGGCGCGGCGCTTGCCGAACTCGGCGGCGTCCACATCGAGGTGGATCACCTTGGCTTCGGGGGCGAACTCCTCCAGCTTGCCGGTCACTCGATCATCGAAACGGGCACCCACCACCAGCAGCAAGTCGCACTGCTGCACCGCATAGTTGGCCGCCTTGGTGCCGTGCATGCCGAGCATGCCAAGGTAAACGGGGCTGTCGGGGTCGAGTGCACCTATCCCCTTGAGGGTGGTGACCGCCGGCATGCCGGTGGCGGCGGCAAAGTCGCGCAGCTGCTGCTCGGCATTGGCCATGCCTACCCCGCCACCAACGTAGAGCACCGGGCGCTCGGCAACGGCCAACAGGGTATGGGCGGCCGTCAGTTCGGCCTGGCTCAGATGCTCGGGCTCAGCCACCGCAAACAGCGGACTCTGGGTTGGCACCTTGGCCAGTTGCACATCCTTGGGGAGATCGATCAGCACCGGGCCCGGGCGCCCTTCACTGGCGATGGCGAAGGCTTCGGCAATGACCTGCGGCAGATCGGCCACATCGGTCACCATGAAGGAGTGCTTGGTGCAGGAGAGGGACATGCCGAGCACGTCGACCTCCTGAAACGCATCGGTCCCGACGGCGGCGCAGGGCACCTGACCGCTGATGGCCACCAGCGGCACCGAATCGAGCAGCGCCTCCGCGAGGCCAGTTACCAGATTGGTAGCGCCGGGGCCGGAGGTGGCGATGCAGACCCCCACCTGACCGGAGGCGCGGGCATAACCCACCGCCGCCATGGCGGCACCCTGCTCGTGGCGGCAGAGCTGATGGGCCAGGCCACCGTCATACAGGGCATCGTAGACCGGCATGATGGCCCCGCCCGGGTAACCAAACACCTGAGTCACACCCTGTTGCTTGAGAGCCTGTACCAAAAACTGCGCGCCGTTCATCTGGAAAATCCTGTCCTGTGGTCGAAAAAAAACCCCCGAGCTGTGAGGCTCGGGGGTCGCTTGTTTCGTTCTGTCCGGTGGTGGGTCTATCCCTTGTTCCGTGCAGCTAAACGAGCCCCGAGCGGTGAGATAATAATCACCACTAGGACCACAATAATGCTGACGAAACGGGAGGCCATGTTCATAGTTACAACCGGAAATCCTGTGAAATTGGGCGGTTTTTACCGCGAATGGCTATTAGAACTAGCACGGTGATTTTTATTGGGCAAGCGTTTTTTGCCTGACAAGACTCTGATTTTGACTGAGTCCGAACGCGTCGATTGGAACAAAAAACTGATAAAAAACGGTTAACCAGCATATACATCAAACCAAGGACGGGATTTATGTCATTAGCTGTGGTTTATAGCCGTGCCAGCTTGGGTGTCGCGGCCCCGCAAGTGACGGTGGAGGTACACCTCTCCAACGGTTTGCCCGCCTTCAACATGGTGGGCCTGCCGGAAACCTCGGTGAAGGAGTCGCGGGATCGGGTGCGCAGCGCCCTGCTCAACGGCAATTTCGAGTTCCCGAGCAAACACATCACGGTCAATCTGGCCCCCGCCGATCTGCCCAAGGAGGGGGGCCGTTTCGATCTGGCCATCGCCATCGGCATTCTCGCCGCTTCCAAGCAGATACCCGCAAAATACCTGCTCGATCACGAATTTTTAGGCGAATTGGCCCTGACCGGCGAGATCCGTCCCGTGCTCGGGGTGCTGCCCGCCGTGCTCGCCTGCCGGGATGCGGGGCGCACCCTGCTGGTACCGCGGGAGAACGGTCCGGAGGCTTCCCTCATCCAAGACGCCGAAGTGCGCACCGCCCACCAGCTGCTGGCCGTCACCGCCTGGCTGGCAGGCCAGTACGAACTGCCACTACCGGATCCCCAGACCACGGAGGCCCTGCCCGATGTGCCGGATCTGCAGAACGTGATCGGCCAGTCCCAGGCCAAGCGAGCGCTGGAGATCGCCGCCGCCGGCAGCCACAACCTGCTGTTCATCGGCCCGCCCGGCACCGGCAAGAGCATGCTGGCCAGCCGCTTGCCCGGCATCTTGCCGCCGCTGAGCGAACAGGAGGCGCAGCAGACCGCCGCCATCCACTCCATCGGCGGCCTCACCCCGCGCGCCGGTCACTGGCACCATAGGCCCTACCGCACGCCGCACCACAGCGCCTCGGCAGTGGCGCTGGTGGGGGGTGGCAGTCACCCGCGGCCCGGTGAAATATCCCTGGCCCACAACGGGGTGCTGTTTCTGGATGAACTACCCGAGTTCGAGCGCAAGGTGCTCGACTCCCTGCGCGAGCCGCTGGAGACCGGCCATATCACCATCAGCCGGGCCGCCCGCCAGGTGGATTTTCCCGCCCGCTTCCAGCTGGTCGGCGCCATGAACCCCAGCCCTTGCGGCCACTATGGCGATGGCCAGACCCGCTCCAGCCCGGATCAGATCCTGCGCTACCTCGGCAAGCTCTCCGGCCCCTTTCTCGACCGCTTCGACCTGACGGTGGAGGTGCCACTGCTGCCCAAGGGCAGCCTGACCGGCAAGGCGGAGCGGGGAGAGTCGAGCCAGCAGATCCGCGAACGGGTGCTGTGGGCGCGGGAGCGCATGCTGAGCCGCAACGGCAAGCTCAACAACCTGCTTGATAGCCGTGAAATCGAAGAAATTTGCCGCTTGTCGCCGCAGGATGCCGAGTTTCTGGAGAACGCCATCCAGAAGCTGGGGCTCAGCATCCGGGCCTGGCACCGCATCCTGCGGGTGTCGCGCACCATAGCCGATCTGGCAGGACGGCAGGTCATCGAGAAGGAGCACCTGATCGAGGCGCTCGGCTACCGGGCCATGGACCGGCTGCTGTCGCGGCTGCGCAGCGGCTGATACGGGGCAGGAAGCGACCGCGATGGCCCCTTGCATGGTCTCGCGGGCCGTCGGCTGATATTATGGCCACAGATCTGACCACTTGATGGCCCCTTATCGACAGCAAGACGGACCCGACCCATGCCCAACAAGCTGATTGAGCGACTGCGCGGCAGCCTCTCGACCCTGCTCTATTTTCTCAACACCCTGTTCTGGTTTATCCCCATCCTCACGCTGGGCCTGCTCAAGCTGTTGCTGCCCCTCAAGGGCTGGCGCACCCTCTGCAACGCGCTGCTGGATGGCAGTGCCAGCTGCTGGATCGGTTTCAACAACCTGATCCAGAAAACCATCATCAGAACCCCTTTCGATGTGGTCGGAGTGGACAAAGGGCGCCGGAATGAGTGGTATATGGTGATTGCCAACCATCAATCCTGGGTCGACATACTGGTACTGCAGCGGATTTTTAATCAAAAAATCCCCTTCCTGAAGTTTTTCCTCAAGAAAGAACTGATTTGGGTACCTTTTCTCGGCCTGGCCTGGTGGGCACTGGATTTCCCCTTCATGCGGCGATATTCGCGCAAGTTGCTGGAAAAGAAGCCACATCTGAAGGGAAAAGACATAGAGACCACACGCCAGGCCTGTGCCAAGTTCCGCCATATTCCGGTGAGTGTGATGAACTTCGTGGAGGGCACCCGCTTCACCGCCCGCAAACACGACAAACAGGCAGCACCCTATCGCCACCTGCTGCACCCGCGGGCGGGCGGCATCGCCTTCACCCTGGCGGCCATGGGTGATCAGCTGCACAAGCTAGTGGATGTGACCATCGCCTATCCGGACGGCATCCCCAGTTACTGGGACTTTATGTGCGGTCGAGTCAAGGAGATCAAGGTTCGAGTCCGCTTTTTGCCGATCGAACGCAATCTGGTGGGGGATTACTTCAATGACCCCGAGTTCCAACAAGAGTTTCAACAGTGGCTGAACGGGATCTGGCACGAGAAAGACCAGACCCTGGATCAGCTGCTGGCGAACAAGACGCCCTCAACGACGCCATGCTAACCCTGCTCCCGGGTCCGCTGGTGCTGCTCATCAGCGCCGGCCTGACCATACTGTTTACCGCCCTGTGCGCCAGCCTGATCCTGCTGGTGTCACTGGCCAAGCTGCTACTGCCGATCCCGGCCTTTGGCCGTGCCTGCAGTCGCCTCAACAACCGTTTCATGCGCCTGTGGCTGGCCTGCAACGCCCTGGTGATCCGCCTCACCACCCGCATCGACTGGCAGGTGGAGGACGACACCCGGCTGCGCAAGGATGGCTGGTATCTGATCGTCAGCAACCACATGAGCTGGACCGATATCGTGGTGCTCGGCCACCTGTTCCGTGATCGGCTACCGGTGCCCAAGTTCTTCATGAAGCACGAGCTGATCTATATCCCGCTGCTGGGGCTGGCCTGCTGGGGGCTCGACATGCCCTTTATGCGTCGCTACTCACGGGAGTTTTTGCTGAGGAATCCGCATCTGCGCGGCAAAGACATCGAGACCACCCGCAACGCCTGCGAGAAGTTTCGCCACATCCCCACCACCGTTATCAACTTCGTGGAGGGGACCCGCTTCACCGAGGCGAAGCGCGACGCCTCCCGCTCCCGTTACCAGCACCTGATGTCGCCCAAGGCGGCAGGGCTGGCCTTCACTCTGGCGGCCATGGGAGAGCAGTTCGACAGCCTGATCAACGTCACCATCAGCTACCCGGACAACCCCGAAACCCCGTTCAAGGATTTCCTGATGGGGCGGATGAAGCGCATCCGGGTACGGATAGAGGAGCTGCCGGTGGATGAGCAGCTGGTGGGGGATTACTTCAACGACAAGCAGTTCAAACGCGGCTTCCAGCAGTGGCTGAACCAGCGCTGGCAGGAGAAGGACGCCGTTCTGGCGCAGTGGCAGGCGGCCGATGCAGCGGCTCAGGCCGAGCCGCAGGCAGCCAAGGCGAGCGCCGAGGCCAGCTCGGGCAGCTGATCCTCGCTGAACACCCGGATGCCGTGGCTGCGCAGCAGGGCCGTGGTCATGCCCTCGCCCGCCACAGAGACACCCTCGAAGCGGCCGTTATAGATGCGACCGCTGCCGCAGGAGGGGCTCCCCTCCTTCAGCAGGGCGAAGCGAATGCCCTGAGCCTGGCAGAGTTGCAGCGCCAGCCGGGCGCCGTGATCGAACTCTGCCGTCACATCCACTCCACCCTCGGTCACCACCCGCTCGCCCTGCCGTTCGGCAGGGGGGCGCGGGGTCGGCAGGCCGCCCGCCACCTCGGGGCAAAACGCCAGCGCTCGCCCTTCAGCCCCCAGCTCGCGCAGCCAGTCGCTGACGATCCCCTTGCTCTGACCGTCGTAGCGCACCGGCTGGCCCAGCAAGCAGGCGCTTACCAATACCTTGTGCACGCTGGCCTCACTCATGCTTTGCTCCCCCGCTGGCTAAAATCTGGGCCCTCGTCGCGCAACGAACATGGGCCCAGCAGGCACTCACCAATATCTTGTGTACACCTGCGCCACTCATGCTTCCGCTCCGTTCATCACCTGATCGAACATCACGCAGCAGGGGCTCTCCATCCGGTAGAGAATGGCGGGGCGCTGCTTGCCGGTGCGCTTGCGACCGGTATCCAGCAGGATGCCGGCACGGTGGATCCGCTTGCGAAAGGCCGCCGTGTTCATCGGCGTCTGCAGGATGATTTCGAAGGCCCGCTGCACCTCGGAGAGGGTGAACTCGGCCCCCAGCAGTTGCAGCGGCAAGGTGCTGTAGCGGCTCTTGATCCGCAGCCGCTCCAGCCCCCGGGCGATCAGCTGGGTGTGGTCGAAGGCGAGGCTGAGCCCTGGCAGGTCACAGAGCGGGTGCCAGCAGCCGTGCACGGCTTCGACCTCGGAGTCCACCAGGCAGAGATAGACCAGGGTGGTGGACCAGCCACGGGGATCCCGCTCCAGATTGCCGAGGGTGCAGACCTGCTCGCTGTAGCAGTGGCCCAGCCCCCACTCGGTCAGCAGGCGATGGCGAGCCGCGTCCAGATCCCGATCCCGGGTCTCGTCGATGCGCAGCGCCGGCAGTTGCCAGCAGCGGGCAAAGGGCGGGCGATCGCGGGTCTCAAGCAGCAGCTCGAGCCGCTCCTCGTTCAACCGCAGCACCACCATATCCAGACTCATTCTCAACATGCCGATCGCCCTGCTCGCCTTCGATTAATGTTTGGTAGATAATATCACACGAATAGTATGTGCAGGAGCCACTCTATGGGAACCGTCGCCAGCCTGGATATTGATGCGCAGAAGGGCTTTACCCCCCTCTGCCCGAACGAACTGCCCGTCGCGGGCGGGGATGATATTGTGGCTGCGCTCAACGCTCAGGCCACCCTCGCCAGCCTGCGGATCGGCAGCAAGGATTCGCATCCCGCCAACGCCGCCTGGGCCGTCAGCGATCCCGCCGGCATGTTGCTGCCGCTGGATTTGCCCAACGCCGACCTTACCTGGCCGGTACACTGCGTGCCGGGTACCCGCGGCTTCGAACTGCTCGACGGCCTGCCGGCCCCGGTCGATTACGACTTCTTCGTCTGGAAGGGGGTCGAGCCGGATCTGCACCCCTACGGCACCTGCTTCCACGATCTGGCCGAGCGCCGCAGCACCGGACTCATCGAGTTTCTGCACGCTCGTGGCGTCACTACCGTACTGGCCGGCGGCCTTGCCACCGACTACTGCGTCAAGACCAGCGTGCTGCAGCTGCGCCGCGCCGGTTTCCGGGTGATAGTCCATCTCGATGCCTGTCGTGGCATCGCCCCCGAGACGGTTGCCAGCGCCCATACCCAGATGATCGAGGCCGGCGCCGAACTCGCCCAGAGCCTGATCGATGTACAACGCCTGCTGGACGCCTGATATGCCCCTCATTCTCATCAGCCTGCCCGATACCGGCGTCTGCAATCTACAAAAGCGGCAGGGGAGCGCTCTTGCGTTCACCCGCCTGCGGGGAGTCTGATATGCCACCCATACTCAACAGCCTGCTCGATACAGATGCTTACAAGCTGCACATGCAGCAGGCGGTGTTCCATCGCTATCCGGATGCCGAGGTGGTGGCCGAGTTCCACAGCCGCAACGAAGAGGATCTGCTGCCCATGATGGGCCAGATCGAGGAGCAGCTGCACCTTGCCGGCTCATTGCGGCTGACCAGGCCCGAGCTCAACTTCCTGGCCGAGCGCCCCTTCTTTACCGCCGATTATCTGGATCACCTGCGCCGCAAGCCGCTGGATGCCTCCCTGCTCAAGGTGTTCGAGCAGGATGGTCGCATCAACGTGCGGGTCGAGGGCCCCTGGCAGGACGTGATCCTGTGGGAAATCCCGGTGCTCGCCATCATCAGCGAGATGCGCAACCGCTTCCGTTACCCCCAGTTTGGCGTCAGTCAGGCGCTGGAGCGGCTCGATCAGAAGATCGACAAGCTGGAGCGGGAGCTGAGCCGGGAAGAGATGAACGAGTTCAACCTCATCGACTTCGGCACCCGACGCCGTTTCTCCCTCGCGGTGCAGGATGCGGTGGTGGGTCGTCTCAAGGAGCGGCTGCCGGCGTTTCGCGGCACCAGCAACTACCTGCTGGCCCAGAAATATGGCCTGCCGGCGGTGGGTACCCAGGCCCACGAGTGGTTCCAGGCCCACCAGCAGCTCGGCTTCCCGCTCGAACACAGCCAGCGGGCCGCCCTCACCAGCTGGCTGGATGAATTCACCAATCACCTCGGCATCGCGCTCACCGACTGCATCACCATGGATGCCTTCCTGCGCGACTTCGACTTCGAGCTGGCCAGCCGCTACCAGGGCTTGCGCCACGACTCCGGCGATCCCGTGGTGTGGGGCGAGAAGGCCATCAGCCACTATCAGCGGCTCGGCATCGACCCCACCGAGAAGACGCTGGTGTTCTCCGATGGCCTCAACCTCGACAAGGCGGTCGAGTTGTTCCGTCACTTCCGTGGTCGCATCAACACCAGCTTCGGCATCGGCACCAAGCTCACCTGCGATCTGCCCGGCGTCAACCCGATGAACATCGTGTTCAAGCTGATGGAGTGCAACGGCGGCCCGGTCGCCAAGATCTCCGACAGCCCCGGCAAGACCCTGTGCCGGGATGCGGACTTCATCCGCAACCTCAAGCAGGCGTTCCACGTCGGGGTCTGACCTCGGCCAATCTGATGGCAAACAAAAAGCCCGCCGGTTTGCACCGGCGGGCTTTTTTCATCGGGTCTGGCGGGATCAGTCTTTCTTGGCCAGCAGGAATTTCACCAGCTGGTTGAACTGCTCCTGGGAAGTAATGGATTCGATCTTCACCATGTACTTGCCATTGACCAGGAAGGCCGGCACACCGCGGATGTTGTAGCTCTCGGTGTTGCGGTCAAACTGGGAGACCATGCCGGAGACGGCGAAGCTGTCGACGGCACCGTCGAACTCCTCGGCCGGCACGCCGTTGTCCACGAAGATCTGCTTCACGTCGGTACGGCTCTGCGGGTACTGACGCTGGGTGTGGATCTTGTCGAAGATGGCCGGGGTCAGCTTGCCTTCAACGTTCAGCAGGCTGGCAACGGCGTAGGCACGCTGCATCTCTGGACCCATCTCGCGGCCCAGGAAGGCCACCGGGTTTTTCTTCATCGGCACGCCTTCCGGCAGGTTCTTCTTCAGATCCTCGGCAATCGGCTCGAACTTGGCGCAGTGGGGGCAGTAGTAGGAGAAGAACTCCAGCACTTCCGGTTGGGCGCTACCGGTCTGTTTGACCACATCGTAGTTGACGCCTTCCTTGAATTCGGGGGCGGCGTGAACCATGGGGATCATCAGCATGGCAGCAAGGAAAAATAGTACTTTTTTCATGACGTTTCCTGTTAAGGGATCACTGTGAGGCACGCCCGGCGAACCGAAGCAGTGCCAAGCCTATTGCGTCACCACTGCGCAGTCAATGGTCAAGCTGGGTGCGCGAGTCCCGTCTGCCGCCCGCTCTCTTTCCCTCATCACCAGCCCGGCGTCAGCGTCAGGGGCGGTGCCTTGAGCGCTTCCAGCTGGTCGTGCAGGGTCGCTATCTGCTGGCGCCAGTAGTGATCGGTGTTGAACCAGGGGAAGTGGCGCGGGAAGGCGGGGTCTTCCCAGCGCCGGGCCAGCCAGGCCATGTAGTGGACGATGCGCATGGCCCGCAGCGGCTCGATCAGCGCCAGCTCGCGCGGGTCGAACTCCATGAACTCCTCATAGCCCGCCAGCAAGGTATCGAGCTGGATCAGCTGCTCGTGCCGCTCGCCGCTCAGCATCATCCAGAGATCCTGAATCGCGGGGCCGCTGCGACAGTCATCGAGATCGACGAACATGGGGCCGTCGCGCCAGAGGATGTTGCCCGGGTGACAATCGCCATGCAGGGAGATCTGGGCCACGTCCAGGGTCATGGCGTCACTGACATGCTTGATCAGCTCGTCCAGTACCCCAAAGAAGGACTTGGCCAACCCGCTCGGCAACCACTCGCCGGACGCCAGCAGCTGACGCGGCTCGTGCAGCATGCTCTCCACATCGAGCCGGACTCGGTGGTGGAAGGGGCGGCTGGCACCTATCTGGTGGATGCGGCCGAGATAGCGCCCCACCCACTCCAGCTGGTCGAGGTTGTCCACCTCGAACTGACGCCCCCCCACGCTCTGCCAGATGGCGAAGGGGTAGCCCTGATGCTCCAGCAGGGTCTCACCGGCAAAGGCGATGGGAGCGGCAACCGGGATCTCCGCCTCATTGAGGCGGGCGGCGAAGTCGTGCTCTTCGAGGATCTGGGCCCGGCTCCAGCGACCGGGACGGTAGAACTTCACCACGTAGCGGCGACGATCTTCATCCTGAAACTGGTAGACCCGGTTTTCGTAGCTGTTGAGTTCGATGAGACCGGAGTCGATACGCAGGCCGCTGAGGTCCAGCGCATCCATGATGAGATCGGGATTGAGGTCGGAATAGTTGAAACGCATGTCATCCACCATGAGAAAGGGGCGCCGTTGCGCCCCATTCTATCACTACTGCTTATCATTGCCGCGCCCGATGACCGGCTAAAACCGGCCATGGCGACGGCGGTCACAGCCGGCTGATGAACTTGCTGGGCTGGCGCAGGATCCCCTTGCTGTCGTCCGCGGCCGCCCCTTCGCGTTTGAGCACGAAGCGGATGTCCAAGGTCGGCTTCTTCAGGTTGAAGGGATCCACCGCCACGCTCACCGGCAGGGTGAAGATCTCGCCCGCCTTCAGAGTCACCTCGCGCGGGCCGAACCATTCGTGCTCCGGCAGCCCCTCCACATCCAGCTGATAGGTCTGGGGATGTAGGGTCTTGTTGAGGATCTTGAGGGTGTAGGTGTTCTCGATGAGCCCCTCGCTGTTCTCGCGGAACAGCTGGTTGCGATCCCGCAGGATATCGAGCCCCATCGGCATGATGGACATGGCGTTGTAGACGAACACCCCCAGCATCACCGCCATCACCAGGCCGTAACCAATCAGCTTGGGCCGCGCCACGTGGGTGGAGTCGTTTGCCAGCTTGTGCTCGGTGGTGTAGCTGATGAGCCCCTTCGGATAACCCATCCGCTCCATGGTCTGATCGCAGGCATCGACGCAGGCACCGCAGTTGATGCACTCGTACTGCAGGCCGTCGCGGATGTCGATGCCGGTCGGGCAGACCTGCACGCAGAGGTCGCAGTCGATGCAGTCCCCCAGCCCCAGCGCCTTGGGATCGGCCTTACGGGCACGGGCGCCACGGGTTTCACCGCGCTTGGCGTCATAGCCGACGATGAAGGTGTCCTTGTCGAACATGGCGGACTGGAAGCGAGCATACGGGCACATGTGAATGCACATGATGGCGCGCATCCAGCCGGCGTTGCCGTAGGTACAAGCGGCGAACAGCACCACCCAGAAGATGACCCAGCCGCTGGCCTGCAGGGTGAAGAAGTCCGGCACCAGCTGGAACACATCCTGGAAGTAGGCGACGAAGGTGAGGCCGGTACCCAGCGACAGCAGGATCCAGGCCAGATGCTTGGCCCCCTTGCGGGCCAGCTTCTCGGCGTTCCAGGGCGAGGCATCCAGCTTGCGGCGCTTGTTGGCCGCCCCTTCCAGCTTCTCTTCGAACCAGATGAACATGAAGGTCCACACCGTCTGCGGGCAGAGGTAGCCGCACCAGACCCGGCCAAGGAAGGTGGTCACGAAGAAGAGCCCGAAGGCGGCGATCATGAAGATCCAGGCCAGCAGGGTCAGGTCCTGCGGCCAGATGGTGGCACCGAAGATGTGGAACTGCTGGTGACCGATGTCGAACAGCACGGCCTGGCGACCGTCATAGCGCAACCAGGGAATGGCGACGAAGAGCACCACGAAGAACCAGCCCATGGCCTTGCGCACCCGCTGCCAGTAGCCGGTCTGGGCCCTCACGTAGATGCGGTTGCCGGGATTGAACCTGTCATCGCTCGCTTTGAAGGTATTGGGGTTGTATGTCCCCGTTACATCGCCGGTGACATCCTTGATATCGATCTTGTCCTGGTCGGCCATTGCAACACTTCGCTCCACTCATTAATTGTTATGGAGCGGATTATATCTTAAACAGCCTGCTAATTGTGTGGGTAAAATGTATCTAATGTTCGAGTGGCGTCGCAATTTCAAGCAACAAAAAAGACGTATCGCCAGTTGACGAAACGCCTTTTTGAGAGATTCTTTTGAACACCAATAAAGGCTCCAGCTGGAGCAATCTTTACTTGATGCCGCGGGCCTTGAGCAGGGCTTCCTTGAAGTCGGGCACGTGATCCTTGGCCAGGCCGGGGATCATCGCCTGCTTGTCGGATTCTCGCATCTTGAGGTGATAGATCAGCATGTCGTCGGTCAGCTCGGACAGAGGACCTTCAAATCCCGCTTCCTCGGCCAGTTTGGCAACAAACTGCACCAGGCTGAGATCCTGTTCCTTGATCCAGGCAGGCTGCAACAACTCCAGCAGCTCTTCGATACGATGACATTGCATAGACGACCTCTTTAATCTGTCTTGTGAAACTCAGGCAACCTTACCCATCAAGGCTACTTCGATACGATCCCGCCCATTATGCTTGGCCTGGTAGAGGGCCGCATCCGCTTTTTGAATCAGCTCGCTGATGGAGAGGCTCTGATCCGGCACCAGGGTCGCCACCCCGAAGCTGCAACTGACCCGCCCGGACACCAGGGATTTCTGATGGGGAATGCTCAAATCCTTCAGCGCCACCCGCACGTTCTCGGCGATCTGCAGCGCCCCCTGCATGCTGGTACAGGGCAGCAGCAGGGCGAACTCCTCGCCGCCGTAGCGAGCGGCGAGATCGTCCTCGCGCCGCTGCACTTCCGCCAGCAGACCCGCCACCTGCTGCAGGCACTCGTCCCCCAGCTGATGGCCGTACAGGTCGTTGAATTGCTTGAAGTAGTCCACATCCACCAGCACCAGCGACAGCGGCGCCCGGGCCCGGTGACAGCGACGCCAGGCGCGCTCGAGGCAGTAGTCGAGGTGGGCCCGGTTGGCGATGCCGGTCAGTCCGTCCAGCCGGGAGGTGAGCTTGAGGTGCTCGGAGACCGCCTTCAGCTCGGCCACCAGATCGGCGTTGGAGAAACGGTGATAAAGCGAGGCCACCTGATCCCGCCGCAGGCGGCGCAGCAGGGTAGGTAGGAAGACGAACAGGTAGCCCGCCAGCATGCAGGAGACGATCCGCTCCTGCTCGTTGCCCGCCCCCAGCTCGAACAGCATGGCCAGCCCGAGCGGCAAGACGGCGCCGTAAAGCGAGCGGCGGCTGCCGAACAGCATGATGGCGCTGCCGGTGAGAATGAGGCTGGAGAGCATCATCATGGCGGCCCGGTAGGTGTCGGGCAGCTTGTCCATGTAGAGCAACACGCCCAGCGCCCAGATGATGGAGGTGATGGTGGCTCCGATGAAGAGCTCGCGCTCCAGCACCGGCAGCGGGATCTGCGCCAGCCTGGGCTGACGCCAGCGCAGGTGCCAGCCTCGGCAGATCAGCAGCAGCAACACCCCGGCCAGCCAGCCGAGCGCTTCGGCGGCGGGCAGGTAGTCGTGGAACAGCAGGCTCCAGCCAAGCGCCAGCAGACCCAGGCAAGGCAGGCTGAATGAGGCGTGGGTATAGAGCTGGGCCATGATGGCCTGCTTCACCTGACGTGTCACACTCTGGGTCAACTGCGTACTCCCTGTACAAGAGCCGCACAGTCTACCACTACCCCTTCGGAGCCAACAATAAAACGTCCGTTATTAAGCGGTTAGTCAGTCGATGATGCCAGGCCCAACCTGCCGGCAGAGACGGTTCAGCCGCGCTCCAGCTCGTCGAGGATCGGGCACTCGGGGTTTTCATCCCCGTGGCAGCAGCCGACCAGCCCCTCGAGGGAGCTGAGCATGGCCTGCAAGCCGGCGATGCGGGCGCGCAGATCGACGATCTTCTCCTGCGCCAGCTTCTTCACCTGGGCGCTGGTTCTGTGCTCGTCCCGATAGAGTGCCAGCAGCTCCTGGCACTCCTCCAGATTGAAACCGGTCTCCCGCGCCCGCTTGACGAAGCGCAGCTCGCGCAGCGCCCCCTCGGTGTAACTGCGGTAGCCGTTGTCGCTGCGGACCGGCGCCGAGATGAGGCCGATGCTCTCGTAGTAGCGAATGGTCTTGGCGGTCAGTCCCGTCGCCTTGGCTACCTTGCTGATGTTCATGGATGACTCCTTAACGGTTCGATTCTGTGCTGACATGGTGGCTGACCTGGGCAAGTGCCCGCGGCTGCCAACGCTTCAATAACAGGGAATTGCTCAAGACTGTGATGCTGCTCAATGCCATGGCCGCCCCCGCCAACTCGGGGCTGAGGTAACCCAGCGCCGCCAGCGGAATGCCGATGATGTTGAACACAAAGGCCCAGAACAGGTTCTGCTGGATGGTGCGCCAGGTGGCCGCCGAGATGTCGATGGCATCAGCCACCAGCCGCGGGTCGGATCGCATCAGGGTGATGGAGGCGGTCTCCATCGCCACGTCGGAGCCGGAGCCCATGGCGATGCCCACATCCGCCGCCGCCAGTGCCGGGGCGTCGTTCACCCCATCCCCCACCATGGCCACCAGCCCGCGGGTTTGTGCCCGCAGCGCCGCGACCTTCTCCACCTTGCCGGCTGGCAGGACGGAGTCGAAGGCCCCATCCAGCCCCAGCTTGGCGGCGATATGGGCCACCGGCGCCGGCGCATCACCGCTCACCAGCCAGCTGGCGATGCCGCGCTGGCGCAGGGTGGCGATGGCATCCGGGCTCTCGGGGCGCAGGGTATCGGCCAGCGCGGCTATGCCGGCCACCACGCCGTCGATGGCCACCCAGACCCGGGTCGCGCCGTCGGCGGCTTGTTCATCCTGTTGTGGCGGTTCAATACCGAGCTGGGCCAGCAAAGAACCATTGCCGATGGCGACCGTGTGGCCGGCGACCTGACCGACAATACCGGCACCGACCCGCACTTCCACCGCCTCCGGCTGGGGCAGCATGGCCTCCTTGCCGACTGCCTCGCGCATGGCCAGCGCCAGCGGGTGTTCGCTCGCCTGCTGCAGGGCGGCGGCGAGGCGCAGTTGCTCGTCGTCGCCGCTCCAGCTGGCCAGCACCGGCCGGCCCTGGGTCAGGGTACCGGTCTTGTCGAAGATCAGCGCCTTGATGGCGTGGGCCTTCTGCAGGGTATCGACATCCTTGATCAGAATGCCGTGGCGCGCCGCCACCCCGGTACCGGTGACGATGGCCGCCGGCGTCGCCAACCCCAGCGCACAGGGACAGGCGATCACCAGCACGGCCACCGCCGCCAGCAGCGCCTGACCGAAGTCGTTGCTGATGGCGTACCACACCAGCAGGGTGAACAGGGCGATGGCCATCACCACCGGCACGAACACGGCAGAGACCTTGTCCACCAGCTGCTGCAGCGGCGCCTTGCCCATCTGGGCGTTTTCCACCAGTGCGATGATCTTGCTGAGGCTGGAGTCCTCCCCCACCGTGGTGGCCTCAATCTCCAGCACGCCGGAGCGGTTGATGGCTCCGCCCAGCACCTTGTCACCCTCGCCGCGCGGTACCGGCAGGCTCTCGCCGGTGAGGATCGACTCATCCAGCTCGCTCTCGCCGCTCACGATTCTGCCATCCACCGGCACCCTCTCACCCACCAGTACCCGCAACCGATCGCCGCGCAGCACCTCGTCGATGGCGACGCTCTGCCAGCTCTCGCCACGCCAGACGGTAGCGGTTTCCGGCCGCAGCGCCATCAGTTCGCGAATGGCGGACTGGGTGCTGCGTCTGGCCCGAGCCTCCAGCAACTTGCCGAGGGAAATCAGGGTGATGATGATGGCGCTTGCCTCGAAATAGAGCTGGCCGCTGGCGGCCATCCCCAGGTTGAGCAGCAGATAGAGGCTGTAGAAGTAGGCAGCACTGGTACCGGTTGCCACCAGCACATCCATGTTGGCGGAGCGGTTCTTGATGGCGAGCCAGGCACCACGATAGAAGCGGGCCCCGATCCAGAACTGCACCGGGGTGGCGAGCACCAGCTCCAGCCAGGCGGGCAGATGCCAGGGCAGCAGACCGGCCATGGCCAGCATGCCCGCCAGCAGCGGCAGGGTCAGCAGGGCCGAGACGATGACCCGGGTTTGCGCCTGACGGGCGCTGGCGGCCTCCTGCGCTTCCCGCTCCAGCAACTGCTGACGGCGACCGCTGGCCGAGCCCTGCGCCAGCTGGGCGCCAAAGCCGAGCGCCTCGATCTGCTCGCGCAGGCCAGCGGGCGTCTGTATCCCGGGGACCAGCACGATACGGGCCTGCTCGATGGAGAAGTTGACGTCGGCGGAGATGACGCCAGGCAGCGCCGCCAGCATCTTGTTCAGGCGGGCCGAGCAACCGGCACAGGTCATGCCGGTGATCTGAAACAGTATGGTCTCGCTGCCGTAGTCGTAACCCTGCGCCTTGATGCTCTCCAGCACCGCTGGCAAACGGTCGGGGCTGGCCAGGTCGATGGCGGCTTGCTCCAGTGCGAAGTTGACGGTGGCCGATACCCCGTCGAGCTTGTTGAGGGCGGTCGTGATGCGGCCGGCGCAGTTGGCGCAGCTCATGCCGCTGAGCGGCAACTGCAGATGAATAGGTGATTGAAGATGAGTGGTCATGTTGTTCCTCCCCGGAACCAGTCGGCCAGAATGAGCACCGACCAACAAACCCTAACCTTTACTGTAAGGGTAAGCTCAAGCCACCTGACTCACTTTTTGCAGATGAAAAAACGGCGCCCGTTTGCTGCCAGAGAGCCAACGGGCGCCGCCTTCAACTATTGCGCGGTGTGAACTGCGACTCAGATACCGTACTGGGCGCGATAGGCCTTCATGGCAGCCAGTTGCGCCGCCAGCTCTGGCTGCTCGGCCTGCTTCTCTTCCAGATAGGCAATCAGGTCACTCATCTGAATGATGGCGATGATGTGGGCGCCGTAGTCACGCTCCACTTCCTGAATGGCGGAGAGCTCGCCCTTGCCCTTCTCCTGACGGTCCAGCGCGATCAGCACGCCGGCCAGCGAGGCGCCGTTGGCCTGGATCAGATCCATGGATTCGCGGATGGCGGTACCGGCAGTGATGACGTCGTCCACCAGCATGATGCGCCCCTTGAGCGGGTTGCCCACCAGATTGCCGCCCTCGCCGTGATCCTTGGCCTCCTTGCGGTTGAAGCACCAGGGCACGTCCACGTCGTGCTGCTCCACCAGTTGCACTGCGGTGGCGGAGGCGATGGGGATCCCCTTGTAGGCCGGGCCAAACAGCACATCAAACTCGATACCGGCATCCATCAGCGCGGCGGCATAGAAGCGGCCGAGACGGGCCAGATCGCGGCCACTGTTGAACAGACCGGCGTTGAAGAAGTAGGGGCTTTTACGACCGGATTTCAGGGTAAATTCACCGAATTTGAGGACCTGCTTCTCCAGGGCGAACTCGATAAATTGACGCTGGTAGGCTTTCATTCTGGCTCCTTGCTTGGCTTGTCGTTTACTTTCGTGGGGTATAAAAAAACGCGGTCAATGCCGCGTTTTTAAAATCATGCAAGTGACTGCTTCTGCAGCGCAATGATGTCGGCGATGCCGCCCTTGGCGAGCGCCAGCATCTCCAGCAGCTCTTCGTGGGTGAAGGGTTCGGCCTCCGCGGTGCCCTGCACCTCGATGATGCGACCATCTTCGGTCATCACCACGTTCATGTCGGTCTCGGCGGCGGAGTCTTCGATGTACTCCAGATCGCAGATGGCTTCCCCTTCATACATACCGACGGAGACGGCGGCGATCATCTGCTTGAGCGGGCTCTGCTTGAGCATGCCCTTCTCGACCATCCAGTTCAGCGCGTCGACCAGCGCCACGCAGGCACCGGTAATGGCGGCGGTGCGGGTGCCACCGTCGGCCTGCAGCACATCGCAGTCAACTGTGATGGAGTGCTCGCCCAGCGCGGTCAGGTCTACCGCAGCGCGCAGGGAGCGGGCGATCAGCCGGGAGATCTCCAGGGTGCGGCCACTCTGCTTGCCGGAGGCCGCTTCGCGGTTCATCCGGGAGTGGGTGGAGCGCGGCAGCATGCCGTACTCGGCAGTGACCCAGCCCTGATTCTTCCCTTTCAGGAAGCGCGGAACACTGGTGTCGACGCTGGCGGTGCAGAGCACGCGGGTGTTGCCGAATTCCACCAGCACGGACCCTTCAGCATGCTTGGTGAAGTGGCGGGTAATGGTGACCGGACGAAGCTGCGCGGCAGTACGATCGCTGGGACGTGACATGAGACGGACCTCTGGGCTGGCTGAATTGGCGCAGGAGTATAAGTGATCCCAGCCCAAATATCAGCCGCTAAAACCACGCTGTCGGCTGACGGAGCAGGGCTGGCTGAGTATACTGGCACCACACTTCATCAAGCCCGGAACAATCAATGATTCACAGCATGACCGCCTACGCCCGCAAGGAACTCAAGGGCGACTGGGGCACAGCCGTTTGGGAAATTCGTTCGGTCAACCAGCGCTATCTGGAGACCTACATTCGCCTGCCGGAACAACTGCGCAGCCTGGAGCCGGTTCTGCGTGAGCGCTTCCGCGCCAAGCTGCAGCGCGGCAAGGTGGAATGCAACCTGCGCTTTGAGGCCGCGCAAGCCGCTGCCAGCCAGCTGCACATCAATGAAGAGCTGGCTAGGCTCATCATCGACAGCGCCAACTGGGTGATGAAAGAGGCGGGCCAGGGCCAGCTCAACCCGGTCGACGTGCTGCGCTGGCCGGGCGTGATGGCTGCCGCCGAGCAGGACATGGATGCGGTCGCCACCGAGCTGCTCGGCGGATTTGACCTGACCATGGAAGATTTTCTCGCCTCCCGTGCCAGCGAAGGGGCCAACCTCAAGGCCCTGATCGAACAGCGTCTGGCCGGCATTCAGGTAGAAGTGAAGAAGGTGCGCGTGCACCTGCCGCAGATCATCGAGTGGCAGCGCCAGAAGCTCACCGACCGGCTGGCCGAAGCCAAGGTGGAGCTGGATCCGGCCCGCATCGAGCAGGAGATCGTGCTGCTGGCCCAGAAGATCGACGTGGCCGAAGAGCTGGATCGCCTGGAGATGCACATCAGCGAGACCAACAAGATCATGAAGAAGGGTGGCGCCTGTGGCCGTCGTCTCGACTTCATGATGCAGGAGTTCAACCGCGAGTCGAACACGCTGGGCTCCAAGTCCATCAACGCCGAGGTGACCCAGTCTGCCGTCGAGTTGAAGGTGCTCATCGAGCAGATGCGCGAGCAAATTCAGAACATCGAGTAATCGATACAAGAAGCCCGTCAACGACGGGCTTCTTTCATTTGACGACGTGCCCGGTTGGCGGCCTGCGCCAGATCGGATTTTCACGTTGCACCGACAGCATCTGACTCACTTGTGCGGTATGCTGTCACGCTGACGATCAACCATGACCTCTGTTGAGGCCTGCCTTATGAAATACCTTGTAGTTCAAACCAAACAGATAGGGGATGTACTGATCTCCACCGCGCTGTGCAACAACCTCAAGCAGAATGACCCAAGCGGCGAGGTTCACTATCTGGTCATGGATTATTGCGCGGGTATGGCGCAGGGCAATCCCAATATCGATCGGCTCATCATCATCGAGAAGGCCAGGCGCAACCAGTGGCGCTACATGAAGGATCTGCTGCTGGCCATTCGCCGCGAGCGCTACGACGTGGTGGTCAACAGCCAGGGCCAGATGATCGGCCTGCTTAGCTGCCTCTTCTCCGGTGCCCGCCTGCGCATCGGCTTTGACTCCTTCCCCTGGCGGCTCGGCCACAACCGTATCGTGCGTTTTCGCAAGGACACCGAATTCCAGGGCAACAGCACCCTGGTTGACGACCGCTTCTCGCTGCTCAAGCCGCTCAAGCTGGCCAGCGAGGATCGCAACTACTACCTCTGGCTGAGTGTAGAAGAGAAGCAACAAGGCAAGGATGCCCTGCTGGCCGCCGGCGTCGACCTGAGCCGCCCGCTGATCGCCATGGGCGTCAACTCGCTCGGGCACTACAAGCGCTGGCCCATCGACTGCTTCGCCAAGGTCGCCCAGTGGCTGATCGAGCAACACGACGCCCAGATCCTGATCTACTGCGGGCCGGGGGAAGAGGAGTACAACCGCGGCCTGAAACCGCTGCTGCCCGCCGCCCTGCAAGCCAGCGTCTTCGACCACATCAAGACCCGCTCGGTACGGGAACTGGTGGGGCTGTTCGCCCACTGCCGGCTGTTTGTCGGCAATGACACCGGCCCCCGTCACATGGCGCAGGCCATCGACCTGCCCCTGCTGACCATAGTGGCTCCCGGTGGCGACAAGATCATCGCCAACCCGGTCAACCACCCCCGTTATCAGGCCATCGATGTGTTCGATGCCAAGGAACCCGATTTCCAGCTGCCGCAAAACGCGGAAAAGGACTTCATCGACGAAGCCCTGCTGCGCGCCATCACTCCCGAGCTGGTGATTGAACGGCTGACAGCGCTGCCTGGTTGGCAAGCAGCCACGCCCTGAAGGTACGCTCGAACTCGGCCAGATCGAGGGAGTTGATATCCTGCTCCCAGGTATTGGTCGAGAACAGCACGGTGGCTGACGGGGAGTTGGGGTGCCACTCCAGGAAGTTCTCGTTGCCACCCCCTATGTCCGGGTTGTAGAGGCCAAGAATGGGCTTGTGCAACCCGGCGGCGATGTGCACCGTCGCCGTGTCCACCGAGATCAGCCCCTGACACTGGCGCAACTGGGCGAACAACCCGGCCAGCGAGGGTGCATCCGGTGACAGCAGCAGGCGCTCCGGTCGGCTCAAGCCGGCCCGGATCCCGGCCACCTCCTCCTCCATACCCGGTGGATAGAGCAGGCAGATGGCGCAAGATCCAGCCGCCAGCATCTGCTCAAGCATCTGGCTGATAAGCTCGGGCCGCAGGCGGCGAGAGCTACCGCTGCCGTAAGGGTTGAAACAGAGTACCGGCTCTGCCGGCCACCAGCTGGCCAGCGCATCGGGCGGGCTCATGGTCGGGACTATGTATTGCTGGTCCGGATTGCTCACGCCAAGTCGCTGCAACAGCAGGGCGAACTTGTCGGAGAAGTGCATGCCGCTGGAGGCCTTGCCCAGCTTGAGGTTGACCGCCTGCAAGGCGTCGTCCATGCCGGCAACCCAATCCGCCCTCACCTGACTGATAAAGTAGATGTCCTTCATTTTCAGCATCTTGCCAAAGTGCACCAGACACTCCACCTCCCCCAGCGAGTGCGCCAGGCGCTTGAGCTGGCCATAGCCAGGCCGCTTGGGCACCTCTATCACCTTGTCCATGCCGAAATGATCGCGAAACAGGGGAGCCATGGCCGCAGTCGTGACGATCCACACTTCCCGCTCCGGGCTGGCGCGCTTGATTTCGCGGGCCACCCAGGATGAGACGATGGCATCGCCCAGCTTGGCATCCCAGCGCAGCAACACTATCTTCCCCTTGCGCTCATGCTGCGGGGCCGGCCGCTTGCGATCGAACAGCAGTTGTCCCAGCTTGCGGCGAAGAATGTCACGCTGGAGTTGCAGATCGTTGATTAATGACATGAATCCACCAGAAGGGCCGTTGAGTTGGAAAAAGGATGATAACAGCCTGATGCGACTAGAGCGCCATCAGGGCATCGACCTGGCGGCTGATCTCCGCCGGTGACAGGGCCGCCAGCTTGTCCGTGGTCGAGCGCAGGATGATATTGCGACCCGCCAGCGGAATGAAGGCATCGCGCCAGCGCTCGTTGTTCATCAACACCAGGGTGGGCACCCCGAAGGAAGAGGAGATATGGATGATGGAGGTATCGGTCGAGATGACCCCTCGCGCATCCTTGATGATCTTGGCGGCATCGAGAATGGTGTCAGGAAACAGCACTCTCATGTCCTGCCGCGGGCACGCCACGGGCTGCCTGGAGAATACCAGGTAGGAGATCCCCTGGTAGGTCGGCAGCTGGGCCAGGATCCCGTCGATCTGTGCCTCCGTCATCGAGTTGCCGACCTGGCTGCCCGTCAGGTTGACCAGCAGATAGCGGCCATATGCGCCGGTATCGAGCTGCTCGTTGCAAGGCGATGGTACTGTGGCCGGCACGCCAGCTGCATCACCAGCCACGCTGAGCATGCGATAGACGAAGTGAGCCCTGACTGGGAGTGACGACACTATGGTGGCCTTCTGGTTGAACAGCGGCAGCAACTTCTGCTGCCCTTCGCTCTTGAAGCGCAGGGGCAGCGACTGCAAGCGCCCGTTGGCCAGCAACAGCAACTTGGCCATGGCGATATCGTCGGGCTCGTCAAACAGATTGATCACCAGGTCATACTGCCGTTGCCTGAGTTCACGCAGCTTGCACCACATGCTCGCCGGCCACAGGGTGTCGTTCAGGGTGAGCACGTGACACTCATCGATCCCGGCGACCGACGCCGCCAGCAGCTGGTTGCGCTGGCTGCACACCAGCTCGAGGCGCGCGGCGGGGTAGATCTCCCTGAGCCGGGCAATGGCGGGCAGGGTGAGAATGAAATCGCCGATGGCGTCATAACCTACCACCAGCACCCGCTTCACCTCCGCCCCGGCGGGGCATGGGGCGGCGTCAGGCGCTCTGCCGATCAGCCATCTGGCAATGGAGTGGGTAAGCAACTTCTTGAGATTCATGGGTTATCCAGCTTGTATGGCCAGCAGCGTCGGCAAAGCTGGCGAGGCAGCCGACCAACAACCGCCGCCGGCACGCCCAGTGCTATTTCAGATAGTGACCGTAGGCTCTGTCATCGATAGTGGTGGTGAACAGATCCACATCCAGACAGCAGGGCTCCACCCCGGAGGCAGACAGGCCGTTGAGCTGCAAGCGACCGGTCAGATAGTCGGAGGGCATCCGCAGCGGATAGGCGCACTGCAATAATTTTTTCGCCCCAGCCAGGGTCAGCACATACCCAGCGGTAGAGAGCACTCCTCGCTTGGAGGAGCGGCTGGGCGTCAGGTATCTGGCAAGCCGGTAGCCGCCGGGCAGGGATGACAGGAATGGCCAGCGTTTGGCTTTGCCATGATGCAGGAAGACGATCTCGGACTGACAGGAGTGCACTATCGTCTCGATGATCGCCTTGCTGTGCATGTGCAGGTAGATGTCATCCTCGAGCACCACGCAGCGATCAATACCCTCGGCGACGATGCGCTCATAAACTCGGATATGGCTCATGGCACAACCGATCTCGCCAAAACTCAGTTCATGGCCACACACTTCTTTGGCCAGCTCCAAATCCACCTTGGCCAGCTCGGCATTGCTCAACGCCTTCCCGTCGGTTGCATCTACAAACTCGAAATCTATGCCCAGATGCGCCATCTGCTGGACAACCATCGCCCGTCGCTCAACGCTGCGAGCCAAACTGATGACAAAAACCGGAATCATGACGTGCGGGTATCCTTTTTAGACTCATGGGCAAACCAGATGAAAACCAGGCTGAGCGTGTACAGATAAAGCACCCCTTGATGCTCAAACGGCACATCGCTTAGGGAGTTAATGGCAAATGCGAGGGGAACCAGCACACCCGCCGAAATTCTGCTTATATTGTTCGCCGCCAGATAGAGCGGCAGACCAAGAAAGATAACCAGTGCAATAAATCCTATGCTGCCGCGAACGACCAGATTCTGCATATATTGATTATGTGAATGGACCAGCGCCGGATGAAATATCAGGGGAGATATCTGATGATTATCGATCTGGGCCTGTTTCAATGCATTGAAACCATCCGTGCCCACCCCTGCCACAGGTGAATCCAAAAATCCCAACCAGGCACTCTGCCAGGCAATGACGCGCAAGCCCCACGATGAGTCGTACGAACCTTTTTCTGCCGAGTTGAGATCCGAGACTGCCTCTGCGACCCGAACCTGAACCAGCTGGTTGGTCTGATAAATGGCGCCCGTTGTTGCCGTACACAGTATGGCTACCGCAATGTATTTCCACGGTTTGAAGTAGGCCTTGTAGCAGATGACGTAGGCAAGAATAATCCCGAAGGCGAGCCAGACCCCCCGGCTCTGGGAGAGATAAAGCGCAAACAGGGCAGCAATCAAGCCAAACAGGCTCCCCCCCCTCAACCATCCAGGCAACTGTTTTTGCTGGAAGACAAACCAGTTGAGGATGGCCAGCGTCAGCGCAGCCTGCGAGAAAAGGATCGCGTTGGTAAACCCTTCCACCCTGGCAATGCCGTGTTGGTATTGCCAGATGCTGAGGATGCCCAATCCCATCCCGCCCAGCACGATGGCCAGGTACCCCAGCATCAGCAGCACGGGTTTGCGCGGCATCATCAGCGCAAAGACGACGACATAAAACAGCCCGCGCATGACTCCGTATTGATCACCGTGGATCAACCGGTTGATGAAGATCATGGCGGCATAGACCAGCAGCCCCCAGAGAATGCGACGGTCTTTGAGCCCCACATCCCGTTGTTTGCCGACAAAGTAATTCAACAAACCGAATATGCCGGTCACGGCCAGCAGATTGGATTGAATGCTCTGGCCGAAAGGGGCCAGAAACAGGCCGCAAAAGGAGAACAGGATGGTCAGCGCAAACAGGGCTGTGGTTGTTCTATCGAGCAAGGCAAGGCTTCTGCTGAGCATCAATCAAGACTTCCTGAAGACATAGTTACCCCGGATTTTGCGCCACAGGCCAAAAACATCGGTACGCGGGAAAATGGCAATGCGGCGGATCCGGAAAGGGTCCTGATGCATGGCTCTGGGCCCGCTATTGGTGGCAACCGCAAAACGGTAGCCCGCCGCCATCGCCTGCGCCTTGGCACTCTCATCCATATCCCCATAAGGGTAGGCGAACGACAGCAGAGGGTGGCCGAGCAGGGCTTCGAGCTGTCGTTTGTTCTCTTGGATTTCATGAGCTTGCTGCTCGGGTGCAAGCTTGCTCAACCTGGGGTGGGTCAGGGTATGCCCGCCGATCTCCACATGACCGGAGGCCGCCAGCGCCTTGAGCTGCTCGCCATTCATCAAGTCCACCCGGGTGTCCGGATTGCTCGCATGCTCCACGTCCCAGCGGTTATACCCTTCCCCCGTGACCACGTATACCACGGCTTTGTAACCATATTTTTCCAGCAGAGGCAGCATGCGGGTCAGGTTGTCCTGATAGCCGTCGTCGGCGGTGATCATCAGGTATTTCTTGCCGTACTGCAGCCGGTGAATGAAGCCCTTGTCCGCCAGATCGCGGAACGTCAGGGTCTCATAGCCGAGCCACTTCAGCAGGCGCAGGTGCTTCTCGAACATGACGATCGGCATCCAGGTGCCGTGCACCCCCTTCTCGCTGTCATGCTCGATGAAGCGGTGATACATGATGACCGGCATCTCGCGGCGCAGGGTCTCGACCACCGCATCCTGATAGATGGATTCCAGGCCGGAGACGACTCCCGCCAACCCATATTCGGCCTGAATGCGCTGACGAATTGTGGCTGAAACGGTGCCACTGGCCAGCGCCGGGGCAATCTGTGCCTTCAGTGCGGCAAAATCGATCGCCAGATCCTGGGGGCCAATATCGCCGAAGTTGCTGGCCAACGCCTCATCCAGATTCTGCTCGGTCACCAGCCCGGTGGCCTTGGCTTCACCGATGGCAAAGGCGGGACGACCGCAGAGCAGGGCCTCCATCGCCACCCGACCGGCACCGATCACCAGATCGCATTGCGCCATCAGCGCAGGGACATCCTCCACGTAGCCGACGAAATCGACCCGCTCCTGAAAACGCTGGAAACGCGCAGGCAGCTGGCTGCCGCTCACCACCTTCACCTGGTAGGCATCCAGATCCAGCACCTCATCCAGCAACCGATAGCAAAGCTCACCTTTGGGGCCGCTCAGCCGGCCTATGATGGCGATCACCGGCCTGGCATTGGTCGGAGCAGGCACAGGCTGGAACTTGTCGGTTTCGATGCCGTTGCGCAGCACCTGCACGATAGCCGGGTCAACGCCAAGGTTGTCGATGATCTGGTGGGCGATATCCTCGCAAACGGCAACCGCCCTGAACCCAAGGGCATGGAAGGCCTTGCGGGAGGCATGCACCGGCTGGCGACCGTGCACCGTGGTGATCATGGGGGTGCCGGTCAGCTTGCAGGCCACATAGCTGCTCCAGCCGGAGGCACGGGAGTGGGCATGCATCAGCTGGATATGATGCTTCTTGATCAAATAGATGAGGTAAAAGACGTGCCAGAAGCGGCGCAGAATGCTGCGCTTGTTGAATCGCAGCTTGAACACCTCACCCAGAGTGGGCTTGGTCAGGGTGTCCGAGACATAGAAAACCTGGTGGCCACGCCGGGTCAGTTCGTTACCGACCGTGGTGGCATAGACCTCAGCGCCCGTCACTTCGAGCTGGGAGAGTGCCATCAATATGTTCATTGCGTGGTTACCCGGTAGAAACTGAGAAAAACCGTGACAAACAACAGAGCCGGAAGCAGGTATGGCCTGCTTCCGGCTTGTCTGCATATGGCGGTGTAAAGCTCACCCGTTAGCGGTTGAGCCACGCCATATAATCCGCGACCCCTTCGGCCACGGTTTTGAACTCGGCGTCATAACCGACGCCGCGCAGCTTGGTCATGTCCGCCTGGGTGAAGCTCTGATAGCGGCCCTTGAGGTGATCCGGGAAGGGAATGTACTCGATGGCACCCTTCTGATGATGCTTGATCACCGCTTCGGCCACGTTCTGGAACGGTTCGGCCCGGCCGGTACCGCAGTTGAAGATGCCGGAGTGCTGCGGATTCTGCCAGAACCAGAGGTTCACCTTGCAGACGTCATCCACATAGATGAAATCGCGCATCTGGCCGCCGTTGGGGAAACCGTCGCAGCCTTCGAACAGCTTGGGATTCTCGCCCTTCTTCACCTGGGTATTGAGGTGGAAGGCAACCGAGGCCATGGAGCCCTTGTGCTGCTCGCGCGGGCCATAGACGTTGAAGTACTTGAGACCGACTACCTGGGAGTTGATCTCCGGCATCCAGCGACGCACGTACTGGTCGAACAGCTGCTTAGAGTAGCCGTAGACGTTGAGCGGCTGCTCGAACTTCGGATCTTCGATGAAGTTGTCGTTGCGCCCGCCATAGGTTGCAGCAGAGGAGGCGTAGATAAACGGGATCTCGCGTTCGATGCAGTAGTGGAACAGATCCTTGGAGTACTCGTAGTTGACCTCCATGATGAACTTGCCGTTCCACTCGGTAGTGGCGGAGCAGGCGCCTTCGTGGAAGATCACCTCGATGCCGCCATCCCACTCTTCAAATTCGTCGCCGGAGACGATCCGCGCCTGGAACTCATCCTTATCCATGTAATCGGCAATGGTCAGATCGACCAGATTGACGAACTTGGTGCCGTCGGTCAGGTCATCGATGACCACCACATCGGTCCGTCCTTGAGCGTTCAGCTGCTTGACCAGATTGCTGCCGATAAAGCCAGCACCGCCAGTTACTACGATCATGGAGTTTGCCTCGCGTACGTTGATGGCCACGTGTGACTGCCTGTTAAAGCTGTGTATAGTGAGCCAATTTGAAATTGCCGAAAAGTTTATCACGGGCCGCAAGGGGATTCGACCTTGACGATTTCACCGGCCAGGGGCCCGGCAGAGGGAACAGCGATGAAAACCAGAGACAGGATCATTCACAGCGCCACCGAGCTGTTCAACGATCAGGGTGAGCGCAACATCACCACCAACCACATTGCCGCCCATCTGGGCATCAGCCCGGGCAACCTCTATTACCACTTCCGCAATAAAGAAGACATCATCCACTCCATCTTCGACCAGTACGCCCGCCACCTGAGCGAGAGCTTCACGCCGGCACGCAGCGACGAGATCAAGCTGGAAAACCTGATGGGCTATCTGGATGCCATCTTCTATCTGATGTGGCAGTTCCGCTTCTTCTACGCCAATCTGCCGGACATCCTCAGCCGCGATGAGCCGCTGCAGCAGAAATACCTCAAGGCCCAGGAGCAGTTGCGCGCCGCCGTGGTGGCCCTGCTCAGAAGCCTGCGCGAGGGCGGCATCATAAATGTCAGCGACGAGGATCTGCCGGATCTGGGCCAGACCATCAAGATGGTGGTCACCTGCTGGATCCCGTTCCAGATTGCCCAGGCCCCCAACACCCGCATCACCAAGCCGTTGCTCTATCAGGGCGTCTTGCGGGTACTGTTCCTGCTGCGCCCCTATGTGCAGCCCCAGGTGGCCGACCAGATCCGCCAGCTGGAACAGCACTATCGTCAACTGGCCCAACCAGCCGGGTGAGATCTGTTTCACAATTGTTGAATGTCAGCACAATCATTTGAATTCACCGCAACAGATTGCAGTAAAATACTGCCCATTGTTGATAATCAGCTGAAATAGCCAATAAGGATCGAGGATGTCTAACGGATTCTATCGTCACCTGACCGAGCAGCTTGAGCAGGTGCAGGCTGAAGGGTTGTACAAGCAGGAGCGCGTCATCACCTCGGCCCAGCAGGCCCGGATTGCGGTGGGCGGCGAGCAGGTGCTGAACTTCTGTGCCAACAACTATCTGGGACTGGCCAACCACCCGGACCTGATCGCAGCGGCTCATCAGGGGCTGGACAGCCACGGCTTCGGCATGGCCTCGGTCCGTTTCATCTGCGGCACCCAGGATCAGCACAAGGAGCTGGAGCAGAAACTGTCGGGTTTCCTCGGCACCGAAGACACCATCCTCTACTCCTCCTGCTTCGATGCCAATGGCGGTCTGTTCGAAACCCTGTTCGGTGCCGAAGACGCCATCATCTCCGATGCTCTCAACCACGCCTCCATCATCGACGGGGTACGGCTGTGCAAGACCAAGCGTTATCGCTACGCCAACAACGACATGGCCGAGCTGGAAGCCCAGCTCAAGCAGGCTGACGCCGACGGCGCCCGCTTCAAGCTGATCGCCACCGACGGCGTCTTCTCCATGGACGGCGTCATTGCAGACCTCAAATCCATCTGCGATCTTGCCGACAAGTACGACGCCCTGGTGATGGTGGACGACTCCCACGCCGTCGGCTTCATCGGCGAGAACGGCCGCGGCACCCACGAATACTGTGGCGTGATGGACAGGGTCGACATCATCACCGGCACCCTGGGCAAGGCGCTCGGCGGCGCCTCCGGTGGCTACACCTCCGGCAAGAAGGAGGTGATCGACTGGTTGCGCCAGCGCTCCCGCCCCTATCTCTTCTCCAACTCGCTGGCCCCCTCCATCGTCGCCGCCACCATCAAGGTGATCGACATGCTGGCCGACGGGCATGCGCTGCGCTCCAGCCTCAAGGAGAACAGCCAATACTTCCGCGAACGGATGAGCGCCGCCGGCTTCACCCTGGCCGGGGCCGATCACGCCATCATTCCGGTGATGCTGGGTGACGCCAAACTGGCCGCCGAGATGGCAAGCCGCATGCTGGCCGCCGGCATCTACGTGGTGGGCTTCTCCTTCCCGGTGGTGCCCAAGGGCCAGGCCCGCATCCGCACCCAGATGTCCGCCGCCCACACCCGTGAGCAACTGGACAAGGCCATCGATGCCTTCATCCGCATCGGCCGCGAACTCGACATCATCTGATTTGAATCAAGGGGCCTGGCGCCCCTTCTTTCTGCATTCATCGTGAAGGAACAACCATGAAAGCGCTCTCCAAACTGCACAAAGAGGTCGGCATCTGGATGACGGACGTACCGGCCCCCGAACTCGGCCACAACGACCTGCTGATCAAGATCCGCAAGACCGCCATCTGTGGCACCGATATCCATATCTACAACTGGGACGAATGGTCACAGAAGACCATCCCGGTGCCCATGGTGGTCGGCCACGAATACGTCGGGGAAGTGGTCGCCATCGGCCAGGAAGTGCGCGGCTTCGCGGTCGGAGACCGGGTATCCGGTGAGGGCCACATCACCTGTGGCCACTGCCGCAACTGCCGTGCCGGCCGCACCCACCTGTGCCGCAACACCATAGGCGTCGGCGTCAACCGCCCCGGCGCCTTCGCCGAGTATCTGGTGATCCCGGCCTTCAACGCCTTCAAGCTGCCGGACAACGTCCCCGATGAACTGGCCGCCATCTTCGATCCGTTCGGCAACGCGGTGCACACCGCCCTCTCCTTCGACCTGGTCGGTGAAGACGTGCTGATCACCGGCGCCGGCCCCATCGGCATCATGGCCGCCGCCGTCTGCCGCCACGTAGGTGCCCGCCACGTGGTGATCACCGACGTCAACGAGTACCGGCTCGAGCTGGCCCGCAAGATGGGCGCTACTCGCGCCGTCAACGTAGCCAAGGAACAGCTCAGCGACGTGATGAACGAACTCGGCATGACCGAAGGGTTCGACGTGGGGCTGGAGATGTCCGGCGTACCCAGTGCCTTCCAGGACATGATCGACAAGATGAACCACGGCGGCAAAATCGCCATGCTCGGCATCCCCCCCGCCACCATGGCCATCGACTGGGGCAAGGTGATCTTCAAGGGACTGTTTATCAAAGGGATCTACGGTCGTGAGATGTTCGAGACCTGGTACAAGATGGCCAGCCTGATCCAGTCCGGGTTGGATCTTTCCCCCATCATCACCCACCGCTTCCACATCGACGACTTCCAGCAAGGGTTCGATGCCATGCGCTCAGGTCAGTCCGGCAAGGTGATCCTCAGCTGGGACAAATAAGCCTTTCGGCCCTCCCGTGAGATGAAACCCGGTGAAAACCGGGTTTCTTTTTTTCGGGCCTGCCTCGCCAGTTTGTGATCTGACGAAGAAACTTTGCACGCAGAGTGCTTAACACTTCACACACAAGCGTTTAAATGGCTGTAACTATTCGGTTATAATCCAGTCGTTTTCTAGGGATAATAAAAGCCTGCTGGGAGTACATGAGCGTGTTGAAAAAACTGAGCTATTTGCTGGCGGTCGGGATGACGGCCGCCAGTTTGTCCGGCGTGGTGCTTGCTGCCGATGATATGTCACCGGAGGCAATTGCCGAGCGGATCAAGCCTGTCGGTCAAGTCTATACCGCCAAGGATCTGGAAGGGATTGCGACCGCAGGCGCAGCCCCTGCGGCGGCAGCGGCATCTGGTCCGCGCGACGGCGAAGCCGTGTTCAAGGGCGCCTGCTTCGCCTGCCACGATGCCGGCATCGCCGGTGCCCCCAAGCGTGGCGACAAGGCCGCCTGGGAACCACGTATCGCCCAAGGTATTGAAACGCTTAAGAAACACGCCATTGCCGGCTTCGCAGGCAAGACCGGTGTGATGCCGCCACGAGGAACTTGCGCCACCTGTAGCGATGAAGAGATCGAAAACGCCATTCACTACATGATCGACAAGCTCTAAGTGATTGAAAGGGCCGCATTTGCGGCCCTTTCAATCTGATGACTTCCGGCTACTCTTTGTAGGGTAGGCAAACCGGGAGTTACTCATGTCAGCGCAACCAATAGCACCCCATTACTCGACTCCCTTGCTGGCGTTGGTCTCCGCTATTATGGATTTCCCCGCCCCCTCCGCCGCCACTTCCAAAGATTACGACACCCTGATCCAGCAGCTGAACCAGCTCTGCCCGCTGCAGCATTTCGGCATGCTCGGCTTGTCGGAAGCCGGCCTGCAGTGGGTATGCGAATACCAGATATCCGACAGCTTCAAGTTGCAGCTGGGGCTGGAAGAGTCGCGCATCACCGATCAACTGACCCAGCTCGATGAAGCCGATGGCTGGTGCTCGCTGCCGGTCGAGCATGGTCAGGTCCAGTGGTTGCTGGCCTGCTGCCAGCCCAAGGAGCTGCCAACCCTGCGCCTGTTGCTGGAGTGCCTGGCCAAACGGTTGAACGAGACCCAGGCAGGCTCCCAGCTGTCGGAGCTGGCCTCGCCGCTGATCCGCAAAGACCCTGACTGGCAGAAGAAGATCGAGAGCATCAACCGCATCATCCGGCTGGCCAACACCTTGCCCAGTCAGGCGCTGTTCTCCCAGCTCGAGGCAGTCCTGCGCCAGATGCTGGCCATTCAGGACATGTTGCTGGTGCGCATCGACAGCCACCGGCTCGAGAAGATCTATCCGGAGCAACCTCCCCACAGCGACGAGTTCATCACCGGGTTGTGCCACAGCACCAACAACATGGAACAACACAAGGAGCAGCTCTACTGGTACAGCCAACCGCTGCGTCTGCAGCAGCAGTACTTCGCCCACTTTCTCATCAGCCTGCAGCACCCGCTGGAAACCGATGACCGGCTGTTTCTCGACTTCCTGCGCAGCCAGCTCACCCTGCTGCTGGAGCTGAGGCGGATCCGCCAGCAGCTGCACGACATCAACTCGGAAGATTCCATCAACCAGCGCCTGCAGCAGTTGCGTCAGACCAACCTCAGGCTGCAAAAGCAGCTCAAGCAGCATCAGGAACTGGAACGCCGGCTGCAGTTCGACGCCCTGCACGATCCGCTGACCCAGCTGCCCAACCGGGCCCTGCTGATGAATCACCTCAATCATGCCATGACCCACTTTCACCGCTACAAGTCGCCCGGATTTTCGCTGATCTTCATCGATGTGGACCACTTCAAGCAGGTCAACGACACTCTGGGCCACAGCGCCGGTGACCAGCTGCTCAAGGAGATGAGCCGCCGCCTGCAGACCTGCATTAGGCAAAACGACATGGTGGCCAGGCTAGGTGGGGATGAATTCGTCATCTATCTGGACAACAGTAAGACCGAGGAGGATATCAGCCCGGTGCTCAACCGCATCATCAGCCGCCTCTCCTACCCTTTTCGACTGATGGGCAACGAGCTGGGCATCACGGTCAGTCTGGGGGTGGCCAGTGTATCGGAACAGACCTCCGACATCAGCCAACTGCTTCATCAGGCCGACTTGGCCATGTATCAGGCCAAACGCAACGGTCGCAGTCGCATCGTCAGCTATTCAGAAGAGTGCTCGGTCCAGACCTGGGCCTCGCCGGAAGAGATGCTGGCAAGAGCGCTGCGCGAAGGGCGCATCGTCCCCTATTTCCAGCCGGTGATCCGGCTCAAGGACAGTCGGCTGACCGGGCTGGAGGTGATGGCCCGCTGGATCACCGAAGAGGGGGTACTCAAGGATGCGTTCGACTTTATCCCGCTGGCGGAGCAGTGCGGCCTGATTCAGGAGCTGGACTACCAGATCCTGAGCCACACCTGCCAACAATTGAAGGAGTGGCTGCCGCTGTCAGGCCAGAGCAAGTTCAAGGTGGCCATCAACTTGTCCGGCAAGCATCTGGTCAGCCATGAACAGATCATGAAGTTGGTTGAAATCATCGAATCCGAGGGGATAGCCCCCGGCTATCTGATCTTCGAGTTCAACGAGCGGGAGCTGTCACGGCAGGACTCCGATGCCCTCACCTCGTTGCACGAACTGAGAGCCAAGGGTATCCAGATCAGTCTGGATGACTTTGGGACCGGGTTTTCTTCCCTCAACGCCCTGTTCCACTTCCCGGTGGACTACATCAAGGTGGATGACAGCTTCACTCATCGCATGCTGCAGTCACCCAAGGATCTCGCCCTCATCCGTGCCATGCGCGACATCTGCCAGGATCTGGACTTCACCCTGGTGGTGGAAGGCATCGAAAACCAGCAACAGCTACAGAAACTGATCGATCTTGGTTGTCTGATGGGCCAAGGGCGCTATATCTCGCCGCCCATGCCCGGAGCCGATATCACCCCCCTGCTCACCCAGACCAAGAACGAGCGCGGCTAACCGCCACTCAATCCTTCTTGAACAGCGCTCTCAGGTTGGCGACCCCGACCTGCCCCTTCTGCTGACGCTCCTCGGCCGTCACCTTCTTCTGGTTTTCCCACTCCAGATCGTCCTGAGGCAGTTCCAGCAGGAAGCGACTCGGCTCCGGCCGCACCGACTCGCCGTACTGGCGCCGCTCCTTGCAGAGGGTAAAAGTCAGTTCGGTCTGGGCCCGGGTGATGCCCACATAGGCTAGGCGCCGCTCCTCCTCCACGTTGTCCTCGTCAATGCTGGTCTGGTGGGGCAGCAAGCCCTCCTCCATGCCCACCATGTAGACGTAGGGAAACTCCAGCCCCTTGGAGGCGTGCAAGGTCATCAGCTGCACCTGATCTGCCTCGTCCTCTCCCTCGTTGCGCTCCATCATGTCACGCAGGGTGAGCCGGGTAACCACCTGAGCCAGGGTCATCGCTTCCTCCAGCTCATCTCCCTCCAGCATCTCGGTGATCCAGCGGTAAAGGGTGGAGACATTCTGCATCCGCATCTCTGCCGCCTTCGGGCTGGGAGAGGTCTCGTAGAGCCACTCCTCGTAGTGGATCTCCTTGATCATGTCCCGCACCGCCTCCACCGGATTGCCGCGCAGCGCCTGATCGCCGAGCCGCACCAGCCAGTTGGTGAAGGCCTGCAGAGCGGATAGACCGCGCCCGGAGAGGTGTTGTTCCAGCCCCAGCTCGAAGCTGGCGGCAAACAGGCTCTTGCCGCGCTGGTTGGCATACTGGCCCAGTTTTTCGAGGGTAGTGGGGCCTATCTCACGGCGCGGCAGGTTGACCACCCGCAGAAAGGCAGTGTCCTCGTCCGGGTTCACCAGCAGCTTGAGGTAGGCCATGATGTCCTTGATCTCGGTGCGGGAGAAAAACGAGGTGCCCCCGGAGATACGGTAGGGAATGCGGTTGGTCATCAGCGCCTTCTCGAAGATGCGCGACTGATGGTTGCCCCGATAGAGGATGGCGTAATCCTTGAACCGAGTTCGGTTCATGAACTTGTGGCCCATCAGCTCGGCGGCGATACGCTCCGCCTCATGCTCCTCATTCTTGGCAAACAGCACCTTGAGCTTCACCCCTTCGTCGAGCTCGGAGAAGAGTGCCTTGTCATAGACGTGGGGGTTGTTGGCGATCAGGATGTTGGCGCACTTGAGGATACGTCGCTTGGAGCGGTAGTTCTGCTCCAGCTTGATCAACTTGAGACTGGGGAAATCTTCGTTCAGCAGCACCAGGTTCTGCGGCTTGGCACCGCGCCAGGAGTAGATGGACTGGTCGTCGTCCCCCACCACGGTAAAACGGGCCCGCTCACCGACAATCTGCTTCACCAGCTCGTATTGGCTGGTGTTGGTGTCCTGATATTCGTCGACCAGCAGATAACGGATCCTGTTCTGCCAGCGGATGCGGACCTCTTCGTTGCTCTTGAGCAGCAGGGTCGGCATCACGATGAGATCGTCAAAATCCAGCGCGTTGTAGGCCACCATCTGGCGGTGGTAACGCTCATAGAGCTGGGCCAGCAACACTTCTTCCGGGCCGCGGGCGATGCGCATGGCGCGAGCCGGCAGGATGAGGTCGTTCTTCCAGTTGGAGAGCTGGCTGATGAGGGCCGAGAGCTTGTCCTTGTCGTTGTCGAGCTCCGCCTCGGTCAGCTCTTTCAGCAGCGCCAGCTGATCGGTATCGTCAAACAGGGAAAAATTGGCCTTGAGGTTCAGGCTCTTGTGCTCGCGGCGGATGATCTCAAGCCCTAGGGTGTGGAAGGTGGAGACCATCAGCCCCCGTGCCTCCTTGCGACCCAGGGTCTGGCCGACCCGTTCTTTCATCTCCCGCGCGGCCTTGTTGGTGAAGGTGACGGCGGCGATGTTGCGCGCGTTGTAGCCGCACTGCTGTACCAGATAGGCAATCTTGTTGGTGATGACGCGGGTCTTGCCCGATCCGGCACCCGCCAGCACCAGGCAAGGGCCGGAGACAAACTTGACCGCTTCGTTCTGATTGGGGTTGAGCTTCATGGGCCGGATCTCTTGGCTTATGATGAGGGGCGGCATTGTAACAGAGATCCCGCAGGCAGCCGAAACCGCAGGCAATATCCCGCTACTGCGCCTTGTGTTTGACCGCCATTTTCCGGATCATGGCCGACTTTTCCAGATGATATGAGGGGAGCATGAACCAGCAACAGCACGCCCGGCTGCGCAGCCAGTTTCCGGCCTTGGCACAAGAGGTCAACGGCCACCCTCTGGTCTATCTGGATAACGCCGCCACCACCCAGAAATCCCAGGTGGTGCTGGACGCCATCGCGCACTACTATCGGGCCGACAACGCCAACGTGCACCGCGCCGCCCATGCCCTCAGCGGCCGCGCCACCCGAGCCTTCGAGGCTGCCCGCGAGACGGTTTCCCGCTTTATCAATGCGCCTCACAGTCGCGAGGTGATCTGGACCCGTGGCACTACTGAGGCGATCAATCTGGTGGCCCAGAGCTGGGGCATGAGCGAACTCAAGGCGGGGGACGAAATCATCCTCAGCACCCTGGAGCACCATGCCAACATCGTCCCCTGGCAGCTGATTGCCCAGCGTACTGGCGCCGTGATCCGGGTCATCCCCCTCGATGAGCGGGGTGATCTCGATCTGGCGGCCTATCGCGCCATGCTAGGGCCACGCACCCGGCTGGTGAGCGTGGCCCACGTCTCCAATGCCCTGGGCACCGTCAATCCAGTCAAAGAGATAGTGGCCGCGGCCAAGGCGGTCGGGGCCCTGACCCTGATCGACGGCGCCCAGGCAGTGGCCCATCTCGAGGTGGATGTGCAGGCCATCGGCTGCGACTTCTACGCCTTCTCCGGTCACAAGCTCTATGGCCCGACCGGGATCGGCGTGCTGTGGGGCCGCACCAAACGGCTGGAACGGATGCCGCCCTGGCAAGCAGGGGGAGAGATGATCGACAAAGTCAGCTTCGCCGGTACCACCTTCAACACCCTCCCCTTCAAGTTTGAAGCCGGCACCCCTCATATTGCCGGCGCCATCGGCCTCGCCGCAGCCGTCGACTTTGTGATGGAGCAGAACAGGGACTCATTGGCCAGCCATGAAGCGGCGCTGACCGACTATCTGGTTGCCGGACTGCAACAGGTGCCGGGGCTGCGTCTGGTCGGCGAACCCGGCCAGCGCGCCGGTGCGGTCTCGTTCCTGCTGGAGGATATCCACCCGCAGGACGCCGCCACCCTGCTCGACATGCAGGGGATCGCACTGCGGGTCGGCCATCACTGCGCCATGCCGCTGATGGAATCGCTCGGTATCGGCGGTACCCTGCGCGCCTCGCTGGCCTGCTACAACAATCGGGACGATGTCGACGCCCTGCTGGCCGCCCTGCACAAACTCAGTGACTTCTTCTAAGGCAGACAATCCAATGAACAGCCTCGCAACCTATACCCGGATAGGCGTTGAGCCCGACGCAAATAGTATCCGTCAGCAGTTTGCCGCAGCAAACGGTTGGGAAAACCAGTACCGGCTCATCATCCAGCTCGGCAAACAGCTGCCTGCCCTGCCCGGTGAATGGCAGCAGGCGGCATTTCGCCTCAAGGGATGTGAAAGCCAGGCCTGGCTGAAGGGGGAGAAGAGCGAGGATGGTAACTGGCATTTTGCCTGCGATTCCGATGCCCGCATCGTGCGGGGCCTTATCGTCATCGTGCTGGCGGCGCTCAACCACCAACCCGCAGCGGCGATCCAGTCCTTCGACATGGAGGGCTATTTCACCGAACTGGGACTTGAGAAACACTTGAGCCCGTCGCGAGGCAACGGGCTCAGAGCTATCGTGTTGGCGATCCGGGAACAGGCAATCTAACCCGCCTTGTTCTGTGGTCGATCAGGCTTCGCCAATCGACTCTGCCTCTTCATTCCCGGCCTCTCTCTCGGCACGAGCTCCCCGCTCGGTAATCTTCTTCAATACCCGGGAGGCCGCGACCAAGCCAAAGGTGGCCGTCACCGGCGTCACGGCGCCAAAGCCAGAGGCGCAATCCATCTTCATATTGCCGTCACTGGCCGCCTTGGCTTGGCAGGTGCCGCCATTGCCATCCGGATAACTCAGCTGCTCGGTTGAAAAGACGCACTCCACCCCGAACTTGCGCGCCGGATTCTTGCTGAAGTTGTGCAGCCGCCGCAGGTCGGAGCGCACCTTCGCGGCCAGCGGATCCTGAATGGTCTTGGCCAGATCGGCCACGGTGATCTGGGTCGGGTCCATCTGCCCGCCGGCGCCACCCGCCACGATCACCGGAATCTTGTTGCGCTTGCAGAAAGCAATCAGCGCCACCTTGGCCTTGACCGAGTCGATGGCATCCACCACATAGTCAAACTCCCGCTTGATGTGCTCGGCCAGGTTGTCGGCGGTGACGAAGTCATCCACCTCGATCACCTCGCAATCCGGATTGATGGCACGGATGCGCTCGGCCATCACCTCCGTCTTGAGACGGCCGACCGTCCCCTGCATGGCATGGATCTGGCGATTGGTGTTGGTGATACAGATGTCGTCCATGTCGATCAGGGTGATCTGGTTGATGCCGGCCCGAGCCAGCGCCTCGGCCGCCCAGGAGCCGACGCCGCCTATCCCGACCACACAGACTTTCGCCTGGCTGAAGGAGCGCAGCGCACTCTGACCATAAAGACGGGCTATGCCCCCGAATCGCTGTAGATACTCTGCTTTCATACCACCACCTTGCTTGAGGGCGGCCATTATAGCGGCAACCTCTCTCAGGGGCGATGATCGGATGATGGTGGTGTTGAGGTGAGGGAAAAGGAGTGCGGTGTCGAAAACGAAAAAAAGCCCAGTCGTTAGACTGGGCTTCTTAAGTAGTGGCGGAGCGGACGGGACTCGAACCCGCGACCCCCGGCGTGACAGGCCGGTATTCTAACCGACTGAACTACCGCTCCGCTGTCTGGTTAGCTTTTTGCTAAATTGTCTGCCGCTTCTATGAGGTGTCATCCTCGCAGCCAGTCATGTGTTTTCACATCACCGTTTAATTGGGTGCCTGGCAGTGTCCTACTCTCGCATGGCGAATGCCACACTACCATCGGCGCTACCGCGTTTCACTTCTGAGTTCGGCATGGGTTCAGGTGGTTCCACGGCGCTATGGCCGCCAGGCAAATTCTTAATCTAGAAAGCTGACGTGAATAATGACGCGGTCATTATCACTGAATTAGTAGTTCACTCATTCGCTACAAGGCTCGAAACACTTCTTGGGTGTTGTATGGTTAAGCCTCACGGGTAATTAGTATGGGTTAGCTCAACACGTCGCCGCGCTTACA